>NZ_CP064188.1:650636-975955 GCF_015353075.1 Rhizobium sp. 007 | reverse complement strand
ATGCAGCAGGTTCCAGATGTAAAAGCCGAACTGCTCGATGAATGGTTTGTTGAGGCCGGCGCTCTCTCGAATGGCTTCGATACGCTCCGGATTATAGGCGACGTCGCCCGGTGCACGAAGAAAGATCAGCTTGATCGGATCGCCGGCACCGTAAAATGCCATCGCATAAACCGCCATCATCACGACAAGGACGGACGGAATCCAGATGGCAAACCGCGTTAACACGTAGCGAAACAAAGCCACCTCCACCTGTTGTTCGGCGCAGTTTTCACAGGGGTCGCCGCGGACAACCGCGCCTTCTGCTTGAACATGCGCGAAGGCCTTATGGTCTTCGCGGTTGCTGTTCAGCTACAAAGATCGGCGAAAGCCGTCATGCTTGGCCGATGGAAATGTCCCATGGTGCAACGACTTGCCAGTCGAGGTTCTTCTCCATGCCCTTGACCTCCTTCGTCGCCCAGCGGGACATCGCCTGAGAATACCATGGAATGAAAACCCAATCGTCGCGGAACGCCTTTTGAGCCTCCTGCGCCAGTTTCACGCGCTGCGGGTCGTCGGCAGCCTTGGTCGCGGCTTCGGCAAGCAGGCTGTCCACCTTGTCGTTCTTGTAACCGCCGAGCTTGTTCTGGGCGTTCGAGGACGTGGAGGCGATGGAACCGGCAAGATAGGAAACGGCATCCGGGACGCGCGTGCCGACATCGTCGCGGAAAATCTGAACCGAGTTCTGGTCGGGCCCGGCATAGGCGTCCTGCTGCGGCTTCATGTCGACTGCGGTAATGCCGAGGTTCTGGCGCCACTGTTCCGCGATGAACTGGGCAGCTGCCTGGATCGCGGGCGCCGAGACGCCGACGAACATGATCTTCGGCAGCCGCTCGGGACCACCATAGCTCGATTCAGCAAGCAGCTTCTTTGCGCCTTCCGGATCAAAGGGATAGGGTTCGAATCCGGAGCCGTCCGCACCTGGCACGGAATTCAGGATCTGGTCTGCCTTCTTGTGCGGTCCATCCGGATAAGACGCCTTGAAAAGACCGTCGCGATCAACCGCCATGATCAGTGCCTGACGCACTTTCGGATCGTTCATCGGTGCACGCGAGGTGTTGAACCAGAAGTGCTGGCTCGTAGGAATGATCGGGCCTGCCGAAAACTCCGGGCCGAGATCCTGGATAATCGTCGAGGTGACGAGTTCCGTGTGGACGTTGTATTCACCGGAATTGATGAGCGAAGTCGCCGTCACGTTGTCTTCGATCGAGCTGATCTCGATGCGAGCAAGCTTCGGCTTCGCACCGAAGAAATTCTCGTTCGGCTCAAATGTCAGAGTCCCTGCGTCGATGTCGATGCTCGTGAGCTTGAAAGGACCCGAATAGACGGCATTGTTGTCCGGCTTATACCAGTCGGCAATCTCCTCGCCGTCGCTGCCTCTCGACTGCGACGCCTTGGTCACCGGAATAATATGGTTTGCCAGGCGCATGAAGAAAATCGGGTCAGCTTGCGTGAGCGTAACAGTGACCGTTCCTTCATCCGGCGTTGCAACCCCGGTAAGCTCAGTGCCGGAACCGGCTCCGATCTCTTTGTAGCCTTGCACCTTGCTCAGCACTTGGTCGGCGCGCTGGCTCTTGGTGTTCGGCATCGAGGCCACTTCCCATGAACCCTTCACATCCGCCGACGTGATCTTGCTGCCGTCGGAAAAAACAGCTTTCGGATCGATCTTGAAGGTCCAGACCTTGTTGTCGGACGATTCCCAGCTCGTGAATACATAAGGCTGCAACTTGCCTTCTGTGTCGAAATACATCGGCGATGCCCACCAGAAAGAATTCCAGCGGAAGGTTCTGCCGCCGCCGCGCAGCGGCGACCAATCCTGGTCGAAAGCCGGATTGATGGCTTTCAGAACCTGACCTTCCTCGGCCATGACAACACGTGCGCTCATGCCGAACATCGTCAGGCCGACGCCTGCCGCGAGGCCGAGTTTCAGCGCATCACGGCGCGAAATTTGTGAGACAGTCTGGTGCTCGCGAATTGTCATCTGCTCCTCCCATGAGCATTCAATGCGCCCTCGAAAGCCCTCCCCGAGCCAGCGCGATGGAATGAGCCGCAGAGTTGCGCGACAATGTAAATCTGTCAATTAAAAACTCGAATTTCAGGCTTCAAAATTCTTGATGTGAATTTTTATGACGTTATAACAGTCACTTATGCTTAATTCCGCAGCAACACAGAGCTTGTAAGATTGACAACAACTTATCCTATGAACGAAAACACTGGGGCAAAAAACGCATAAATGCGCTGTCGCTCTGACGAGGAGGAAGAGATGAGCAATCATAAAATTACAGGCGTCTTCAGCGCCGCAACCACGCCTCTCAACGCTGACAGCAGCCCAGATCTTGGCCTTTTCACCGAGCATTGCCAACGTCTGCTTTCCGAGGGATGTCACGGTGTGGCGCTTCTCGGCACGACGGGCGAAGCGAACTCATTCTCGATCGCTGAACGGCGCACCATTCTTGAAGCGGCCCTGAAAGCCGGCATTCCAGCCGAAAACCTTCTGCCGGGGACCGGCGTTGCCGCCATTCCCGAAACCATCGAGCTCACCAATCATGCGCTTTCACTCGGAGTGACGAAGGTCGTGATGTTGCCTCCCTTCTACTACAAGGGCGTATCGGACGATGGCCTCTTCAATGCTTATTTGCAGATTCTGAGCCGAGTGAACGACAGTCGCCTGCGCGTCATTCTCTATCATATCCCGCAGGTCTCCGGGATTCCGATCTCGATCCCATTGATCGGCAGACTGGTCGACGCCTTCCCCGAAACCGTGGTTGGCATCAAAGAATCGGCAGGCGATTTCAATAACATGCAGGCAATCATCGCCGCCCATCCCGGCTTTTCGGTGCTCTGCGGCGCAGACCCATTGCTGCTGCCTTTGTTGAAGGCAGGTGGTGCCGGCTGTATTACGGCCACGTCCAATTTGGTCGCCTCTTCGCTCCGCACCGTCTATGACCACGTTCACGACGCGACACGCGCCGCAGAGGTCCATGTGGCGCAAGACCGTATCAATGCCTATCGCACGCTTTCGAACTCCTATGTGCAGATCCCGGCGATCAAGGCGATGGTCGGCCTCAAGACGGGCGTCAGCGCGTGGAAGCGCACGCGTCCGCCACTGGTAGCGCTCAATGACGCCGAGTATGCGGCTTTGTCCGAAAACTACGCGCAGCTGCCATAAGGAGAACATCATGAGCCTGACAGCTTTGCCGCCACAACAGGTCCCCGCATTGATGACCGGCCTCATCAAGCCGAATTCCGCTCACGCTGGCCGCGCAGACGCCTACCTGCCCTCGCCGTGCATCCAAAATCATGCCGCCAACCTCGCCTTTCTCCCCGACGGGACCTTGAGCTGCGTCTGGTTCGGCGGCACGATGGAGGGCATGGGTGACATATCGGTTTACATGTCGAAGCTCGCCCCGGGCTCCACGCAATGGTCAGAGCCGCAGAAACTTTCAGACGATTCTTCAAAATCCGAGCAGAACCCTTTGATTTTCAAGGCCCCTGACAAGATCGTGTGGCTGCTTTACACATCGCAGACCTCCGGCGATCAGGATGGCGCGGTTGTCAAATGTCGAGTATCCGACGACGACGGAAAAACCTTCGGGCCGGTCCGGCTTCTTTGCGATCTGCCTGGAACCTTCGTCCGGCAACCGATCGTGGTCAACTCCAAAGGAGACTGGCTTTTGCCGGCATTCCGTTGCGTCAGTCTGCCGGGTCAACGCTGGAGTGGCGATGCAGACACCGCAGGCGTGCTGATTTCCCGCGATCAGGGGAAGTCCTGGATGATGACCGACGTTCCTGACAGCCTCGGCGCAGTCCATATGAACATTCTGGCACTTGGCAAAGGCAGGATGATAGCCTACTTCCGCAACCGCTTTTCGGAGAACGTCCTCTCGGCTGCGTCCGAAGACGACGGCGAAAGCTGGTCTCGTCCACGTCCGATCAACCTGCCGAACAACAACTCGTCCATCCAGGCTGTTTTGCTGAAGGACGGCAGGATTGCAATGGTTTACAACCACAGCAATGCCGAGACTTCCAACGCGCGACGCAGATCGCTTTACGACGAGATCGAAAGCGATCAGATGGAAACGGACGCCGCTGCGGCGGTGACATCGGGCCGCAAGGCAGTATGGGGCGTGCCGCGCGCGCCTCTCAGCCTTGCCGTATCGGACGATGGCGGTGCAAACTTCGATCGCCTTGCCGATCTCGATACCGGCGACGGCTATTGCCTGAGCAACAATTCCAAGGATTCGCTCAATCGCGAATTCTCCTATCCCTCAATCGTTGAAGGCCCGGACGGAACACTGCACATCGCCTATACCTATTATCGTCGGGCAATCAAATATGTCCGGCTTCCGGCTGAGGCACTCGGCTAGTCAAGTCACCGTCGATAATTGACAAATATACGTTCAAACCGCAGGGGTGCTTTTCCAATAGTGCCCGCACGGCACCGGCGCCGACGCCGTTTGTCATTACTAAACAAAATCAAATCGATATGTAGTTTGTGCGCGCTCCATTTTCGACGTCGCCCATCCAGACTTTTCATGATCTTTCGAGTGTCTGAGCATTTTTCTTGCCAGAAACGTACAGCTGATATAACAACTTTACATCACTGACGGCGATCGGCCGTTTCTGTTAGGGAGGAGCCGCTTTCATGGCCAGTCTGGGTTCGCCTATCACGACCATCAGGCCGAACATCATCGAGTTCGGCATCGGCACGGCTGGCAAACTCGGCAAATGGGCCGCAGAGAAAGGCTACCACCGCACGCTCGTGATTTCGGATGCCTTCAACGCTTCACGCATCGATGCTCTCGCGATCCAAGGCGAGGTCGCAGTGTTTGGCGATGTCACACCGGAACCCGACATCAGTAATCTCGACAGGGTGCTGAGTGCCGCCAACGCCGCCCGGGCGGAACTCATCGTCGGCTTCGGCGGCGGCAGCGCCATGGATCTTGCCAAGCTCGCCTCCGTACTCGCCGGTTCGCCGCAAAGCCTGCGCGAGGTCGTCGGACCGAACAAGGTTCAGGGGCCGCGCAAAGTGGCGCTCGCACAAGTGCCAACGACATCCGGAACCGGCAGCGAGGCGGGCATCCGCGCGCTGGTGACCGATCCTGAAACGATGGCGAAACTTGCCGTCGAAAGCGTCCACATGCTCGCCGATATCGCCGTCATCGACCCGGCGCTGACCTTTACCGTTCCGCCCCGCACGACGGCTGCGACCGGTGTGGATGCAATGGCGCATTGCGTGGAGGCGTTTACCAATCGCAAGGCGCATCCGATGATCGATATCTACGCGATCGAAGGCACGCGGCTCGTTGGCAAATATCTGGCACGTGCTGTCAGGGACGGTGCCGATGCAGAAGCGCGCGCTGGCTTGTCACTTGCCTCCCTTTATGGCGGTTTCTGCCTGGGACCGGTCAATACGGCGGGCGGTCACGCCCTCGCCTATCCGCTCGGCACTCGCTGGCATGTCGCGCATGGCGCTGCAAACGCACTGATCTTCCCGCATGTGCTGGCCTTCAACACACCGTCCGCTCCGACGAAGACGAAGGCGGTCATGGAAGCTCTCGGCCATCCCGCTTCGGAAGAGGTCAAATCCGTCTTCGCAGCCGCCTATGAGTTCTGCGCGGAACTCGGCATCGAGATGAAGCTGTCGGGTTTGGGTGTGCCGGAAAGCGGCCTCGACCAGATGGCCAACGATGCCTTTGCCATCCGCCGCCTGCTCGATAATAATCCGCGCGATCTGACACGCGACGACATCCGCTCGATCTATGAAGCCGCCTTCTAGGCCGGCCCTTTCAAAGGGAATTTGACTGATGGTCAAAAATGCAAAAGTCGCAGTCACGCTCGGCGATCCGGCAGGCGTTGGCCCGGAAGTCATCGTCAAGGCGCTTGCGGCAATGCCAAGACAAGAGCGCCGCGATTTCGTGATCGTCGGCAACAGCAAAGTACTGGAGCGCGCCTGCCGCACGACCGGCATCGACCTGCGCTTCGGGCCATCTGCATCGGAAGACGGATCAACCATTGCCGTCGAGGAGGTGGCGCTTGACGGCAGCCTTCCCGAAATCGGAAAGATCAGTCCCGTCGCAGGCGACGCTTCCGTTCGCTACATCAGCCGCGCCGTCGAGCTTGCGATGTCGGGCGATGCGGACGTCATCGTCACCGCGCCGATCAACAAGGAGGCAATGAACCTTGCCGGACATCACTTCGACGGCCACACGGGCCTGCTTGCGCATCTGACCGGCTCGAAGAGTTCGTTCATGCTGCTTGCCTCTGACCGCCTCAACACGATCCATGTTTCGACGCATGTCTCGCTGCGGGGTGCCATAGAGCGCGCCAAGACGGACCGCGTCATTGCAACGATCGAAGCTGGCCATAACCACTTTGTCCGCCTTGGCAAGAAACCGCGGATCGCCGTTGCCGGCATCAACCCGCATTGCGGCGAAAACGGCCTCTTCGGCACGGAGGACATGGAGTTTCTCACGCCTGCGGTCGAACTGGCTCAGGCCAAGGGCATTGACGTGGTTGGCCCGATTTCGGCCGATACCGTCTTTGCGCGTGCCTATAACGGCGCCTTCGATCTGGTGATTGCCCAGTATCACGACCAGGGCCACATTCCGATCAAGCTCGTTGCCTTCGAAACGGCCGTCAATGTGTCGCTCGGCCTTCCGATCGACCGCGTCTCCGTCGATCACGGCACTGCATTCGATATTGCTGGCACCGGAAAGGCAAACCACGCCAACATGCTTTCGGCGATTGCCTATGCGCAGCTGATGGCGCGTTCGCCCCGCCAGCGCGCATAGTCAAAACGTTACAGATAGTCTACCCACACGCCGCCGGCATCGGCAGAGCGCACGCAATTTTCCACCCAGCGCACGCCTTCGAGCCCCGCATCGATCCCCGGAAACGCCAGGCCTTCGATGCCCTCCGGTGCAAGACCGTGCTCCTTGTTAATGGCGAATCCGAAGCGCCGGTAGAGGTTTGCCCAGCCTCAAAGATGCCTTCTGGATGGCCGCCACCGATGCAGTCGTCGATCCTTGCTCCGGGGTAGATAGCCCATGCCACGTTCCAAAATGCGCGCCGGCTCTCCCTGGACCTCGTAGGAAAGCTGGTTCGGCCGCTCGTCCCACCATTCGATGCTCGCCTTTTCGCCGACGATGCGCACCTTCTGTCCGTGCATGGAGCCCGCATTGACGGCGCTCGACCAGACGGTGGCGATAGCACCGTTGTCGTATTCCATCAGCGTAACGGCATTGTCTTCAAGGGGCGCGCGGCTTTTGACAAAGCTCTGACGGGCGCACATCAACTGCTTGATCGTCAAATGCGGCAGGATCACTTCCGAGATATAGAGCGGGTGCGTTCCAACATCGCCGAGCACATAGCTCGGGCCTGCGGTTGTCGGATCGACGCGCCAACGCGTGGAAGGGTTCTGATCCTCGACCGGCGCACTGTGAAAACCATGGGCAAATTGCAGATTGACGATGCGAATCTCGCCGAGATCGCCATTCTTCACCATAGCCCGCGCCTGCTCGATCATCTGATGACCGGCATAACCATAGGTGAGCGCATGATTGAGAAGCTCCTGAAGAAGGTTGCGGATTTCTAGAAAGCGCATTTTTTGTGCATCCGTTTTTTATGCTTAATTTTGCGGCTTTTAACTTGCCTGTTTTATTGCGGTGCGTCATAAACGGCGCATGAGCCGTTTCGACCTGACAATTCTGGTCATAGATGAAAATGCGATCCGCGCCTCGATCATCGAGGAGGGGTTGCAGGAGGCCGGCCACACGCGCGTCACCGTCATTCACGAGGTCCAGGGCGTCGCGCGCATCATCGAAACGCTGAAACCGGACGTTATCATCATCGACATCGAGAACCCGAACCGCGACATGATGGAGCACCTATTCCAGCTGACACGAACGATCAGTCGGCCGATCGCGATGTTTGTCGATCGATCCGATACGGCTTCCATCGAAGCAGCCGTTGATGCCGGCGTCTCTGCCTATATCGTCGACGGGCTGAAGAAGGAGCGGGTCAAACCCATCCTCGATATGGCCGTCAGCCGGTTCAATGCCTTCAGCCGCCTGCAGCGGGAGCTCGCCGATGCAAAGTCGGCGCTCGAAGAGCGCAAGGTCGTCGAGCGGGCCAAAGGCATCTTGATGAAGATGCGCGGCCTTTCGGAGGAACAGGCATTCGCCCTGCTGCGCCAGACGGCGATGAACGAGAAGAAGAAGATGTCCGAAATCGCACAAAGCGTCGTGACGGCCGCAGGGTTGCTGATGTGACCCGCCGCCACGGCCAATCGATTGTCCGGAGGACTGCGGAGTGAATGCGGTGACGAGAATTGACACACAGCAAGGGCGTGTCTCAGCGCCTTCAAGGCTCAGCAGCGAAGGCCCGCGTGTTCTTCGCGCCGGCTTCATTCCCTTGGTCGACGCCTCGGTGCTGATTGCGGCCGCAGAATTCGGATTTGCCGAGAAGGAGGGCCTGACCCTCGATCTCGTCAGAGACGTTTCATGGGCGAATGTTCGCGACCGCCTGGCCTTTCGCCAATTCGATATAGCCCATATGCTCTCACCGATGCCTGTTGCGGCAGCGCTTGGACTGGGCTCGAACCCCTCGCCGACCATCACACCCTTTTCGCTCGGGCGCGGCGGCAACGCGATCACCCTTTCGACGCGCCTCTTCGAACGGATGCGCAAAACCGCAGGTCTTTCCGAGAAAGCCGGCGCCCTCGAAAGCGCGCGCGCCTTTGCATTGGTGCTGAACCAGATGCGGCTAACCGGCGAGCCGGTGCCGACACTCGGGATGACCTATCCCTTTTCCTCGCACAATTACGAATTCCGCTACTGGCTGGCCGCAGGCGGCATTGATCCCGACAAGGACGTGAAGCTCGTCGTCGTCCCCCCGCCGCTCACCTCCGACGCTCTGGCCGCCGGCGCGATCGACGGCTTCTGTGTCGGCGCGCCGTGGAACATGGTGGCGTCTGAGCGCGGCGTCGGGCGGATCGTTGCGACAAAACAGGACATCTGGCCGTCAGCCCCGGAAAAGGTCGTCGGCATGCGGCCGGATTGGGCACAGAGCCATCCGGAAACGGTCTCCCGGCTGATCGTGGCGCTCGATGCGGCAGCGCGCTGGTGCGACCATGCCGGCAACCACGATGCCTTGGCCGCGGTACTCGCCGATCAGCGCTACATTGCGGCACCCGTCGACATTATCCGATATGTGCTTGCCGGCGAGTTCAGCCTGGACGCCAAGGGCAACCGCCGCGTCATCGACAATTACTTCATGTTCCATGGCGGCTTTGCAAACTACCCGCGGCCGAGCCAGGCATTGTGGATCTATAGCCAGATGGTCCGCTGGGGACAGGCGTCAATCAGCCTGAATAGCGCGCGCGCGGCAGCTTCCGCCTATCGCCCCGACCTTTACAGGACGGCACTCGGCGAGGCGTGCACGCCTCAGGACGCCGATATCCGCATCGAAGGCGACAGCGACTACGACCGCTTCATGGACGGCCGCATTTTCGATCCGGCGCGGCTCGTGGAGTATGTCCGCGGATTTACGGTTAGGAGCACCCTGCCCTTTGCACCGGACGTGGCCGAAATCTAATTTCTCCTGCTTTGCACAAAAGGCTGGCAGCCATCTGCGCATGAGAAACATCATTTGCATAATATATAAGCATTTTCATCATAAGCTCAAAAATTATGCATATGAGCTTAAAGCGCGGATCTTGATTTAGTTTCAATGATCTATAGTTCACATCAAAAACTGGCACACGGCTTGCAAGGGTGATCTTGCCCGGATCAATGGCGATCTTGGCGAGAAAGCGCGCGATCAGCGCTTGCAAAAGACATCGACGTCGCACGGGCTTTGCTGTCCGGGAACTCTCCCTTCCCGCAGACGCAATCTCCGGGCGGCGTTTTTTTATTCCGAAAATTCCTGCGACGACCAACAAGGGGAACCAGCGCATGAACAAGATCCTTACGACCGGCATGAGCCGCCGAAGCCTCCTGAAAACGACCGCCGCGGCTGCCTTGATCGGCGCAGTCCGCACAGCTTTTCCGTCCGGCGCCTTTGCAGCAGCCGCAGCACCTGAAGTCACGGGCGCCAAACTCGGCTTCATCGCGCTGACCGACGCTGCCGCGTTGATCGTCGCCAAGGAGAAGGGGCTTTTCGAAAAACATGGCCTTCCCGATGTCGAGGTCGCCAAGCAGGCTTCCTGGGGGGCAACACGCGACAATCTGGTTCTCGGCGGGGCTTCGAACGGTATCGACGGCGCCCATATCCTTTCGCCGCTGCCCTATCTGATGCATACGGGCAAGGTGACCCAGAACAATCAGCCGGTACCGATGGCCCTGCTCGCCCGCCTGAATTACGACAGCCAGGGCATTTCCGTCGCCAAGGAATATGCCGATACCGGCGTCCAGCTCGACGCATCCAAGCTGAAGGCGGCCTTCGAAAAAAAGAAGGCCGAAGGCAAGGAAGTGAAGGCCGCAATGACCTTCCCGGGGGGCACCCATGACCTTTGGATCCGCTACTGGCTTGCCGCCGGCGGCATCGATCCGGACAAGGACGTCTCGACCATCGTCGTGCCGCCGCCGCAGATGGTGGCAAACATGAAGGTCGGCAACATGGACGTCTTCTGTGTCGGCGAGCCGTGGAACGAGCAGCTCGTCAATCAGGGCGTCGGCTTTACCGCAGCAACGACCGGCGAACTCTGGAAGGGACATCCGGAAAAGGCGCTCGGCATGCGCGCCGACTGGGTCGAGAAGAACCCGAATGCCACAAGAGCCCTGCTGATGGCCGTGATGGAAGCCCAACAATGGTGCGACAGCATGGACAACAAGGAGGAGATGGCGACAATCCTCGGCAAGCGCCAATGGTTCAACGTGCCGCCGAAGGACATCCTCGGCCGCCTCAAGGGTGACATCAACTACGGCAACGGCCGTGTCGCCCATGGCACCGATCTTTACATGAAATTCTGGGCAGGCGGCGCCTCCTACCCCTTCAAGAGCCACGACACCTGGTTCATGGCCGAGAACGTCCGCTGGGGCAAGTTCGCACCTGACACCGACATCAAGGCTCTCGTCGACCAGGTCAACCGGGAGGATCTCTGGCGCGATGCGGCCAAGGCGCTGGGTGTCGCCGCCGCCGACATTCCGTCTTCTCCGTCCCGGGGCAAGGAAACCTTCTTCGACGGCAAGGTCTTCGATCCGGAAAATCCGTCCGCCTATCTCGATAGCCTTGCCATCAAGGCCGCATCCTGATCCCCACCTCCGGCGCGTCACAGGCGCGCCGGCCTTTTGTTCACGACGAGGAGCGCCTCATGTCCGCCCTGGCAAAGAAAGAACCCATACCGGCAAAGACTGCGCCGAAGGCCGCAAATGTCGTCCGCCTTGCAAGACAACCGGCGCCCCGGATCAATGTCCGCGGCGTTGCGATGGTGGCGGCGCGCAGCATCGTGCCGCCGCTTGTCGTGCTTACGATCATTCTGACCATCTGGCAGGTGCTCTGTTCGTCGCCCGACGCCTCACTGCCCTCTCCGCACCGGGTCTGGCAGGAAAGCTTTGATCTGATCGCTTATCCGTTCTTCAACTACGGCTCCCAGGACATCGGGCTTGGCTGGCGCGTCATCATCTCGCTGCAGCGCGTCGCCTACGGCTTCGGCCTTGCCGCAATCTCGGGTGTCGTCATCGGCGCCGTCATTGGCCAATCGGTCTGGGCCATGCGCGGGCTCGACCCGATCTTTCAGGTATTGCGCACCGTCCCGCCACTTGCCTGGCTGCCGCTGTCGCTCGCTGCCTTCCAGGATTCCAATCCTTCAGCAATCTTCGTGATCTTCATCACCTCCATCTGGCCGGTGATCATCAACACGGCCGTTGGCGTGCGCAATATCCCCCAGGACTATCGCAACGTGGCACAGGTGCTGCGGCTCAACCATTTCGAATTCTTCTTCAAGATCATGCTACCATCGGCTGCGCCCTACATCTTTACCGGCCTTCGTATCGGCGTCGGTCTGTCGTGGCTCGCCATCGTCGCAGCCGAGATGCTGACCGGCGGCGTCGGTATCGGCTTCTTCATCTGGGATGCGTGGAACTCGTCGCGCCTGCCAGACATCATCGTCGCCCTGGCCTATATCGGCGTCGTCGGTTTCGCGCTCGACAAGCTGGTGGCCGCCGCAGGCCGACTGATCACCCGCGGCGCTTCGGCCAACTGAGAGGAACGATCATGACTGCCTATCTCAAGCTCGACCATATCGACAAGCATTTTGACCGGGCCGGAACGCGCGCCGAAGTGCTGAAGGGCATCAACCTGACGATTGCCAAGGGTGAGTTCGTATCGATCATCGGCCACTCCGGCTGCGGTAAATCCACGCTTTTGAACCTGATCGCCGGCTTAACGCCAGTTTCGGCCGGTGCAGTGCTTCTCGAAAACCGGGAAGTCAATGCGCCCGGTCCCGAACGCGCCGTCGTGTTCCAAAACCACAGCCTGCTTCCCTGGCTCACCGTCTATGAAAACGTCAACCTGGCCGTTTCCAAGGTCTTCAGCAGCTCAAAGAGCAGGGCGGAGCGTCACGAATGGGTCATGGCCAATCTTGATCTCGTCCAGATGGCCCACGCCAAGGACAAGCGGCCTTCTGAGATTTCCGGCGGCATGAAGCAGCGTGTCGGCATCGCCCGTGCGTTGTCGATGGAGCCGAAGATCCTCCTGCTCGACGAACCCTTCGGTGCGCTCGACGCGCTAACGCGTGCCCATCTGCAGGATGCGGTGATGGACATCCACGCACGTCTCGGCAACACGATGGTGATGATCACCCACGATGTCGACGAGGCCGTGCTGCTCTCTGACCGCATCGTGATGATGACCAACGGGCCAGCGGCCAAGATCGGTGAAATCCTCGATGTGCCGATCGAGAAGCCCCGCAACCGCATCGAACTCGCTTCGGACCGCACTTATCTCAAGTGCCGCGAGGCCGTTTTGAAGTTTCTTTACGAACGTCACCGCTTCGTTGAAGCCGCGGAGTAACTTACAACGATTACCGCTGTGCAGTGCCGTGTTCGACCACTCGGCTAGGGACGGACCCCGTTCGTGCGGGCAGAGCATGAGATCAGGCAGCCAAGATACTGCTTGATTTTGTGGCTGTATTCGCGCATCTGCGGCGTCGTGTCCGTTGGCTCCTGCACCATCGGCGCGCCTGTAGCGAATGAATGCCAGTAACCCGTGGCGCGGCCTCATGAAAGCTAACAGTCTGAATGTTCTGGTCATTGATGAGAACCGCATTCGTGCGTCCATCATCGAGGACGGTTTGCGCGAGGCCGGTTATGACAGGGTCACGATCATCGATGACATGAATGGTCTTGCCAGGCGCATCACCGAGATCAATCCCGATGTGATCGTCATCGATCTCGAAAACCCCAACCGCGACATGTTGGAGAGCATCTTCCAGATATCGCGTGCGGTGAAGAGGCCCATCGCCATGTTCGTGGACAAGTCCGATGAAGCCTCGATCGAAGCTGCGGTCGAGGCAGGGGTTTCCGCATACATCGTTGATGGCCTGAAGCAGGAACGGGTCCGACCCATCCTCAAGATGGCGATCAGTCGTTTCAATGCGTTTGCGCGATTGAGTCGAGAGCTGGAAGAAACTCGCGGCGAGTTGGAAAAACGCAAACTGATCGATCGCGCCAAGGGGTTGCTGATGCGCACCCGCGGGCTGTCGGAAGAGGAAGCTTACGCGCTATTGCGGCGCACGGCTATGAACCAGAACAGGAAAGTCGTCGAGATCGCTCAAAGCCTCGTCACCGCGGCAAACCTGCTTGATCCTGGAGCGGACGTATGAGGAACAGGCATGACATCACCGCGGGCTTCGTTCCGCTTCTCGACAGCGCGCTGCTCGTCGTCGCCAAAGAGAAGGGCTTTGCTGAAGCGCAGGAAGTGGCCCTCACGCTCGTGCGGGAGCGATCCTGGGCAACGATCAGGGACAGGCTGGCGGTCGGCCATTTCGAAGTCGCTCATATTCTTGCCCCCATGCCGATCGCCTGCAATCTCGGTCTCATGGCCCCCGCGCCGCGCATGATCGTACCCATGGCGCTTGGGCTTGGCGGAAATGCCGTCACCGTTTCGGGCGCCTTGTGGCGGGAAATGGCCGACGATGGCGCAGCCGATGCACTTGATGCGCGCTCAAGCGGTGCGGCACTGAAAAAAGTGATTTCGCAGCGGGCAGGCGACAGGCTTCGTTTCGGTATCGTACACCCCTACTCCGGACATAACTACGAATTGCGCTACTGGCTTTCTGGAAGCGGTATCGACCCAGACCACGAGATCGAGATCGTGACCCTTCCGCCGCAGGATATGGGTGACGCGCTGAGGTCCGGTCTGATCGACGGCTATTGTGCTGGAGAACCGTGGAATACCTTCGGCGTCCTCAAACGCGGCGCGCACCTTGCAACCGTCAAGGCGGCGATCTGGAAATCCAGTCCCGAAAAGGTGCTGGGCGTGAACAGTCGCTGGGGCGATAGCCATCCTGACGCACTCGTGGCCCTCCTGCGAGCGCTTTACAATGCCTCAGTCTGGTGCGCCGACCCCGCCAATCATGAAGAGCTTGCCCTATTGCTTTCGGGTCCGGCCTATATCAACAGCCCGGCAGAGTGGCTGCGTCCATCCGTCACCGGCGTGCTTAAAGTTGGCCGCAACGCAACGCAGACGGTCAGCGACTTCTTCGTCCCGCACGCCAAGGCGGCGACGTTTCCATGGAAGAGCCACGCCCTTTGGTTCTACACGCAGATGGTCCGCTGGGGCCACGTCGATCACACCGCGGCCCACCAGAACGTGGCCGGCAACACCTACCGGCCGGATATCTACCGCAATGCTCTAAAGGCGCTCGGCGTTGCAATGCCGGCTGCAAGTTCGAAGGTTGAGGGCGCCTTGCGCATGGAAACGCCAGTTGGCTCCAGCGGCACGATGACGCTTGGTCCGGATGGCTTTTTCGACGGCAATCTCTTTGATCCCGATTGCGTCGATGCGTATATTGCTGCTCAAAAGCAGGCATAGCATGACGCCTATTTTCTATGCATTGCATAATTTTTGGCCGAAGGAACCGGCGGTCTCGCCCTAGTCATCCTGACCAAAAAGGCTGACTTGCGGAGAGAAAAGACGAAATTCGCCTAGATTTCGAATTGGCACGCCTCTTGCATTGATAATCACGAGGCCGAAAGGTCGCATGTTTCGGCGTCCAAAGACGGGCGCCTCAGGCAAAGCCGCTGATCAGGATATCCCGCGCATTCGTGTGTGCGCGACCTGGCCAGCGGCTTTTTGTTTTAACTCTCAACGATGGATTGGCACGACATTGTCGGGCCCTGGAGAAGCCATGCCTTTTTCTGAGAAACCCCAGTCTATGTCTGCTGGCGAGCCAGCCAGAGCATTGTGGATTTCGACGGTCGCCTTCACCGTTTGCTTCGCCGTCTGGACGATCTTTGCGATTATAGGCGTTCGTATCAAACAGGAACTCGGCCTCAACGAGGCAGAATTCGGATTGCTGGTGGGCACCCCTGTGTTGACCGGCTCGCTCGTCCGGATCGTGCTTGGCATATGGACGAGCCGCTACGGCGGTCGTCTGGTCTACACGCTCACCATGGTGGCAGCGGCCATAGCGACTTTCCTGCTCTCCTACGCAACAAGCTACACAGAAATGCTGATCGCAGGACTCGGGATCGGCCTCGCCGGTGGTTCCTTCGCAGTTGGTGTCGCATATGTCTCGCCGTTCTTTCCGCCAGAAAAGCAGGGAACCGCGCTCGGGATTTTCGGCGCCGGCAATGTCGGAGCCGCGGTTACCAAGTTCGCGGCGCCCTTCGTGCTCATCGCCTGGGGATGGCAGGCGGTTGCTGAAATCTGGGCTCTCGTTCTTGTGGCGATGGCAATCGTCTTCTGGTTTTCGACCACCGACGACCCGGCCTTTCGCGACCGCCGCTGTCGCGGCGTCGCCTCCAAGAGCTTCCTCGAAGAATTCGCTCCTCTCAAGAACATCCAGGTCTGGCGTTTCTCGCTTTATTATTTTTTCGCCTTCGGCGGCTTTGTCGCCCTGTCTTTGTGGTTGCCGCGCTATCTGGTCGGTGTCTACGGATTCAATCTGGAAATCGCCGGCATGATTGCCGCGGCCTATTCCGTGCCAGGCAGCATCTTTAGAGCATTCGGCGGCGTCCTATCCGACAAGAAGGGCGCAAGAAGCGTGATGTACGCGATGCTGGCCGTTTCCGCCGCCGCCACCCTCATCCTGTCTCTACCGGCTGCATCTCCATCGGGAACCGGGCCTGCGCTTGGTATCACGCCAGCAATCTTCATCATCGTCATCTTCGTGCTCGGGTTCTTCATGAGCCTCGGCAAAGCAGCCGTCTACAAGCACATTCCGGCCTACTATCCAGAAAGCGTCGGCGCAGTCGGCGGCGTCGTCGGGATGATGGGCGGCCTTGGCGGTTTCATCCTTCCGATCGCTTTCGGCCTGCTCAAGGACATCACCGGCCTTTGGTCCAGCTGCTTCCTGCTGCTCTTTGCGATCGTCGTGACGTCGCTCATCTGGATGCACCTGTCCGTAAAGCACCTGTCACGCCAGGGGCACGCCGTGCCTGCAGTGGCGGCAACCTAATCTAAGGACTTGTAACTATGACAGAAAAACTCGTTATCATCGGCAACGGCATGGCGCCCGGGCGCATGCTCGAGCACCTCTTCGAAACGGCCCCAGGCCAATACGAGGTCACAATCTTCAACGCCGAGCCGCGCGTCAATTATGACCGCATCATGCTCTCTCCTGTTCTTTCCGGAGAAAAGGACTATGAGCAGATCATCATTCACGGCGACGGCTGGTACATCAAGCACGGCATCACGCTCTACAAGGGCCACAAGATCGTTGCGATCGATCGGCACGCGAAGACCGTGACCTCCGACCACGGCGTCACCGAAAGCTACGACAAGCTGGTGATCGCCACCGGCTCCGTGCCCTTCATCATTCCGGTTCCCGGCAAGGATCTACCTGGCGTCATCACCTACCGCGACCTCGACGACGTGCAGGCAATGCTGCTTGCTGCCCAGTCACGCGAAAAGGCGATCGTCATCGGCGGCGGCCTGCTCGGTCTTGAGGCGGCAGCCGGCCTTGCCCAGCGTGGCATGGACGTGACCGTGCTGCATGTCATGCCGACGCTGATGGAGCGTCAGCTCGATCCTGCGGCCGGCTATCTGCTGCAAAGGGCAGTCGAGGAGCGCGGCATCAAGGTCATCACCAAGGCCAATACCAAGGCAATCATCGGTGATGGCAGGGTCGAGGGCATCGAGCTCGACGACGGACGGATCATTCCGGCCACGCTCGTCGTCATGGCCGTCGGCATCCGTCCGAATGTCGGCCTGGCGAAAGAGGCTGGCATCGCGGTCAATCGCGGCATCGTCGTCGATAACGGCATGCAGACCTCGGACGGCAGCATCATGGCGCTCGGCGAATGCGCAGAAGTCGGTGGACAGGTCTACGGTCTCGTCGCTCCGCTCTACGAAATGGCCCGCGTTGCCGCCGCCCACCTCTGCGGCGACACCTCGGCGACCTTCGTTCACTCCGACACCCCGACCAAGCTCAAGGTCACCGGCATCGAGCTCTACTCGCTTGGCGATTTCGCCGACGGCGACGACCGCGAGGAGATCGTCCTTCGCGACGCTTCGGCTGGTGTCTACAAGCGCCTGGTGCTGAAGGATAACAAGATCATCGGAACTGTGCTCTACGGCGAAACCGCAGACGGCGCCTGGTTCAACGATCTCAAGAAGAAGCAGACCGATATTTCCGAGATGCGCGAGACGCTGATCTTCGGACAGGCCTACCAGGGAGGGTCCCCACTGGACCCTATGGCGGCCGTTGCAGCCTTGCCGGATGACGCGGAAATCTGTGGCTGCAACGGCGTATGCAAGGGCAAAATCACCTCGACGATCACGGCCAAGGGGCTGACCTCGCTGGACGACGTGCGCGCCCACACAAAGGCGTCGGCGTCCTGCGGCTCCTGTACCGGCCTCGTTGAGCAATTGATGGCGCTGACGCTCGGCGATAGCTATAACCCTGCCGCCGTACAGCCGATGTGCACCTGCACGGAACTTGGCCATGACGACGTCCGACGCCTGATCAAGGCCAAGGGGCTGAAGACCATTCCTGCCGTCATGCAGGAGCTGGAGTGGAAGACATCCTGCGGTTGCGCCAAGTGCCGTCCAGCGCTCAACTACTACCTCGTCTGCGACTGGCCGGACGAATATGCCGACGATTATCAGTCGCGCTTCATCAACGAGCGCGTCCACGCCAACATCCAGAAGGACGGCACTTATTCGGTGGTGCCGCGCATGTGGGGCGGTGTTACCAGCTCCAAGGAGCTGCGGGCCATCGCCGACGTGGTCGACAAGTTCGAAATCCCGATGGTGAAGGTCACCGGCGGCCAGCGCATCGACCTGCTCGGCGTCGAGAAAGAGGACCTTCCGGCCGTCTGGGCCGATCTCGGCAAGGCAGGCTTCGTCTCCGGTCAGGCCTATGCCAAGGGCCTGCGCACGGTAAAGACCTGTGTCGGCTCCGACTGGTGCCGCTTCGGCACGCAGGATTCAACCGGGCTCGGCATCCGCATTGAAAAGTTCATGTGGGGCTCCTGGACGCCGGCAAAGCTAAAGATGGCTGTCTCCGGATGTCCGCGCAACTGCGCGGAGGCGACCTGCAAGGATGTCGGCGTCATCTGCGTGGATTCCGGCTACGAAATTCACTTCGCCGGTGCGGCCGGTCTCGACATCAAGGGCACCGAGATCCTCGGTCTCGTCAAGACCGATGACGAAGCGTTGGAGCATATCGTTGCGCTGACGCAGATGTACCGGGAGCAGGCACGTTATCTCGAGCGCATTTACAAGTGGGCCAAGCGCATCGGCCTCGATGAGATTCGTCGCCAAATCATGGGCGATGCCGAAAAGCGCAAGGCCTATTTCGACCGCTTCGTGTTCAGCCAGAAATTCGCCCAGGTCGATCCCTGGTCGGAGCGTGTTTCCGGCAAGGATAAGCATGAATTCAAGCCGATGGCGACGATCGGCTATCCGCAGGCTGCAGAGTAAGGAGATCAACATGAACTGGATTGCGATCGGTGATATCTCCGACATCCCGCTGCGCGGAGCGCGCTGCGTGAAGACGCCGCAGGGCAAGATCGCCGTCTTCCGGACGGCTGAAAACGAAGTCTTCGCCATAGAAGATCACTGCCCCCACAAGGGCGGCCCTCTCAGCCAGGGTATCGTGCATGCCAAGGCGGTCACCTGCCCGCTGCACAACTGGGTCATCTCGCTCGAAACCGGCAAGGCGCTTGGCGCCGATGAGGGCGCGGTGCGGACCATTCCGGTCCGCAACCAGGACGGCGCGCTCTTCATTGCCCTCGAAAGCTTGATGATGGCGGCGGAATAGATGGCAGAAGAGATCAAGACAACCTGTCCCTACTGCGGCGTCGGCTGCGGGGTGATCGCCAAGATCGCAGATGACGGCAATGTGTCCGTCATGGGCGACCCGGACCATCCGGCCAATTTCGGGCGGCTGTGCTCGAAGGGCTCGGCGCTCGCCGAAACGATCGATCTCGACGGACGCGTATTGCATCCGGAGATCGCGGGACGGCGGGCCGGATGGAATGAGGCTCTTGATCTCGTGGCGCAGCGCTTTTCGGATGCCATTGCCGAGCACGGGCCTGACTCCGTCGCCTTTTATGTCTCCGGCCAGCTGCTGACCGAGGACTATTACGTCGCCAACAAGCTGATGAAGGGTTTCATCGGCTCGGCCAACATCGACACCAACTCGCGCCTGTGCATGTCATCTTCCGTCGCCGGCCACCGCCGCGCCTTCGGCGCCGATACCGTGCCCGGGACCTATGAGGATCTGGAACTGGCCGATCTGGTCATCCTTACCGGGTCCAACCTCGCCTGGTGCCATCCGGTCATCTATCAGCGGCTGGCGGCCGCCAAGGCGGCGCGTCCCGGCATGAAGGTCGTCGTCATCGATCCGCGCCGGACGATGACTGCCGACATCGCAGATCTGCACCTAGCGATCCGGCCAGACAGCGATGTCGCTCTTTTCCTCGGCCTCTTCGAGCACCTGATCGCAACCAATGCCATCGACCAGAATTATGTAGCCGAACACACGAACGGCTTTGCCGAGGCTTTTGCATCCGCCTCTGGTGTCTCCTTCAACGAGGTCCTGGAACTGACCGGCTTGCCGGCAATGCAGCTTCGCGAATTCTATCGCCTCTTCGCGGCGACCGAGAAGGCCGTCACCTGCTACAGCCAGGGCGTCAACCAATCCTCGTCAGGGACCGATAAGGTCAACGCCATCATCAACTGTCACCTCGCCACTGGACGCATCGGCAAGCCGGGCATGGGTCCCTTCTCGCTGACGGGCCAGCCGAACGCGATGGGCGGCCGTGAGGTTGGCGGCTTGGCAAACATGCTTGCCGCCCACATGGCGATTGAGAGCGCACAAGACCGCGATCGCGTGCAACGCTTCTGGCAGTCGCCGGCGATTGCCGAAAAGCCGGGTCTGAAGGCCGTCGACATGTTCAAGGCAGTCGGCGACGGCCGCATCAAGGCGCTCTGGATCATGGCGACGAACCCGGTGGTCTCGCTGCCGGATGCCGATGCCGTCGAGACGGCGATCAAGGCCTGCCCTTTCGTCGTCGTCTCGGATATCCTCAAGACGACCGACACCGCCCGCCATGCCCACGTATTGCTGCCTTCCCTTGGCTGGGGCGAAAAGAGCGGTACAGTCACCAATTCCGAACGCCGCATTTCGCGCCAGCGTTCCTTCATCGACGCCCCCGGCGATGCGCGCGCGGATTGGTGGCAATTGGCCGAGGTCGCACGCCGCATGGGTTTTGCCGATGCGTTCGCCTTTGCCTCTCCGTCAGACATTTTCGATGAGCATGCCGCGCTTTCGGCCTTCGAAAACAGTGGCAACCGCGATTTCGACATCGGCGCCTATGCCGGCATCGAGAAAGCTGCCTACGACGCGATGACACCCTTTCAGTGGCCGCAGCCCGTCGGCGACGAGAGGACTGTGACCCGCTTCTTTGCGAAGGGCAGCTTTTTTCATCCCGATCGCAAGGCACGCTTCGTGCCGGTCGAACCGCCCGCATCCGACCGCACCAGCGCCGACTACCCCTTCACGCTTAACACGGGACGTATCCGCGACCAGTGGCACACGATGACACGCACTGGCAAAAGTGCGCGCCTTTCCGCCCATATCGCCGAACCCTTTGCCGAACTACACCCCCGAGATGCGATGGAAATCGGTATCGGTAATGCCGGTCTGGTCGAAATTGAAAGCCCGCAGGGAAAGGCCGTCGTGCGCGCGCTGATCACCGAACGCCAGGCCCGCGGCAGCATTTTCGTGCCCATGCACTGGAACGATCAGTTTGCCGCCAAGGCTCGCATCGACGCAGTGGTTGCCCCGCTCACCGATCCGTTCTCCGGCCAGCCTGCCTCCAAGAACGTCGCCGTCGCCGCCCGGCCATTGAAGGCAGCCCGCTACGGCTTTGCAGTCTCGGCGGGCAAACCGCAAAACCTTGGCGCCGCCTATTGGGCCTTGGCGAAAGCAGATGGCGGCTGGCGACTGGAACTCGCCTTCGACCACGCGGTCGAAGACTGGTGCGGCTGGTGCCGCAGCACCTTTGGTATTCCTGCCGAGATCGAGCCGCTCGGCTACGCGGATCAGCAATCCGGCGATCTGCGGCTCGCCTTCTTCGACGGCACGCGCCTGCTTGCTGCGCTGTTCCTCGCCCGCGAACCGGTCGCCGTCGCTCGCAGCTGGGCGATCTCACAGCTTGCCGCCGACCATGGCGACTTGCGCAAGCGCTTTGCTCTTGTCGCCGGCCGGCCGGGCGCTGACAAGCCGGACCCAGGTGCCACAGTCTGTTCCTGCTTCGCCGTCGGCGTCAATCAGATCGTAGCGGCGGTCCGCGGCGGCTGCCGCAGCGTCGAGGCAGTCGGTAAAGAGCTCAACGCCGGCACCAACTGCGGCTCGTGCCGCGCCGAAATCAAGGGGATCATCGATGGATGTCTTGCAGCAGCCGCGGAATGACAATCCCGCCCGCATGGAGCCGCTTGCAAAGCTGCCCGTCTTCTGGGCGCTTGAAGGCAAGCGGTGCGTGGTGGCCGGCGGCTCCGACGCCTGCGCCTGGAAGGCGGAACTTCTTGCTGCCTGCGGCGCTCATGTCGAAATCTACGCCGAAACGCTGAGCGGCACCTTCAAGGCGCTTCTCGCCCGCAATCTCGAGCACGCCGCGGCCAGACTGATCCATCATCCGGGGCACTGGCAGATGGAAGGTCTGACCGGCGCTGCCATTGCAATTGCCGACTGCGACGACGAGCTTGAAGCCAGGCGCTTCTTCGACGCGGCATGCGCGACGGGCGTTCCGGTCAATGTCATCGACAAGCCGGATTTCTGCCAGTTCCAGTTCGGATCTATCGTCAACCGCTCCCCCGTCGTTGTTGCAATCTCGACGGATGGCGCAGCACCCATTCTTGCCCAGACCATCCGCCGCAAGATCGAGACCTTGCTCCCGCGCACGCTGAAATCCTGGGCTGGACTTGCCCAGTCGATACGCGGCAGGGTCAACGGGCTCCTTGAAACCGCTTCCGCGCGGCGACTTTTCTGGGAAAAATTCGCCGACATGGCTTTCGACGGTTCTGCTGTCAACCAGGCCGAGGCGCAGCTTTTGCTTGCTGCTCGGGGCTTGAAATCCACAACAAGTACAACCGGACGCGTCACGCTCGTCGGCGCGGGCCCTGGCGATGCCGAGCTTCTGACGCTGAAGGCGGTTCGAGCGCTGCAGGCCGCCGACGTTATCCTTTTCGATGATCTCGTTTCCACCGAGGTGCTGGAACTCGCGCGCCGCGAGGCCAAGCGCATGCTGGTCGGCAAGCGCGGCGGCCGCAGCAGCTGCCGCCAGGAAGACATCAACGCGATGATGGTAAAACTCGCAAAGGCGGGCAAGCGCGTCGTCCGCCTCAAGGCCGGCGATCCCATGATCTTCGGCCGCGCCGGCGAAGAGATCGCTCATCTTGATCGCGAAAACATTCCGGTCGACGTCATTCCCGGCATCACGGCCGCAAGCGCTATGGCCTCACGCCTCGGCATTTCGCTGACCCATCGCGAGCATGCCCAGTCTGTACGCTTCATCACCGGCCATTCCCGCCATGGCGGATTGCCGATGGATGTCGATTGGACCACCGCTGCCGATCCGCATACGACCACCGTCTTTTATATGGGCGGGAGAACAGCGCCGCTCATTGCCGACCGGCTGATCGCCGAAGGCCTGTCGCCCGAAACGCCAGCCGTCATCATGAGCGACGTGAGCCGCACGACGCAGCGTCAGTGGCACGGGAACCTTGCAGGTCTTGGCGAAGGCATCAGCGAGATCGGCTACGAAAACCCCGTCCTGATCGCAGTCGGTGACGTTTTCGCCGCCCGGCAACACGCCGTGCACGCAGCACCTTTGTCGGCCGCTGCGTCCTTATAGGTGCTTTTCAACTGCTGCGACCGCAAAGATCCATCATTGCGCATAAAGGAGAAACGGCCGAGGGGCAGCGAGATTCTGCGTTGGATTTCCTTCGAAGGAACCTCGGAAAATGGTTTACAAATAAGCGGTTCGGCAGACTTCTTAAACGAATGGTTCAGGCTGCAGCTCGCAACGGCCGCAGCATCGTCATTAACCCATTTGCGGGCAAGCGTCAGGGTTACCCAGAACTCATTAAGCTCTTCCTGTTGACCAACGAGGGCATCAGCAGAAGATGCTCCGGATCGCTACGACCCTCGATCCTTGACAAAAGCGTTCGCGTCGCTGCTTCACCGAGCTCCCTGCCCGACTGGTCGATGCTTGCCAGATTGACCAGGCTGAGTGCTGCGGTCGTCGAATTGTCATAGCCCACGACCGCCAGGTCTTCGGGTACCCGCACGCCCATTTCCGCGGCTGCGCTCAAAAGCGTAATCGCATCAAGATCGCTCCAGCAGAAGACGGCACGAGGCCGATCGCTTCGCGCCAGAAACACCCGCATTGCCTCCTCGCGTTTAGGGGAATGGACAGGAATGTGGCTGATCGGTGCTGAGGAGCTCAGTCCGGCACGCAGCATGGCGCGCCGATATCCGATTTCGCGCTGGCGCACGACGGAAACCTTGTGACCTTCGCGAGCTCCCAGGCTGAGCATTTCGATGTCGCGATAACCACACTTCAGCAATGCCTCTACCGCTATCTCTGCCCCTCGCTGGTCATCGGTGTTGACCGTGTCGAAGGTCTTTGCTTTCGGATCATGATAACCGACAGCCACGATCGGAACTTGTGCCGCAAATTCTGCAATGATTTCCGTAGGAAGGCGCGGAGCGACGAGGATGAGCCCATCCATCTTATAGTCGATCATAGATTCGATAAGAGAGGTCTCCAGTTGCATGCGGCCCTCGCCGACGCCGATCATTGCCTGGTAGTGCGACGGCGCCAGAACGCCGTTCACGCCGTCGATGACTTCGGGCAGGAAGGGATTGCGTATGTCGACAAGGAGCAACCCGATCGTGAACGTACGACCGCGCAGGCCGCGTGCGGTCCTTGACGGTCGATAACCCAGTTCTTCAATCGACCCGGTCACCTTGGCGCGAAGGTTCTCGCTCACACCATATGCATTTCGCATGACCTTCGAAACCGCCGCGACAGATACGCCTGCATGCGCAGCAACCGTCCGTATCGTCACACGATCGCGCTTTGCAGGCTTCGACTTCTCTTTGATTGGCATGAAATCCTCAGATTCGATCTGCAGGCCCTTAAGCCTCACCAAATCACCATGGCAGACCGGTCGCAAAATATCTATTGCGCTTCTGAAAGAAATGTAGAACGTTATACGAAGAACGTTCTACAAAAGATGTGGAGGATCTGATGAATTTTCAGCCGGTGGCGGCCAGCGACAATCTGGTTTCACGAGACTGGACCAGCGATATGATCGCGCCGCTGTCGGATCGCGGTCAGGGAACGGCCGCAAGTTTTGTCGCCAAGACCTTCAACTGCGATGGCGTCGACACGCCTGCTGAACTCTTCATTTCAGCATTCGGCCTTTATCGCTGCTTCATCAATGGCAAACGGGTCGGCAACGACCTTCTGACACCCGGCTGGACCAGCTACGATCATCGCCTGGCCTATCAGCGCTACGACGTCTCAGACCTCATCAAGCCTGGTCAGAATCGCATCGAGATCTGGCTTGCGGACGGATGGTACCGGTCTCCGCTCATGTGGGGTCAAAAGGCCATTCCCAATTGCTGGGGTGACCAAACGGCAGCCATTGCAGAGCTGATCGGGCCGAATGGCGTCATTGTCTCAACCGATACCACGTGGCAGAGCGGGCTACTGCCGATCCGCAAATCCGGCATCTATTTCGGTGAGACCTATGATGCGCGCGAAGAAAGGCTTGCCGACACTCACGGCACGGTGAGGCTGCCATTCGACAAGGCGTTGCTCGTCGCGCACGAAACAGCGCCGGTCCGTGAGTTGCCGCCGATCGCTCCGATTGACAGTTGGACCGACGCGGAAGGGCGAACGATCTACGACTTCGGCCAGAACATCGGCGGCTATGTGCGCTATACGGTCCGCGGGGCAGCAGGCGCCGAAATCCGCGTGGAACATTCGGAAGTCTTGGGGCCTGGCCGTCACTTCGACAACCGCAACTACCGCACCGCAGAAGCCCATACGATCTATACGCTGGGCGGAGACGGCGAACAGACCTACGCGCCACACTTCAGCTTTCAAGGCTTCCGCTATGCCAGAGTGACGGCTACGGGCGAGGCACGTATCTTGACAATCTCGTCGGTTCCGATCTCCTCCGTGCCCAATCCGACTGGCGGCTTCCAGTCGGGCAACGCGCTCGTCAACCGGCTTGTCCAGAACACGATCTGGTCACAGCGCGCCAATTTCATCGAGGTCCCGACCGATTGCCCCCAGCGCGACGAACGCCTCGGCTGGACAGGCGACGCTCAGGTGTTTGCTGCAACGGCCTGCTGGCTGACGGACAGCCAGACCTTCTTCCGGAAATATCTGCGCGATGTTATGGCCGATCAGCGTGAGGATGGTGCCATTTCCCACTTTTCGCCCGACCCGACACGCCTGCATCCGAAGAACTTTCCGGGATTTGCCGGTTCGACCGGCTGGGGCGACGCCATCGTCGTGATCCCCTGGGTTCTTTACACGCATTACGAGGATCGGGCAGTTCTTTGCGAATGC
Source organism: Rhizobium sp. 007 (assembly GCF_015353075.1). NCBI lineage: Bacteria > Pseudomonadati > Pseudomonadota > Alphaproteobacteria > Hyphomicrobiales > Rhizobiaceae > Rhizobium > Rhizobium sp. 007. Next base: position 949,652 of record NZ_CP064188.1, on the reverse strand, counting down.
CTGAATGCGATGGTGCGCTGGGTCGACTTCGTCTGGTCGATATCGGACGGCCCGATCGTGCGCCCGCCGTCCCGCTGGGGCGAACGCGGCTTCACATTCGGAGACTGGCTGCAGCCGATCGGCGACAACCGGAAGCCGCGCCCGACAGTTGCCGACGATTGCGCTGCAACACTCTACCACTTCATCTCCACCGACTTGCTGGCGAAGATCGCAGCGATCCTCGGCAACCAGGCTCTGGAGGCGCGCATGAAGGGCCGTGCTGAAGAAATTCGACGTGCGTTTGCGCACGAGTTCATAGCACCATCCGGACGCATTGCACATAACGACCAGACGTCTTACGCGCTGGCGTTCCTATACGACCTGATCCCGGCTGCGCACCATGAGGCTGCCAAGCAGCACTTCAGACAGGTGATCATCGATGCGGACTACAAGATCGGCACGGGCTTCATAGGCACCCCCGCCCTGCTGCCGGCCTTGACGAAGCTCGGAATGGACGACCTTGCCGAAAAGGTGTTCCTGCAGGAGGAGGTCCCAGGCTGGCTCTATCAGGTGTCCAGGGGCGCAACCACGATCTGGGAGCGCTGGGATTCAATGGCGCCGGACGGCACCATCTACGAGCCTGACATGAACAGCTACAACCATTATGCCTATGGCGCCGTGTGCCAATGGCTGTTTGAGAGCGTCGCGGGCATCTCGCCAAGCCGAAGCGCACCTGGTTTTTCCGAGGTCATCGTCGATCCGGCGCCGATTGCCGCGCTCTCGCCCGTCACCGCCTATCATGACGTGCGTCAAGGTCGAATTGAAGCTCAATGGGAGTGCAGCGGCAACAGGGTCACCTATAAAGTGACGCTTCCAGAAGGCTGCGTCGGTCGATTCCGGCCCGGACGACGGCATCAGAACCCGGTGCTTAACGGCGAGCCTGTCACGGGGGAAGCCGTCCTTCGAGCGGGAACACATGAGCTGATCTTTTCTCTTCCCCATCTTTGAGGAGCATACCTGCCACCGTCAAACCGTTCAGAGGAGGAACGTCATGACAAACCGCATCAAAGTCATTCTTGCCGGTGCGTCGGCGCTCGTAGCGCTGATTGCCGCAGGGCCGTTGCACGCAGAAACGACGCTCTCGTTCCTGATCGATAACAGCCCCGATACCGTCGCAGCCGCCGAGGCGCTGGTTGCAGCTTACGAGACGATCGCACCGGATGTAACGATCGAAATCGAGCAGCGGCCGGGTGGTGGCGAGGGCGACAACATCGTCAAGACGCGGCTGGCGACAGGCGAGATGTCGGATGTCTTCCTGTACAATTCCGGCTCGCTGATGCAGGCGCTGAAACCTGCACAGACGCTGGCCGACCTCAGTGATCTTTCGTCGCAGGCAAAAGTAGACGAGAGCTTCAAGGCCGTGGTCCGCGCTGACGGCAAGCTATACGGCGTTCCCTTCGGAACGGCGATGGCTGGCGGGATCCTCTACAACAGAAAAATCTATCAGGACCTCGGCCTGCCCGTCCCGAAGAGATGGGCCGATTTCATGGCCAACAACGAAAAGGTGAAGGCGGCCGGCAAAGTCGCTGTTGCCCAGACCTATCGCGACACCTGGACCTCCCAGCTCTTCGTTCTGGCGGACTATTACAACCTGCATCAAGGCGCGCCGAACTTCGCAAACGACTATACGGCCAACAAGGCGAAATACGCGACGACGCCTGCGGCCATGAAAGGTTTCGAGCGCCTGAAGGAGGTTCATGACGCCGGCCTGATGAACGAGGATTTCGGTGCAGCAAGCTATGACGACGGCCTTAGGATGGTGGCGACAGGCGAAGCCGCCCATTATCCGATGCTCACCTTTGCCGTCGGCGCTTTGAAGCAGAACTATCCGGAAAATCTTGAGGGTGTCGGCTTCTTCGCGCAGCCGGGGGACGATGCGGCCAAGAACGGTCTAACGGTCTGGATGCCGCCTGCCCTTTATGTCCCGCTCGCCAGCCAGAACGCGGATGAAGCCCGGAAATTTGTGGATTTCGCCGGAAGCGTCGAAGGCTGCAAGATCATGGTTGAAACCAACACGGCCCAAGGTCCGTCCCTCGTCGACGGATGCGCGCTGCCGGCCGACGTCCCGCCCGCGGTGAAGGACATGCTCCCCTATTTCGAAGCGAAGGCGACTACGCCGGCGCTGGAATTCGTGTCGCCGATCAAGGGACCGGCCCTTGAACAGATAACCGTCGAGGTCGGGTCCGGCATCCGCCAGCCAGCCGAGGCGGCCGCGCTTTATGACGATGACGTGCGCAAGCAGGCAAAGCAGCTCGGTCTACCCAACTGGTAGTGGCCCTTCGGGAAAGCTGACCTCGCCCTTCACGGGCGAGGCCCACCCGATCGAAGAGGTAAACATGACCGAAACACGCCTCCGCTCACGCAAATCGCCCTATCCCTTGTGGTTTTTTCTTCCTGCCGCAGCCGTCTACGGCGTGCTGTTTGTCGTCCCTACGGTGTCTTCTCTCTGGTTCAGCCTCACACGTTGGGATCTTTCGAGCGCCGAGTTCATTGGATTGGAGAACTTCCGACAGTTCTTTTCCGAGCCGTTTCTGGTCAAGGGCCTCGTCAACACGCTGATCTATGCCTTAACGACATCCGGACTGAAGACGATATGCGGGCTCCTGCTCGCCGTGCTGCTGACCGGTAATATTTTCGCTCGAGGCTTCCTGCGCACGCTCGTTTTCTTTCCAGTTCTGGTATCGACAATCGGCATCGGCATTGCCTTTACCGTGATGATGCACCCGACAAAGGGCATCATCAATGCCATGCTTGAAACGCTCGGCATTCCCGGACCAGGCTGGCTGACCAATCCGGCGCTTGCTCTTTTTTCCGTGGCGCTCGTCGATCTCTGGAAGGGCGTGGGTCTTGCCACCTTGATTTTTATCGCCGGCCTGGCAGCAATCAGCCCCGATTACTACGAGGCTGCCAGAATTGACGGTGCCACACGTTTCCAGCAGTTCTGGCGCATCACTCTGCCTCTTGTGCGTCCGGCGACGATCACCGTCATCACGCTGTCGTTGATCGGTGGCCTCCGGTCGTTCGATCTCATTTGGGCGATGACACGCGGTGGGCCGGGCTTTTCCTCGGATGTGATCGCGTCGGTCATTTATAAGCAGTATCAGGCGGGATTCTACGGTTTGTCGACTGCGGGCAATGTCATCCTGTTTGCGCTGATCGCCATCATCATTCTACCGCTTACCGTGTGGCTCAACCGGCGCGAGGTCGAACAATGAGACAGATGCGGCCCTATACGAGCGGCGCGATCGCACTTGCTCTCGCCACGGTCATCTTCGTGCTGCCGTTCGTGTTCATTGCGCTCCAGGCGGTCAAGTCGAAATCCGAGGCATCCCGGCTCGACTTCACGCTCCCGGAACAGTGGCTGTTCTGGGACAATCTCGCAGCAGTGTTCCAGGCGCGCGACTATCAGCTCGTGCTGGCATATTTCAATTCGACGCTGATCACCGTCGTCTCGGTCACCATACTGATACTGTTTTCGGCGATGGTCGGCTATGTCATGCAGCGCCGCAGAACCCGCTGGAATGCCGTTGCCTCGGGTGCGCTCTTCATGGGACTGATGATGCCACCGGCTGTCGTTCCGACGATCGGACTGCTTCAGGAAATCGGCCTCTTCAAGACCATTACCGGAATGATCCTGATCCAGGTCGCCTATAATCTCTCGTTCTCGACCTTGCTCTACCGATCGTTCATTTCGACCATTCCCCGCGATCTCGATGAGGCGGCACTGATCGATGGGGCAAAGCCTTGGCAGATATTCTTCCGGGTGATCCTGCCTTTGCTCAAGCCGGTGACGGTGACCAATATTGTCGTGCAGTCGATCGCGATCTTCAATGATTTCACGAACCCGCTCTATTACCTGCCAGGCAAAGAGAACGTCACCGTGCAGCTGACGCTCTATAATTTCCAGAGCATGTACACGAGCCAGTACAACCTGCTCTTCATGAACATCCTGCTCGTTACGGTCCCTCCCCTCATCGTTTTCATCTTCTTCAACAGGCAGATCGTGGCAGGCATGACTGCCGGCGCAGTGAAAGGTTAGTGCAAATGGCCGAGCTCACCCTCACCCGGATTTGCAAGAGCTTTGGCGCCCTTGATGTCATCAAGGGCATCGATCTGGAGGTGCGTTCCGGTGAATTCGTCGTATTTGTCGGGCCGTCTGGATGCGGAAAATCCACGTTGCTGCGGATCATTGCCGGGCTGGAAGACTCGACGTCCGGCATGCTGACGATAGGCGGCCAGGATGTCACGGACGCCGAACCATCGAAGCGCGGTATCGCCATGGTGTTCCAAAGCTATGCGCTTTATCCGCATATGACGGTTGCGGAAAATATCGGCTTCGGGCTTTCGCTTGCCCGCCGCCCGAAATCCGAGATCGAGGCCAAGGTCCGCGCAGCAGCCGAGACCTTGCAGCTCATCCATTTGCTCGACCGCAAGCCGAAGGCGCTTTCCGGCGGGCAAAGGCAGCGCGTTGCCATCGGCCGCGCGATCGTTCGTGATCCGAAGGTCTTCCTGTTCGACGAGCCGCTCTCGAACCTCGACGCATCTTTGCGAGCCCAAATGCGGCTTGAGATTGCAGAACTCCATACCCGCCTGAAGACAACCATGATCTACGTTACCCACGACCAGGTCGAGGCGATGACGATGGCCGACAAGATCGTCGTCTTGAACGGTGGCAAGGTCGAGCAGGTGGGCAGCCCGATGGAACTCTACCGCAAGCCGGCGACGCCCTTCGTCGCGGGCTTTATCGGCAGCCCGAAGATGAACCTTTATACGGGCGAGATTGCGCAGCGCTTCGGGTGCCAGACCTACGGGATCCGACCCGAGCATATTCGCCTTTCCCAAGCTAAAGGCGCGTGGCAAGGCAGGGTTAGACATATCGAGCGCCTCGGCGCCGATGCCATCCTCTATCTGGATGTTCCGCAAATCGGCGAAATGGTGGTGCGCGCCGAAGGAGAGACCGCCTTTGCAACAGGTGCCACCGTTTGGGCAAGTCCGGTGGAAGGCGCGGCGCACAGATTCGGCGCATAGCCGGCTCGTCGAGCCGGAATCAGAGAAAACTTGCCTCGAAAAGTTCGCGTGAGTAATCGGCATGGGTGACGCCTGATTGAAGATCGGCTTTCGTCAGTTCATCGACGAAAGCACCATCTTTCATGATAAGCACCCTGTCGCACATGTGCGCGATCACTGCGAGATCGTGGCTCACGAGCACATAGGTCAGCCCATGCTCGTCGCGCTTGTCTGCAAGAAGATTGAGGATCTCGGCCTGAACGGAGACGTCGAGTGCCGAGGTTGGCTCATCGAGCAGCAGGATCGGCGGCGACAGGATAAGAGCCCGCGCAATGGCAACGCGCTGACGCTGGCCTCCCGACAATTCATGGGGAAACCGGTTGGCAAAGCTGTCGGGCAGTCCCACCTGCCGTAGCGCCTTTTGAACGGCAGACCAGCCATCACCGTGTCCCATCGAGCGGAGAGGCTCGGCCAGGGCCGTCCCGATGCGATGACGCGGATGAAGCGAACCATAGGGATCCTGAAACACCATTTGAGCGCACTTCAGCTCATTTCGCGACCGGATCTTTCCGATTGCCTTGCCGTCGAGTTCTATTGAACCCGTCCATCCCTGCTCGATACCGGCCAGAGCCCGCAGGACCGTTGATTTGCCGCAGCCGGATTCCCCGACGATGCCAAGCGTTTCGCCCTTGCCGACCTCAAAGCCTACCCCTCTTACGACGTGGTTGCGCGTTTTGCCCGCACCATAGACAACATCGAGATTGCTGATCCTGATCATTGCGCCGCCTCTGCTTCCAATGCCTTCCTGTCCAGTACTTTCAGTCTGCGGACCGGATGACGGGGGTCGGGAAGCGCCGCAATCAGGCCACGGGTATAGGGATGCCGGGCGTCATCGAGGCTCGTGAGCGTTTCAACGACACGACCCGCATACATGACCAGGATCCGCTGGCAGAAAGCCGCGACCATGCGGATATCGTGGCTGATGAGGATGAGGCCGGAATCATTTTCCCGCACCAGTTCGTCGAGCAGGACGAGGACGTCCTTCCTGACACTGACATCGAGTGCCGACGTAGGCTCGTCGGCAATGACCAGCTTCGGCTTGGCAAGCAGCATCATCGCAATCATCACGCGCTGACCCATGCCGCCGGATATCTGATGCGGGTAAAGTGCCATGACGCGGTCTGCATCACTGATCCTGACGCGTTGGAGCATGCTTCTTGCACTCTCCATCGCTTGAGCGCGACCAAGGCCAAGATGAAGCCTTGCCGCCTCCGCCACCTGCCTGCCGATGGTCAGCACCGGATTAAGCGAATAGCGTGGATCTTGCATGATAAGCGCCATCTCCTTGCCGCGCAGTGCACCCATCTGCCGTTCGGTCTTTTCAAGCAGCGGACTGCCGGCAAGATCGAAACGCTCCGCCGAGATCGCGGCGCTCGGCGAAAGAAGGCGCATGATCGCCCGTCCGGTAGTCGATTTTCCGGAACCGGATTCGCCCACAATTCCTAGCCTTTCCCGCCCCAGGTCGAAGCTGACTTCGCTTACGGCCGGTATTGAACTGCGCCCAAAGCGCACGTTCAAATTCCGGACGGAAAGGATTGTTGAGGTTTCACGATCTTGCATGGCGCGGATCCAGGATATCGCGCAGCGTATCGCCGGCGATGTTGAAGGCGAGGCTCGTGAGCAAGATGGCAATGCCCGGCATGACGGCAACCCACCAGTAATCGAGCATGAACTTGCGTCCGCTTGATATCATCGCGCCCCATTCGGGCGCCGGCGGCTGCGCGCCAAGCCCGAGGAAGCCGAGCGATGCCGCCGTCAGGATGATGCCGGCCATATTGAGCGTCAGGCGCACGATCACCGACGGGACGCACATGGGTGCGATGTAGAGAAGCAATATTCTCAAGGAAGACGCTCCATAAAGGCGGGCTGCGGCGACGTAATCGGCGTTGCGGACGACCAAGGCCTCGGCTCGGGCAAGCCGGGCAATCGGCGGCCAGGCCGTTAAGGAGATCGCGATGATCGCCGTGTTCAATCCCGCTCCCAGGGCGGCGGCAAATGCAAGGGCAAGGATCAGCGAGGGAAAGGACAGGACGATATCGGTTGCACGCATCAAGATTGCGTCTGTCCGACCGCCGAAAAAGCCGGATACGATGCCGATGAGCAAACCCACAGGGCCGACAATTATGGATATCGAGAGAACAGTCTGAATGGTGATCCTTGTCCCATAGACGAGGCGGCTGAAGATATCGCGTCCAAACTCATCTGTCCCTGCAAGATGTGCAAGGCTGGGCGGCTGCAGTGCATCACTCAGCATTTGGACATTTGGATCATAAGGCGCAAGCGCCGGCGCAATGATTGCGACGATGCAAAGCACGGCGAGGATGAGGAAGCCGGAGAGACCGAGCGGCTCGTCGGCAAGCTGGCGTCCGGCGCGAGCGAGCGAGGCGGCGATGCGGACCGGGATTGGCGGCCGCCTGATCTCGCTTTGAGAGTGAAGCGCGTCGGTCATTGCGTGGCCTCCCGGGTGCGCGGATCAAGCAGCGCATAGGCAATGTCTGCTACAAAGTTGAGGAACATGAAGATGAAGCCAACGATGATTGTTGCGGCCAGGATGGCGTTCATATCGCCGATCATCAACGCATTCGTCATGTATTGACCGATCCCCGGCCATGAAAAGACGATCTCGGTCACGACGGCGCCTTCCAGAAGATTTCCATAGGAAATCGCAAGGACGGTGATCAGCTGCACGGCAATGTTCGGCAGAACATGACCGATCACCGTATTCGCCGGCCCGACCCCTTTGGCTCGCGCTGCGATGACGTAGTCCTGATTGAGCTGCTCAAGTGTAAAGCTGCGGGTCATGCGGGTGATGTATGCCATCGCGGCGTAAGCAAGGATGATGGCTGGCAGAATGATGTGCGAGAGCGCATTCCAGAAAATTTCGGGCTCGCCTTCAAGCAGGCTGTCCAACAGCATCAGACCGGTCCTTGGGGTTACGATACCCTCGTAATAGACATCGACCCTGCCCGGACCGCCGACCCAGTTAAGCCCGGCATAGAAAATTACCAGCCCGACGATACCGAACCAGAAGACCGGTATCGAATGACCAACGAGAGCCACGACCCGCGCCGTCTTGTCGATCCAGCTGTCGCGGAAAAGTGCTGCCGCAAGTCCGAGCGGCACACCTATGAATGTCGATATGATGACCGCCAGGGTGGCAAGCTCAAACGTTGCCGGAAATGCCTGCGCCAGATCCTTCGAAACGGGATTGCCAGTCAGGATTGCCGTTCCGAAATCACCCTGCAGCAAGCCCGTCAGATAAATGAAGAACTGCTGATAAAGTGGCAGATCAAGCCCAAGGCGCGCGCGCATCGCCGCGTAGGCGGCAGGGTCGGCAAGCTCGCCGACCACTGCGCCGACGGGATCGGCGGGCATGACGCGGCCGATCACGAAGGTGACGCAAAGCAGTATGAACAGACTGACGATGAGTTGGAGGACGCGCCTTCCAAGCTCACTCGTGGACAATTCCTTCATGATCGGCTGCCTGCCTCGGTTATTCGGTTTCTGCCTTGGTCACGGCTTCAAGTCGCGTCGTCATGTTCGGGTGGCCGACATAGTCTTTAACGCGCGCATTAAGAACGATCGGCTCATAACGCTCGAAGAGCGGCAGCACTGCCGGTTTGAGGTCGACGAACATCTTTTGCATTTCGACATAAAGCTCGCCGCGTTTCTTGGCATCCGGCTCCAGCGAAGCCTTTGCGGTCAGCTTCGTCAGTTCGGGGATATCCCAGGCCGAGCGCCAGACGAAGTTGCCGGCGTTGTTTGCCTCCTTCGAATTGTCCGGATTGCTGGAGAACTGCTCCATCGAGCCAAGGACGTTCGGCATGTAGGCGCCTGTCTGCGGGATCAGGAGGTCGAAATCGCGGGCACGGTGGGCCGCGATGATCTCCGATCCATTACCCTGCTGGATATTGACCTTGATGCCGATCTGCGCAAGCGAGGCCTGGATAGCTGTAGCAAGATCGATACGCGGCGTCTGCGCGATCGTCTTCAAAGATAGCGAAAAGCCATCCTTGAACCCGGCCTCCGCCAGCAGCGACTTGGCCTTTTCGACATCGAGATGCCAGTCAGGGCTCGAAATGGCATATTCGTAATTCTGCGGCACCGGCACCGTCCGCACCCTGCCGTAAGGCCCCATGATCGTCTTTTCGATGCCGGCATAATCGATGCCGTAGGCAATCGCCTCGCGGACCTTTGGATGAGACAGATATTGGTTTCCGGCATTCATGGACAGCACATAGAACCCCCCGGTCGGCACGCGCTGAATTTGGAATCCCTGCTTATTTTGAAACGTCGCAAGATCAGATGCGCTCAATGCGCTTGCAATGTCGATGTCGCCGCGCTCCAGCATCAGGCGCTCGACCTGGCTTTCGGGAACATGCCGGATAACGACGCGCCGCATCTTCGGTTCGCCCCCGACATAATCCTTGTTGACGTCCAGGATGACGATCTCGTTGGGTGTCCAGCGATTGAGCGTGAAGGGCCCCGAACCGGCAGAGTTCGTGCGCAGCCACGCGTTTCCATAGTCGTTATCCTTGACGTGCTTCTCAACCTCGACGCTGTCGACAACGCTGGTAGTCACCATGGCGAGACGATAGAGAAGCAATTCCGGGGTAACCTCGCCCGAAAGATCAATGCGCACTGTACGCTCATCGGGTGCCGTCACCAGCTTTTCAACATTGTCAGCATTGTAGCCGACTCGCTTCAGGTTGGCCGCAGCCGCCTGGTTCATCTTGAGGAGACGCGTCAGCGAAAAAACAACATCCTTGGATGTCACGGGATTACCGGAGGCAAACGCCGCTTCCCTGAGCTTGAACGTGATCCCTTTGTCATCGATCGCCCAGCTCTCTGCCAGTTGCGGTGCGATCTTGCCCCCCGGCGTCGCCAGGACCAGACGGTCATAGAGATTGCACATGATTTCATTGGCCTTGCCTTCCGTCGCCTGCTGCGGATCAAGCGACAACACCTGGGCAAGCGACGTGCCGATGACGAGTTGGTCCTTCGGCGTTTCGGCTACGGCGGCAGAAGCAGTCAGCGCCAGCAAGCTGATGGCGGCTCCAACGAATAGCCCCTTACGAAAATGCTTCATTTCAATTCCTCCCTGGTCTACTATAGAAGACATATTATGTCATCGGTATGTCGTATTATGATTTACAGAACTTCCCGCGGGTTGGCAAGAGCCGCCCCTGGGCATTTGCGACAGGCGCTGTGAGGGGTTGGGATTTAAGAATGCGACGGAGCCGAGAAAGACTTGCACAGCAGTTGATCGATCAGATGCGTGCCCAGATCGAATCAGGAAAGCTCAAAGAGGGCGACCAGTTGCCCACCGAGCCGCAACTGGAGGCGACTTTCGGCGTGAGCCGCACCGTTGTTCGCGAAGCCATCGCGGATCTTCGCTCAGCGGGCTATGTCCGGCCGATCCAGGGAAAGGGAGTGTTCGTCAGCAATCCATCGGCACAAAAGGCGTTTTCGTTAACGCCGGTAGAAATCAAGAGCATCCCGGAAACCCTTGAATTGCTTGAATTTCGCATGGCCGCAGAGGGAGAAGCGGCAGCCATTGCGGCCTATCGAAGAACAGCTGAACAAGAGGCTGCGATCCGTACAGCCAACCGCAAGATGGCCCAGATGATCGAAGATGGCGCCCCCACTGTTGAAGCAGATTACGAGTTTCACATGGCGATCGCAGCGGCGACGAATAACCGCTTCTATGTCGACGTTTTGCGGCATTTCGGGCCTCGCGCCATCCCCAGAGGGCAGTTCCCGACGCTGCCCGAGGCTCATGATCGCGCCTACCTCGACAAGGTCCACGCAGAACACATCGAGATCCTTGAGGCCATTGCGGATCAGGAGCCCGAGCGGGCGCGGCAGGCCATGCGCGCGCATTTGCTTGCCAGCCAGCGGCGCTACCGGATGCTGGCCGAACAGCAATAAGATACTCGACACCTCTCAAAATTCATATTATGTCATACGACATTACTGAATTGGAGAGGATTTCAAAACATGTATGTTGGAACCCAGGTCGCGGTTCGGGACGACGACGATTTCCGTGTTTTCGCACAGCTCGGGCTGAAGCATATCTGCGCCGACCCACCCGGACCGCCTGCGAGCTGGACCCTTGACGATTTGGAACGCCACCGCGACAAGGTCGAGAGCTTCGGATTGATTCTCGATATGGTCCAGCTGCCCCTTCCCTCGCGGCCGATCGAGAACGCCTCTTATCCAGATATTCTTCTTGCTGGTCCTAAGCGTGATCGTCAGATCGATGCCGTCTGCAGACTGATCGAGGATATTGCCGCCGCAGGCATTCCAGCGGCGAAGTACAACCTCAATCTGATCGGCATCCCCCGCACGCCGATGGAACCGGGCCGCGGCGGCTCGATGAACGAGGCCTTTCGCTGGGAGAAAGTCGATCAGGCGGCGGCGCCGGGCCTAGCCGGGGAGCTTTGCGAGGACGAAAACTGGGAAAGAATCGATTATTTCCTCAAGCGTGTCGTGCCGGTTGCCGAAACCAATCGCGTGCGGCTCGCCTGCCATCCGCATGATCCCTACACGCCCCCCGGCTATCGCGGCGTCACCCGCGTCCTTGGGACGGTCGACGGTCTGAAGAAATTCGTGACCATGCACGAAAGCCCCTATCACGGACTGAATTTCTGCCAGGGGTCGATCGGCGAGATGCTTGAGAACCCGCGTGAAGAAATCGATGACATCATCCGCTGGTTCGGAACGCGCGGAAAAATTTTCAATGTCCACTTCCGCAACATCAGAGGCGGAAAACTGTCCTTCATGGAAACCTTTCCCGACGAGGGCGACATGGACATGGTCCGCTCTGCACGGGTCTACAAGGAGGTCGGCTACAAATACATGCTGATGCCCGACCACGTCCCGACGATCAGCGGCAAGGATCCTTCCGGCGTCGCCTTTGCCTTTTGCTACGGCTACATCGCAGCGCTCATCGAAGCGCTTGAGACAGCGTCTGTTTAAGCCGATCCCGCATCCCTTCATCAATGAACATCGAACAGGAATGAACAATGGATCCAATTGAACTCAAGCGAGCGGTGGGCAGCGGGCTCCTCTCCTTCCCGGTCACACATTTCCAGCAAGATCTCAAATTCGACGAGGATGCTTACCGCAAACACATCGAATGGCTGGCCGGCTATGACGCAGCCGCTTTGTTCGCCGCGGGCGGTACAGGCGAATTCTTTTCGCTCAATCCGCAGGAAATTCCCTCGGTCGTGGCGGCGGCAAAAGGATCGGCTGGGAAAACACCGATCATCTCCGGCGCCGGATACGGCACCTCGCTTGCAATCGACATCGCGAAATCCGCCGAAAAAGCCGGCGCAGACGGTCTATTGCTTTTGCCGCCCTATCTGATGTTCAGCGAACAAGCCGGCCTCATCAACCATGTGAGGGCCGTCTGCAAATCGGTCGGCATCGGTGTCATCGTCTATAACCGTGATAATGCGGTCTTGACGGCGGACAGCATTGCAAGGCTTTGCGATGAGTGCCCGAACCTCATCGGCTTTAAAGACGGCGTAGGTGATGTCGACAAGGTGATCGAGATCACAACCAAGCTTCAGGACCGTCTGGTCTATGTCGGCGGCATGCCGACGCATGAGGTGTATGCGCAGGCCTATTTTGCAGCCGGCGTCACCACTTACTCCTCGGCCGTGTTCAATTTCGTGCCGGCGCTCGCCCACCGTTTCTATCAGGCGCTTCGCTCAGGCAATCAGCCTGTTGTCGACGAGATCCTGAAGAATTTCTTCTTTCCCTTTGTGGCGTTGCGCAATCGCAAGAAAGGTTACGCGGTCTCGATCATCAAGGCGGGGCTGCGGGTGCTTGACCGGGACCCCGGCCCCGTCCGCCCGCCGCTTATTGATCTCAGCCCGGAAGAGACGGCGCTGCTTGAGCGTATCGTTCAGGCAAACGACATCGACAAAATCGCAGCGGAATGAAGAGGCAGCAGGCTATACGGTGCCCTCCCAGCCGTCCTGAACAACCTCTTCAAGAACGGGCGCGCGGCATTTATTGGACCCGCGCGGTCGTCTGCTGACCAGGCTTTTAGCCTAACGGCAGGATCAGCACATCGCGCGGCGAAATTTCGATCTAAACGCTCCCTTCCCTCGGCAAGCTCCACCCTGGTCGCCTGCGCGTTGCGCATCCGATTGACGAACCAGAGAATGCTGCCTTTTTCGCCTTTGTGGAGGCGGGAAAGCCGCGCCCTCTTCAGAGCGCGGCGACTTCTCGATCAGTGACACCTCAGTCCTTATTCGGCAGCCTGCAGTGCCGGCACGCTCACGTCACCATTCTCCGGCAACTCACCGGCCATTGCCGCAGCAAACTTCGTCTGGTCCAGTTCGTTCTCCCAGCGCGCGACGACAACGGTGGCGACTGCGTTTCCGACGAAATTCGTCAACGCGCGGCATTCCGACATGAAGCGGTCGATGCCGAGGATGAGCGCCATGCCGGCGACGGGAACCGACGGAACGACCGAGAGCGTGGCAGCGAGCGTGATGAAGCCCGCGCCGGTGATGCCTGCAGCACCCTTCGAACTCAGCATGGCGACCAGCAAGAGCAGGATCTGGTCGGCGAAGGACAGCGGCGTGTCTGTCGCCTGGGCGATGAACAGGGCTGCAAGCGTCATATAGATGTTGGTTCCGTCGAGATTGAAGGAATAGCCGGTCGGGATCACCAGCCCGACGACGGAGCGTTTGCAGCCGGCTTGTTCCATCTTCGCCATGAGGCCGGGAAGGGCTGCTTCCGACGACGACGTACCCAGAACAAGCAGCAGTTCTTCCTTGATGTAGCGGATCAGCGCCAGGATCGAGAAGCCGTTGTAGCGGGCAACCCCGCCAAGCACGACGAGCACGAAAAGCAGCGATGTCAGATAGAAGGTGCCGATGAGCATGGCAAGGTTGGCGATCGAACCGATGCCATATTTGCCGATCGTAAAGGCCATCGCACCGAAGGCTCCGATGGGGGCCGCCTTCATCAGGATCGCCACGAGGCGGAAGATCGGCGTCGTCAAAGCCTGCAGGAAATCCACCACCGGCCGGCCGCGGTCGCCGACCATGGCGAGCGCAATACCGAACAGCACCGAGAAGAACAGCACCTGCAGGATGTCGCCGTCGGCAAAAGCACCGACGATGGTCGTCGGGATGATGTTCATCAAGAAGCCGGTAATGGTCGAGTCATGGGCTTTTTCGGCATAGGTCGCAACCGCCTTGGCGTCGAGCGTGGCCGGATCGATATGCATGCCCGCACCCGGCTGGATGACGTTGGAAACGACAAGACCGACGGCAAGTGCGAGCGTCGAAAAGACGAGGAAGTAGATCATCGCCTTGCCGGCGACGCGCCCGACCTTGTGCAGATCGGACATGCCGGCGATACCGGTTGCCACCGTCAGGAAAATGACCGGTGCGATGATCATCTTGACGAGCTTGATAAAGGCATCGCCAAGCGGTTTCAGCGCCGTGCCGACCTCGGGGTAGAAGTGCCCGAGCAGCATGCCTGCACAGATGGCGAAAACGACCTGCACATAGAGATGCCGGTAGAATGGAACTTTGCCGCGCGCCGGCGCGGCTGGAATTGCTACACCCATAGTGTCCTCCATAAAGCCCCAAACCGACAATGGCCTCCCGGGGCGGATGATGCGGATATCTGGTAATTCAACAGCCACCCGGCTGTTTGCAGACACTTTGCAACGGGCGTGCCAGTTTGCTTTTATGCCTCTAAAGCGCTGTTTTTTCGTATCTTCTTGAAAAGCCGCTCAGGAAAGCGAGCTCGCTTGGGCGTCTTTTCGCACAAAGTGATTTGACCATTGTGCGAGATTGCGCACATTCTCCGTCATGCTTCAGCGATCAACCACAGACAACGTTCGAACCCCGCCGGACGTCATTCCCCAGGCGCGCCGTGCCTGGATCCTGTTCTTAGCTGCATCTGCGATCCTGATTGCGGCAGCGCTCGTAGGCGCCGAACTTTACGGGCGCCGGTCGGCGATCGAAGGGCTGGAAAGCCAGGCCCGCACCGACGCCAATCTCAAGGTCGCTTTGCTGACGGCCGTTCTGGAGCGCCCTCGCGCCCTGCCGCTTCTTCTTTCGGAGGATCAACAGGTTCTCGACGCCCTTTCGTCTGCAAAGAGCGGCACGACCGATCTCTTGAACCGCAAGCTGGAGCGGCTCGTCACCGGCACGCAAGCCGCCGTGCTTTATGTCATCGGTCCGGACGGGATAGCCGTCTCCTCAAGCAACTGGCGCGAGCCGATCAGTTTCGTCGGAAACGACTACGCGTTCCGTGACTATTTCCGTCGCGCGATGGAGCAAGGCACGGCTGAGCACTTCGCGCTTGGCAGCGTCAGCAAACGTCCCGGCCTTTACATCTCCCGCAGGGTCGGCAGCGCGGCTGCTCCGCTCGGCGTCGTGGTCGTCAAAATGGAATTCGACCGCCTGGAAAACGACTGGCGTGACGCAAGCAGGCCCGTTTACGTGACGGACAACCACGGGGTCGTTCTGATCACGAGCATTCCTTCCTGGCGTTTCATGACCACCGGGCCGGTACCGCAGCAGGATCTTGCATCCATTCGAAGCAGTCTGCAGTTCGGAGATGCACCGCTGGCAGAGCTTCCCATCATGCATCCGTCAACCATCGGCCCGGACGCATCCATTGTTTCTGCCGTCCTGCCCGGCGGCGGAGAGGCCCAGTATCTGCGCCTCTTTGCGGCCGTTCCGACGACGCCATGGCGGCTGGAATATTTAGTTCCAACCGAAATGCCGGTCGCGTCGGCCGTGCGGGAGATGCGGCTTCTCGCACTGGCGTTTTTGCTGCCCATTCTCGCAATCGCGGCCTTTTTGCTGAGACGGCGGCAGGTCTCCGTGATGAGGATCGCCAGCGAACAGGCCATGCGCGAGGAACTGGAGCGCCGGGTCGTTGCCAGGACAGATGAACTGAGTCGCGCTCGCGATCGCTTGCAGGCGGAAATTTCCGATCATCGCGATACGGAGGCGAAGCTGCAAATCGTGCAACAGGAGCTCGTGCAGGCGAACCGGCTCGCCATCCTCGGGCAGGTTGCAGCCGGCGTCGCCCATGAGATCAATCAGCCGGTTGCCACGATCCGCGCTTACGCAGATAACGCCCGCGTCTTCCTCCAGCGGAAAGAGCCAAGTTCGGCCGAGGAGAATTTAGGCGCCATTGCTCAGCTCACCGAAAGAATCGGCACGATTACCGAGGAATTGAAAGCCTTTGCGCGCAAGGGGAGAACGGCTGCCGAACCCGTTGAGCTTAGCACCATCATCGAAGGCGCCGTCGTCTTGCTGAAGAGCCGGTTTGCCGGGCAGTTGAACGCACTCGACATCCGAATGCCGCCACCGGGTCTCTTCGTCATGGGCAATCGGATCCGGCTGGAGCAAATCCTGATCAATCTCTTCCAGAACGCCCTTGAGGCGCTCGAAGGCCGCGACGACGCGAAGGTGGAGATATCCGTTGCAGAAACGCCCGAGCAGGTCGCCATCGCCGTTTCGGATAATGGACCCGGCATTCCACCGGCAATTCTCGACACTCTTTTTACGCCGTTCCATACATCCAAGGAAAAAGGCTTGGGCCTCGGGCTTGTCATTTCAAAGGACATTGTTGCCGACTACGGCGGCCGGATCGATGTTACAAGCAGCGGCAACGGCACATGTTTTACAGTCCACCTTATGAGGGCAACGGCATGAGGGATGCGTTATCGATCTTTCTCATCGACGATGACAAGGACCTTCTTCGGGCCACCAAGCAAACCTTGGAGCTTGCGGGCTTTAAAGTTTCAGCCTTTTCGGTGGCAAGTGAAGCGCTCGGTGCCCTTAACGCCGATTTTGCAGGCGCGGTCGTTTCCGATATCCGCATGCCGCAGATTGACGGCCTGCAGCTTTTCGATCGCGTGCGGAAGGAAGATGAGGACCTGCCGGTCATCCTGATCACCGGCCACGGCGATATTCCAATGGCGGTGAAGGCCATTCAGGACGGCGCCTACGACTTCATCACCAAACCGTTTGCAACCGACAGGCTGGTGCAAGCAGTCAAGAGGGCGGTGGAAAAACGCAGCCTCGTTCTGGAGAATAGGGCGCTGCGCCGGGCCGCCGACCAAGCTCGGGACGACCTGCCGCTGATCGGCCAGACACCGACCATGGAGCGGCTGCGCCGGACCTTGCGCCAGATCGCCGATACCGAGGTCGATGTGCTCGTCACGGGCGAGACCGGCAGCGGCAAGGAGGTGGTCGCCAGCCTGCTGCATCGATGGAGCCGCAGAGCGTCGGGCAACTTCGTTGCGCTCAACTGCGGGGCGCTACCCGAGACGGTCATAGAGAGCGAGCTCTTCGGCCATGAGCCAGGCGCCTTTACCGGAGCGCAAAAGAAGCGCGTCGGGCGCATCGAGCATGCAAGCGGCGGCACGCTTTTTCTCGACGAGATCGAGAGCATGCCTCCATCGACCCAGGTGCACATGCTGCGCGTTCTCGAGATGCGGGAAGTGACGCCGCTCGGCACCAATGAGGTCAGGCCCGTCGACCTGCGCGTCGTCGCCGCCGCAAAGGTGGATCTTGGAGACCCGGAACAGCGTGGGGGTTTTCGTGAGGATCTCTATTATCGGCTCAATGTGGTCACGATCTCGATCCCGCCGCTTAGAGAACGCCGAGACGACATCCCCCTCCTCTTTGGCCATTTTGCCGAACGCGCGGCGTCCCGGTTCAAACGCGAAGTTCCGGCGATCTCGTCAGCCGTTCAACGTCATTTGCAGGGTCACGGCTGGCCAGGCAACGTGCGCGAGCTGTCGCACTTTGCCGAACGCTTCGTCCTCGGCGTTGAGCAGTTACCGGCAAGTACACGGCCGTCGGCACCTGAGACGGGCGAAGTGCTTCCGCTGCCCGATAGACTGGACCGCTATGAAGCCAGCATCATCCGTGAGGCGCTCGATGCCAATGGCGGCGACGTCCGCCGCACGATTGCGGAGCTCGGCATACCGCGCAAGACTTTTTACGACAAGCTCCAGCGCCACGGCATCGTCCGCAGTCAATTCGCAGCATCCAAATCCGGGCAGATTTAAACGGAGCTAGCAAATTCCACCGGAGCGGCTGCGTCCGGCCCGTTTAGGCAATAGCAATGCCTCAACACTGGCCGGCCAGAGTTTGCCGCGCAACGCTTCTGCAAGCTCTTCGTGTTTGGCAAGATTGAAAACCAATATGGCTGCACCGCGTTTTGCCTGATGCGCGATGCCTCCAAATAGGCCTCGAACCCCGCGGAGGGCTTGGCCGTGGCTCCACAACGGCCGCATGGGCACAGACGGCCTTCATCCGCGCCGCTAGGTTGTGGCATATCCAGTGCCGGTTTAAAGGTCCGCGCCACGGAAAGGCCGCAGCAGAAAGACCCGCCATCAATCTCGGTTTGGACATCGATTGCTCAAAAATGCAATGCTTCTGAATCGCAAGAATCCCTGACAGAGCAGGTCATTCCAGGCCGCTTTACAATCATGGTTGGCAGCGCTAGCATCGCCCGCATGACGCAGGGGAGAGGAGCCCGTCTGACGTCATCTGGATAGCGTATCGACATGCCTTGCCGGACCGGCACCCGACTGCAGAAAACAATCCGCAGCGGAACGTCGATGATGCCGACACCCATTCGATGCCAGTCCAAGCACGGCAACAATGGGAGGATTCGATGTATAAGACATTGGTCGGCGGCATCCTGGCCGCGGCTGCATTCACGCTTTCCCACTCCACGGCCCTTGCAGAGCCGGAAATCGTCAGCGGGCCTGCGGCCGAAGCTGACTGCTTCGTGCCGTGGGCGGCAGAAACCAAGTTCTTCAAGTTTCCAAAGAAGGACGGCCCCTACCGCATAGCGCTCGCCAACGGCTATATCGCCAATACCTGGCGCATCCAGATGATCCAGACGGCGAAAGCCTATGCCGCGCAGCCGGATGTCGCCTCAAAACTCAAGGAGTTCAAGGTCGTTTCGACCGGCGAGGACGTGCCTGCGCAAATTTCGGCAATCAACAACTTCATCGATTCAGGCTATGACGCCATCGTCGTCAATGCGCAGAACCCGACGGCATTCGGACCGGTCATCAAGCGCGCCAAGCAGGCCGGCGTCATCCTGGTCGCCTTCGACAACATCCTTGACACCGAAGACGCAATCAACGTCAACGTCGATCAGAAGGGCCTCGGCGTATTGTGGGCAAACTGGCTGGCAAAGCACCTGCCTGACGGCGGCAAGGTTCTCGAAGTGCGCGGCGTTGCCGGCACCTCGGTCGATACCGATCGTCACAACGGTATTCACGAAACCTTTGCTGCGACCGGCAAGAAATGGGATGTCGTCGAAGTGCTCGGAAAATGGGACGATCCGACAGCACAAAAGGCGACCGCTGACGCAATTGCCGTGCACAAGAAATTTGACGGCATCACCGCGCAGGGCGGCGATACCGGCGTCGTACAGGCGATGATCGATGCCGGACATCCGTTTGTGCCTTTCGGGGGAGAGACCGAAAACGGCTTTCGCAAGTTCTGCGCCAAGCATGCCGCCGAGGGCCTGAAATGCTCCTCGGCCGGTACGGGACCCGCACAGGTGGCGGTTGCCATCAAGACGGCGATTGCTGCGCTTGAAGGAAAGGTCGTGCCGCAATCCATCAAGCTGCCGCTGGCAATTGTTGAAGACCCGAATTTCAAGGAAGGCCAGGACTTTTATCCCGATCAATCCGACAACTTCTTCGTCGGCAATGCCTTCCCGACCTGCGGCATCAACTTCACCGCGCAGGAGATCATGGGGCAGTCGAAGGAAAACCAGTAGACCGGGTCCAAGCCGCTCGCTTGAACGGCGCGTCGCGGGTGCCCGCGACGCGCCAGAAAAACCGGTTTCGAGGAACCTTATGATCACATCAGAATTACCGGCGGCAACGCCCCTCTTCCAGATGAGCGGTGTTTCGAAGCGTTACGGCGGCGTTCACGCACTGGAAAATGCCGAACTTGCCGTCAAACCCGGGCGGATTCACGCTATTCTCGGCGAGAATGGCGCGGGAAAATCGACCCTTATCAAGATCATGGCAGGTGTCGTCGCGCCCGATGAAGGCCAAATGTTGCTGAACGGACGCCCGGTCAGCTTCAGGTCCCCCGCCGAAGCCTCCGCTGCCGGGGTCACCTGTGTGTTCCAGGAGCTTTCGCTCATCCCCGACCTGAGCGTTGCCGACAACATCTGCATCGCCGCGCCGCCGCGCCATTTCGGCCTGATCAACCGCAGGGCCCAGCGTGCGATCGCCGAGGAGATGCTGGCCCGGGCAGGCGCCGAAGACATCCATCCGCGGGCGCTGGTCAAGGATCTGTCATTGTCGCGTCGGCAACTGGTCGAGATCGCCAAGGCGCTCGCATGGAAGCCGCGCATTCTTATTCTCGACGAGGGAACGTCGGCGCTGACGGCAGCTGACGTCGCCAAGGTTTTTTCCGTCCTGAGGCGACTACGATCCGAGGGCTTGGCGCTGCTTTACATTTCACACCGCATGCAAGAGATCGCCGAACTGGCCGATGAATGCACGGTTTTGCGCAATGGCCGCAATGTCATGAGCTTTGCGGCCGGAACGCGCAGCGGCAGCGAGATCGTCGAAATGATGATCGGCCGTGAATATTCCAGCGCCTTCCCGCCGAAGCCGGCGCGAGCGGCAACCGATACGGCTCCTCCCCCTCTTGAGTGCCGCAAGCTCTGCTGGGGGGACAGCCTGCGCGACATTTCTCTTACCGTCGGCAGAGGCGAGGTGGTCGGCCTTGGCGGTCTGGACGGGCAAGGACAGCGCGAAATGCTGCTTGCCCTTTTCGGCGTGCTTCGCGGCACCATCGGCTCCGTCCTTGTCGATGGCAAGCCCGTCGCACTCACCAGTCCGGCAGTCGCACGCTCAAAGCATATAGGCATGGCTCTGATCCCCGAGGACCGCAAGACCGAAGGATTGATGCTGCCGATGACGGTTCGGGAAAATCTCTCCTTCGCGGTGCTGGACCGGGTATCCAAGGGTGGCGTCATAGATCGGCAAAAGGAAGAACAGCTGATCGACGAGATGGTGCAGTTGCTGGCGATCAAGACGGCAGGCCTCGACATTCCGGTCGGCGCGCTTTCTGGCGGCAATCAGCAAAAGGTCGTCATTGCCAAGTGGCTGATGCGCCGGCCTCGGATCGTGCTGCTCAACGACCCCACACGCGGCATCGATGTCGGCACCAAACAGGAAATTTACCAGTTGCTGCGGCGGCTTGCCGAGGCAGGCGCGGCCATTCTTTTTTATTCGACGGATTACGATGAACTGATCGGCTGCTGCGATCGCGTTCTCGTGTTTTATAACGGCAGCATCGTGCGCGAACTGAGGGACGACGGCATTACACAGCATGCTTTGGTCGCAAGCGCGCTCAATGTCGAGGGCGAGAAGGCGGAGAGCGCGGCATGAAGGAATGGCGTTACCGGTTGAACGAACGGCGCAGCACGCTGATGGCAGCCGGTATTTTCCTCGTCATGTTTGCCATCTATGTCTCCAACCATCCGGCCGGTTTAACGGCCAACGTCGTGCAGACCGCCGCCAACAAGGGTGTTCTGCTTGCCTTTGTCGCGATGGCGCAGACGCTGGTCGTGATCACGGCGGGCATCGACCTATCCGTCGGCATGATCTTCATCCTTACCAATGCGCTGGCCTCCTGGATCGTTCTTGGAACGGCGATCGAAACGGCCTTCGGCGTGATCGCCGTTCTGGCCACCGGTCTTTTCTGCGGGGCATTGAACGGCCTGATCGTCATTTATGGGAGATTGCAGCCGATTGTCGCCACCATCGCGACGGGCGCGGTCTTCTTCGGGATCGCCTTGCTGCTGCGGCCCTTTCCCGGCGGCTCGGTCAATGAGGAACTGGCAGATATCATGACCGGAAAGATATTCGGCACTGTGCCCGCCAGCCTGGTTGCCCTGGCTGCCATCGTTCTCATCATTTGGGTGCCGTTCAGCCGGTCTGTCATCGGACGGACGGCTTATGCATCCGGCTCGTCGGAGACCGCAGCCTATATGTCCGGACTACCGATCCGCCGCGCCAAGTTTACTGCCTATGCGCTGGCCGGCCTTCTTGCCTCGATCGGCGGTCTGTTTCTCACATTCTTCACTTTCACAGGCGAGGCAGCCCTTGCAAGCGGCAATGCCTACACGCTTTTCTCGATCGCCTCGGTCGTCCTTGGCGGCGTATCCCTTTTTGGCGGCAAGGGCAGCGCGATCGGTGCGATATTCGGAGCGCTCGCCTTCCGCACCATCGGCGACCTGCTTTTCGTCTTCGATTTCGATCCGCTGTGGCAGCCTCTGTTCCAGGGTGTGGTGCTGCTCGTCGCCGTCAGCCTCGGAGCCTTCGGATTGTTCCGCGTCCGCAATCGCCTGGAGTGGTTCGGATGAGCAACGCAGCGCGAGAAGAGCCGGTGAGCTCTCTGCCTAAATTCGTGCGGCGGCTCGATCCGGCGATCGCGACGGCCTTCGGCTGCATCATCCTTTTGCTGATCATCGGCAGTTTTTATTCGACGAGTTTCCTGTCGCCCGAATATCTCCTGCAGCAGTTGAAAGTGGCATCCTTCCTTGGCGTCATTGCCACCGGCATGATGATCGTCATCTTGCTCGGCCAGATCGATCTTTCCGTTCCCTGGTCGGTCGCCGTTGGCGGAATGATGGCTTGTGCTGCGGCCGCATATGGTCCTGCAGGCGAGATGCTTGCTATTCCCTTCGGAATTGTCTGCGGCATGGCAATCGGCCTCGCCAACGGGATCGGCGTCGCTTATCTGCGCATTCCCTCGATGATCATCACGCTTGCGACCAACGCCGTCGCTCAGGGGTTGATGGTCCTTTATACTGGTGGCTTCTCACCACAGGATTCGGCTACATTTGCCATGCGTTATCTGGCAACCGGCTTTCTTCTCCCCGGCATACCCAATGCCGTGCTCATCTGGGCCGTGATCGGTGCCGGCACGGTCTTTGCCCTCACGCGCACGACATTCGGCCGCTCCGTCTACGGCATCGGCAACCGCGAGAGCGCGGCCTATCTATCCGGCATCAACACCCGCCGGATCGTCCTGATCGCCTTCATCGCCTCCGGTGCCCTTAGCGCCTTTGGCGGCGGCCTGCTTGCCGGCTATGCGTCGAAGGCGGCCCAATCGATGGGCGATGCTTATCTTTTGCCCTCGATCGCCGCCGTCGTCCTCGGCGGAACATCCATTCTCGGCGGCAGGGGCTCCTACCTCGGCACAGTCGCCGGCGTGATCTTAATCACCCTCCTGCAATCGATCCTCTCGGTCATGCAGATGCCGGAGGCAGGACGGCAGATCATCTACGGCGTAGTCATCATCGCCATGCTGCTGCTTTACGGCCGCGGCCCTGCCAACCGGTGACCCGCGGCCCTACCGGATTTATCCGCTGGCAAACCTCTCAAAATCCCAAAACCAAGGCACCACCGGTCAATCCGGCACCCGCAGCCGTTAGAAGCACCGCCTCGCCCGAGGCAAACGGCCGTTTCTCCTTGGCAATCGACAGCGACAGGGCAATGGTCGCGGCAGATGAATTGCCGTAGTCGGCAATTGTGCTGACGGTTTTGACGTCCGAAATACCCAGTTTCTCGCCCACGGCGCTGAAGATTCGCGTATTGGCCTGGTGCGGCACGAACCGGCTGACATTCGACGTGACCATGCCCGCGCGCTCGAGCGCCCGCAGCGAAGAAGCCGTCATCATCTCGACAGCACGCGAAAACACCTCACGTCCGTCGCGCATCGTCATGAGAAAGTCCTCGGCCCTCATCCCCGGCGCAAACGGGCGGTTGCTGCCGCCGGCAGCGATCGAGATCAGGTCGTAACCGCTTCCATCGGACGTAAGATCGACGCCGAGGAGACCGGTGCCGGGCTCGACCGATGGCGAAAGCACGACCGCACCAGCTGCGTCGGCAAACAGAACCGAGCTCGCGCGCTCGGCCGGGTTGATCCGCCGGCTTAAGATGTTTGCGGCAACGACGAGTACCGGTCTTGCTTGGCTTCGAACAAAGCCGTCGGCAAGTGTCAGCGCATAAAGAAAGCCCGAGCAGGCGCCTGCAAGATCGATCGCTCCGGAATTTGCAAGACCGAGGCGATGGGCAAGCAGGGGCGCTGACGGCGGCAGCAATTGGTCAGGGGTCGAGGTTGCAAGCAGCGTCAAGGCGATTTCGGCCCGGTCGACGCCGGCATCGCTAAGGGCCATGGCCCCGGCGCGGGCCGCAAGCCCGCTCAAGGTGTCGCCCTCTTGCGCCCAGTGCCTGGCACGAATGCCTGTACGGCGTTCGATCCAGCCGGGTTCCAGCCCAAGCGCCCTCTCAATCTCGCCGTTTTCGACCCGTCGCGCCGGCACGCTGTGCCCGAAGCCCGCCAGCCGCGAAGCCCTCGCCGCGGTCATGCCGACACCCTGAAGTGAAAGGCGGCTTCTTCGATCGCTTCATAGGCGCATTCGAGCTCCTTGGCCGTGATGCAATAGGGCGGCATCAGGTAGATGACGTTGCCGAGCGGCCGGATGAGCAGGTGACGCTCGCGGAAGAAAGCGCGCAGCCTCGGCCCGACCTCTGCCAAGTATCCGCCCGCCACGACATCGAGATCAAGAGCCGCGATCGTTCCGATTTGCCGAACATTGCGGAAACGCACGTCGTTCGAAAAGCGGGTCAGATGCGCCCGATGCACGTCCGCGAGAGCCTTAAGCCGTGCCTGCACCGGCTCATCCCGCCAGACGGAAAGATTGGCAACCGCTGCTGCGCAGGCGATCGGATTGGCTGTGTAGGAACTCGAATGAAAGAAGGTTCTGCGGCGGTCAGTGGAAAGGTGCGCGTCGAAGATTTCCGCCGTGCACAACGTTGCCGCCAGCGGTAGAGCACCTCCCGTCAGGCCTTTCGACGTACAGAGGATGTCCGGGGTGATCGCTGCCTGCTCACAGCCAAAAAGCGTTCCGGTGCGCCCCCAACCGGTCATCACTTCATCGGCAATGAGAAGCGTCCCGCAACGCTCGGCAACCTCCTTGAGGCTCGCAAGAAGCCACGGCGCATAGATCTTCATGCCGCCCGCCCCGAGGACGAGCGGCTCGATGAGAAGAGCTGCGACTTCGCCTGACCGGCAGTAGCTTTCGAAGGCATCGAGAGTTTCTTGCTCGCGGCCGGCCTCTGGGAAAGGCAGCCGGTCGACGGCAAAGAGCAGCGGTTCGTAGGCAGCATTGAACACGCCGCGCTCACCGGCCGACATCGTGCCGATCGTATCGCCGTGATAGGCATGTTCCATGACGACGATGCGATTGCGCCGCTCGCCTTTGTTATGGAAAAAACCGAGCGCCATCTTCAGTGCGACCTCGACGGCGGTCGATCCGCTGTCGGAATAAAAGACATGGGCCAGTCCGGGCGGTGCAACGGCGATCAGCCCTTCAGCCAGCTCTTCGGCCGGCGCATGCGTATATTCGGCGAAGATGAGCTGGTCATAGCGTCCAGCGGCGGCGCCAATTGCGCTCATGATGGCAGGGTGCCGATGGCCGTGGGTGATCACCCACCATGATGAGATCGCGTCAAGAACATGATTGCCGTCCTCATCGATAAGGTAGGCGCCTGCCGTCTCAACGATCGGCTTCATGCGCGGTTCGAGCGCGTGCTGGGTGAAGGGATGCCATACACGAGAATGCGTCATGCCAGGGCTGCCTTGATGCGTCCAATATCGATGTTTTCGGCGAAAGCCTTCTGCAGTGTCTTGGGCGTTGGACCAGACAACCACGGCAGGCGGCCAAGCGACCGAATGCCTCCGATCTCGGCGATGACCCGCTGCGTTTCGGCGTTCTCGTCACCGATGAAAGCAACACCGAGGATCGGCATGGCACGGTGCTTCAGCGCCTCTAGCGACAGCAGCGTATGATTGATCGTTCCAAGCGTGGTCCTCGCGCACAAAATGACAGGGACCTGCCAATGGGCAAAAACATCCGCGAACAACAGCCGGTCCGTAAGCGGCACCAAAAGGCCGCCGGCCCCTTCCACGACCAGAGGGTGGTCGGTTTCAGGAAGGCTCAGTCGCTCGGGCTCGACCGACACGCGATCGAGCCTGGCGGAGAGATGCGGAGATGCTGGTGTCTTCAGCCTGTAAGCCTCCGGGATGATCCGTGCCGGAGAAATGCCGCCCAGCCGTGCGACAGCTTGGCTGTCTGTCTCTTCCTCAAGACCCGCCTGCACCGGCTTCCAGTAATAGCCATCCAGTGCCTGCGTCAGGGCAGCGGCGAACCACGTCTTGCCGATGCCGGTATCCGTCCCGGTGACGACGCAAGCCTGCGTCATGACCGATCCTCCTCCGCCAGGACGGCTGCAAGCTGCTCGAACATGCTGGAAATCATGCTGGAATCCACGTTAAGCGTGATTGCGATTCTCAGCCGCGCTGTCCCCTCCGGCACGGTCGGCGGGCGGATTGCCCTGATGTCGAATCCTTGGTCGCGCATATGCGCGGCAATTGCGACGGCGCGCGCATTGTCGCCGATCATCACCGGCAGGATCTGGGAACCGCTGCCTTTGGCACCGGTCGCAGCCGCAAGTGCGGAGTTTGCAAAAGCCCGCAGCTTGTCGAGCTCGGCGCGCCGCTGCGGCTCGTCCTCGAGAACGCGCAACGCTTCGCCAACAGCAGCCGCCATCAACGGCGAAGGCGCCGTCGCATAGATGAAACCGCGGGCGCGGTTGACGAGGTAGTCGCAAATGACAGCGCTTGCAGAAAGCAGCGCTCCGGCAACACCGAGCGCCTTGCCGCAGGTGTGAAGGACGATGAGGTTGTCTTGCGCTTCCAGACCTGCCGAAAAACCGCGTCCCCCCGGCCCGAAGACACCGGTTGCATGCGCTTCGTCCACGACCAGGAAGGCGTCATGCGCATTCGCAATGCTTGCAAGTTGAGCAAGCGGTGCGCGATCGCCGTCCATGGAATAGAGGCTCTCGACGGCAATCCACGCCCTGCCAGTGCCGCCTGAGCGGCGCCATCTCCTGATCGCCTCATCGAAGGCGGCAACATCGTTGTGAGCGACCGACATCGCCCGTGCCTTGCTCGCCGCGATCCCCTCATGCGCGCTTGCATGGACCAGGGCATCGTGGATGATGATGTCCTCGCGCTGCGGAAGGGTCGAGAAGACAGCGACGTTGGCCGCGTAGCCGCTGCCGAAATAGACGACCCTTTCGGTTCCGAAATATGCGGCTGCCTGCTCCTCGAGCGCTTCGTGCTCGGGATGATTGCCCCGCAGCAGCCTCGATCCCCCTGCCCCGACCGCAACGCCGCGCCCGATCGCTTCGGCAATCGCGTTCTTAAGGCGCTCCGATTGAGCAAGCCCCAGATAGTCGTTCGACGTAAAATCGATGCCGCTCTGGCCGATCAGCGCCCGGGCGCGGCCCTTCCGTTCAAGGCCGGCCAGTGTCCGCTCGTAGCGGGCAAGGCCCGCAAAGCTCATGGGGCCGTCTCCCCGCCGTCCAGTTCCATCGGCTTCAGACCGAGGCGGCGAAACAGTGCGCTGTCATCGTCCTCGCCTGGATTGTCGGCTGTCAAAAGGGTATCGCCGACGAAGATGGAATTGGCACCGGCGAAGAAACAGAGGGCTTGCATCTCATCGCTCATATCGGAGCGTCCCGCCGAAAGCCGCAGGTGCGAGGTCGGCATCAAAATGCGGGCCAGAGCGATCGTTCGCACGAACTCGATCGGATCGACGGGTTCGGCGTCGGCAAGCTTCGAACCCGGGATCGGGATCAGCATGTTGATCGGCACGCTCTCGGGAGGCACGGCCAGATTGGCAAGCGTCACCAGCATCGCGATGCGGTCGGCGGCCGTCTCTCCCATCCCGAGGATGCCGCCCGCACAGACCTTGATGCCGGCGTCACGAACATTCGACAGTGTCTCCAAACGGTCGGCAAATGTCCGCGTGGTTATAATCTCGCCGTAGAAGCGTTCGGAGGTGTCGATATTGTGGTTGTAATAGTCAAGCCCCGCTTGCGCGAGCGCAGCGCTCTGTGCCGGCGTCAGCATGCCGAGCGTCATGCAGGTTTCCATGCCCAGCGCCTTGACGCCCTTAACCATGGCAGCGATCGCATCCATGTCGCGATCCTTCGGGCTGCGCCATGCCGCGCCCATGCAATAGCGGGTCGCGCCGCCCTCCTTTGCCCTGCGCGCTTCAGCAAGGACACGCTCGACCTCCATCAGCTTCGAGGCCTTGAGCCCGGTCGGATAATGGGCTGACTGGCTGCAATAGCCGCAGTCCTCGGCGCAGCCGCCGGTCTTGATGGACAGCAGACGGCTCATCTGGACAGCGTTCGGATCAAAGTTTTCGCGATGAACGCCGTGAGCACGAAAAAGAAGATCGTTGAATGGCAAATTATAGATAATTTCTGCTTCATCAGCCCGATGCCGAGGGGCGAGAGGCTCCGCAATCTCGTATGCACCATTCAAATCAGCCGTTTCAGCCTGCATCGAACGAGGTCCTCCCTTTTGGATGCGTTGCCATATAGATATCTTCCAGCTTTATCTATAATAATGCAGCGCAACATAAGGCAAGGGCAGAGGTGAATTTTCCGCTAGCGACAGATTGCAGCGATGGGTAAACGGCCTGCTCAGCCGACGATCGCGAAACGCTCGGCGTCGGGAGCAGCGCCGCTTCTTGCCGGCCGCCGGCCGATCCATTGGACATGCCGCTCCAGGACAGTGGCCGCGTGTTCGGTTTCTCCTTCGCGAAGAAAACCGAGGATCGCTCGATGATCGCGGTCCTTGGGTGTCATCCAGCCCGAGTTCCACGTTGAAAAAAGAAACCGCGCGCTCGCAGCGTGCAGATCATCGATTGCCGCCAAGAGGCGCGGCATCCCGCAAGGCGAAAGCACCAGCCGGTGAAAGCGCCTGTTTGCCGCTTCCCAGCCGCGAACATCAACGGCCTGGTCGCCTTCAAGGGTGGCGCGTTCGGCATGATCGAGGATGGACGGCGTCAGGTGGGGAGCAGCATGGCGAAGCGCCAGAACTTCGAGCGCAGCGCGCATGCGCGCTACTTCCTGCACTTCTGCAAGATCGAATGACGCAACGCGGACGCCTCGCCTCGGCTCGCTGATCGCAAGCCCCTGCGCCTCCAGCCGCCGAAGTGCCTCGCGCACCGGTACATGGCTGGAGCCGAATTCCTCGGCGATATGATCCTGCTTGAGTTTGGAGCCGGGTGCGAGCTGTCCTGTCACGATCCGGTCAGCAAGTACGCGGCTTATCCGCGCGGCAATTGTCTCGTCACTGTGATCGGTCATTTTTTATAGATAATTCGCTTCGCCACGACTGTCGAGACGGCAACCGCCTCATGGCCGTGGTTAAGAACTGGTGGCAAGTTGGGCATCGTATAGGCGCCTGTAATGGCCGCGCCGCTTTAGCAACTCGGCATGCGAACCCTCTTCCACGACACGTGAGCCGTCGACGACAACGATCCGGTCCGCGTCGCGTATTGTTGCCAGCCGGTGCGCGATAATCAGCGTCGTCCTGCCTTCGGCAAGCTTGGCCAGCGATTGTTGTATCTGACGTTCGGTCTCTGTGTCGAGCGCCGACGTCGCCTCGTCGAGGATGAGGATCGGCGGGTTCTTCAGGAACATGCGGGCAATTGCCAGGCGCTGTTTCTGGCCACCCGACAATTTGACGCCGCGTTCGCCGATCATCGTATCCAGCCCGTCTGGCAGCGACGCAATCATGCCGTCAAGCTTGGCGCGCATAGCGGCCTCGACAATATCGGCTTCGCCGGCGTCCAGCCTCCCATAGGCGATGTTTTCGCGAATCGTTCCTGCGAACAGAAAGACATCCTGCTGCACGACACCGATCTGACGTCTGAGCGAGGCGAGCTTCATATGGCGGATGTCGATGCCGTCCACCGAGATGGCGCCGTCGCCGACTTCATAAAAGCGTGGCAGCAGCGAGCATATCGTCGTCTTTCCCGCGCCAGAGGGGCCGACGAACGCAACCGTCTCGCCTGCCCTGATCGTCAGATTGACATGCTTAAGCGCCGGCTTTCCGCTGCTATAGGCGAAAGACACGTCGCGATAGGCGATTTCGCCCCTCAAATGATCGACTTCGATCGCGTCGGGCGCATCCTCGATATCGGGTTCTGTGTCGATCAGTTCGGTAAACCGCCGGAAACCGGCAATGCCTTTCGGGTAGGTCTCGATCACCGAGTTGATCTTCTCGACGGGCCGGAAGAAGACGCCGACGAGAAGCAGGAAACCAATGAAGCCACCGGCCGTCAGCTCGCCCGCCAGAACGAAATAGCTGCCGGCGATCATCACGATCATCTGCGTCAGCCGCATGCTCATGTAACTCAGCGACGTGCTGGCAGCCATGATGCGGTAGGCTTGGAGTTTCGTCTTCCGGTAGCTTTGATTGTCATTTTCGAAGAGAGCCCGTTCATGGTCCTCGTTGCCGAAGGCCTGCACGACCCTGACGCCGCCGACGCTCTCTTCGATCCGGGCATTGAAATCGCCGACGCGCCCGAAGAGCGCCCGCGAATTCCTCGTCATCCGGGTTCCGTAACGGCTGGTCACCCACGCCGTCAGCGGCACGATGATGGCGGTGATGAGCGCGAGCTGCCAATTGACAGTCAGCATCAAGATGAGTGCGCCTGCAAAAGTCATCACCGCAATGAAAAGATCCTCGGGACCGTGATGGGCCACCTCGCCGATCTCTTCGAGATCCTTCGTTAGACGGCCGACCAGATGTCCGGTCTTCTGATTGTCGTAATAGCTGAAGGAAAGCTTCTGAAGATGGTCGAAGGCCGCTCGGCGCATGTCGGTCTCGATGTTGATGCCGAGCATGTGGCCCCAATAGGTGACGATCGCCATCAGGCCGGTGTTGATCGCATAAACCACCAGAAGACCGGCAGATGCCAATAAAATGAGCAGCCAGTCCTGGCCGATCAGAAGCCGATCGACGAACAGCTTCACAGCCATCGGAAAGCCGAGCTCGAGCAGGCCGGAGATGATCGCGCAGCTGAAATCCAGCACGAAGAGGCCGCGATAGGGCCTGTAATAGGAAAAGAAGCGGCGGAGCATTTCGACCTTTAAAGGGAGTAAGCTTAAACGGCGGCATTGACGATAAGCGCGCATTGATGCGAAACATGATCCGCATTCTCATATTTTTTGACGAGAGCCAATAGGGCGCTGTGCATGACATTGCATGTTGATAAGAAACCGGCAACTGCCGCTAAGGCGAAAGGTTCCGACGCGGGCACCGCTTCCATGCTCTCTCTTCAAGGCGTCAGCTTCGTCATCGAGGGCCGTACCCTGCTGCACCCGCTGACGCTGGATTTTGAAGCCGGCAAAACGGTCGGGCTGATCGGCCATAACGGTTCCGGAAAATCGACGCTGCTGAAGCTTCTCGCCCGCCAGCAACAGCCTTCTTCCGGCACGATACGCTTCGAAGGCAAGGCGCTTGGCGAATGGCCGGGCCGCGCCTTTGCCCGCCGCCTCGGCTACCTGCCGCAGCAGACGCCGGCAGCGCCGGGGATGCTTGTCAAGGAGCTTGTCGCGCTCGGCCGCTACCCCTGGCATGGTGCGCTCGGCCGCTTCGCAGAAGCGGATCGCACCAAGGTTTCCGAGGCGCTTGAACTGACAGGCACCGCCTCATTGGCCCGCAGGCTTGTCGATACGCTGTCGGGCGGAGAACGCCAACGCGTTTGGCTGGCCATGCTTGTAGCCCAAGATGCCGATTGCCTACTGCTTGACGAACCCATCTCGGCACTCGACATCGGCCATCAACTCGAAGTGCTGGCGCTCACCCAGACACTTTCGCGCGAGAAGGGCCTCAGCGTCATCGCCGTGCTTCACGACGTCAACATGGCGGCGAGATTCTGCGACGAAATCGTCGCGCTGCATTCCGGGCGCTTGATCTCACGGGGGTCACCGGCGGAAATCATGAGACCTGCCGAACTCGATAAGATCTACAATGTCCGGATGGATGTGATGCAGCAACGATCCGGTCGGCTTGTGGCGGTGGCCCAATAATCCCTGGATTGCAAGTTCGAAGGCGGAAACTTCCCGCCTGAAAGTTGACAGTTATTGGCAACTTTAATAGGTGTCGGGCACGGAAGCCACGGCCCTGCGCCCCAGCCACCAGCATTTCATTTCGATATCGAATTTTGCCTGGGGAGCAGCGATGTCCTTTCGTTCCGCGCTTGGCCGCACCATTCTTTCACTTTCATGCAGCGCAGGCTTTTTTCTACCAGCGCTTGCGCAGGATCAGGCAGCGACGGTGCTGCAGCCTGTCGTCATCCAAGGGGATGGCGGTGCACACAGCAGCGGCATATTCGAAGAGGAAGGTTACGTTGCCAAAGCCGGGCGCGCAGCCGGCAAGAGCGATACCCCGCTGATCGAAACGCCGCAGTCCGTGTCGGTGATCACGGCGGACCAGATCGACGCGCAAGGTGCCGAAACTCTGAATGCGGCCCTGCGTTA
The DNA here is from genome assembly GCF_015353075.1 of Rhizobium sp. 007. Taxonomy (NCBI): domain Bacteria; kingdom Pseudomonadati; phylum Pseudomonadota; class Alphaproteobacteria; order Hyphomicrobiales; family Rhizobiaceae; genus Rhizobium; species Rhizobium sp. 007. Next base: position 917,074 of record NZ_CP064188.1, on the reverse strand, counting down.
CAGCGCAGGCGTCGCCGGCGAGAATAATGGATCGGATACTCGCGGCTATGGGCTGCAAATCCGCGGCTTCAACGTCTCCGACGAAATCTTCTATGTCGATGGCCTGCATTCGAAGGGAACGGAATTCGCCTCCTTCCTGTCGCTGGAGACTTACGGCGCCGAAGCCATCGAGCTTGTGCGCGGTCCGGCTTCCGTACTTTACGGGCAGAACAGCCCCGGTGGCATCATCAATTACTCCAGCAAACGCCCGACTGCCGAAGCGTTCGGCGAAGTGGGCCTCAGCGTCGGCAGCTTCGACCGCTACGAAGCACAATTCGATATTGGTGGTCCGATCACCGAAGACGGCGTATTCAGCTACCGCCTGACGGGTCTTAGCCGCAAGGGCGACACACACGTGGACTTCGTCAACGACGATCGCGTCTACCTCGCACCCTCCGTCAAATGGGCGCCGGACGACGAAACGAGCCTGACGGTCTTTGCAAAATACCAGAAGGACTTCACCGGCTGGGGCATCCAGTTTCTGCCTGCATCCGGAACCGTCCTGCCGAACGCGAATGGCGAAATTCCACGCGACAGGTTTGTCGGCGAACCGGATTTTGACCGCTACGACCTGACGATTGCGACGATCGGCTACGCGTTCGAGCACCAGATCGACGAGACGTGGGCTTTCCGGCAGAACGCGCGCTTTTCCTATCTGAAAAACGTACAGGAAGGCGTTTTTGGCAACGGACTCGCCGCCGACGGACGCACACTCATGCGCTATGCCGACGAAGGCCGATCGCAGCTGGCAAGCTTTGCGATCGACAATCAGGCGGAGGCAATGTTCGACACCGGTCCGCTTGCGCATAAGATGCTTTTCGGGCTGGATTATCAGTATACGCATTTCAAAGACTGGGGCACCTATGCCGATGTCGATCCCATAGATGTCTTCAATCCGGTCTACGGCTCGTCGCTGCCAGCACTTGATGTCTATACAGACGCGAAGACGACACAGCATCAGCTCGGCCTTTACGTGAACGACCAGGTCAAGTTCGACAAATTCGTGCTGACGGGCGGCCTCCGTCACGACTGGGCGCGAACGGAAACGCTCGAGCAGTTTGACGGAAGCCGCACGGACAAATCCGATAGTGCCTTTACCGGCCGCCTCGGCCTTGTCTATCTGGCCGATAACGGTCTTGCGCCCTACGCCAGCTATTCGACCTCGTTCATGCCGGTGCTTGACGATCCGAGCTTTGATCCCGAAACCGGGCGGCAATACGAGGTCGGCGTGAAGTATCAGCCGGAAGGCTATAACAGCTTCGTGACGCTTTCGGCCTTTGATCTGACGAAAGACAATGCAGTTCGCTATCAAGGAAGTACTGCGGTGCAGACCGGAGAAATCCGCTCCCGCGGCATCGAACTCGAAGGCGTCGCAAGCCTCGATGAGGGCTGGGATATCAGGCTCGCTTATGCCTATCTCGATACCGAGATCATGGACGATACCGAAGGAACCGGCGGCAACACGCCCTACGGCGTGCCGCGCCATCGCGCGTCGTTGTGGGCAAAGTACACGGTCCAGCGCGGCACGTTGGAGGGTCTCGGCCTAGCGGCAGGCATCCGCTACATCGGATCGACCTATGGCGACGATGCGAATTCCTTCAAGGTTCCGAGCGTCACGCTTGTCGACCTTGCCGCAAATTACCAGTGGAAAGACTACGAGTTCCAGCTGAACGTCAGTAATCTCTTCGACAAGCGCTATGTGGCTACGTGCTTTTCGCAAACGGCCGGATGCTTTTTCGCCGAGGGCCGCAAGATCGTCGGCTCGGTGAAATACCGTTGGTAATGTTTACCCGGCGGACATTACTCGGCGGGCTTGCCGCATCGGCTTTCGCACCGGCGGCCTTCGCAGCCCCGCCGCGACGCATCGTCTGCCTCGAATGGACATCGGCCGAAATGTTCATGTCGCTCGGCGTGCAGCCATTGGCGGTTGCCGATCTCAAAGGCTATCGGGACTGGGTCGCTGCGCCCGCCCTGCCCTTGTCGACATTTGATCTCGGCGCCCGCGGTGAACCGAACCTCGAAGTGATCAGCGCGCTTCGTCCCGATCTGATCGCAGGCGCCTATGGCTACGGGATCGATGAAACAATGTTTGCGCGCTTTGCGCCGATTTTCAGCGTTCCGTTCTATGACGGAAAGAGCACGCCGCTTGCTCAGGCGGCAGCCGAAACCGTAAAACTCGGCGCTCTTCTCCGACGGGAGGAGGAAGCGCGGGAGCATGTCAGCCAAGCCATGCGCACGATCAATGATACCAGGGATGCTCTTCGCACCCGCCCGGCCGGTCCGATCGTGATCGTCAGCATGTTCGACGACCGCCACGTGCGGGTCTATGGAAGAGGCAGCCTGTTTCAAGACGTGTTTGACCGCATCGGGCTGGTCAACGCGTGGACCGGAGGGACATCGGACTGGGGATTTTCAACCGTTGGCATCGATGCGCTTACGGCAATCGGTAATGCCCGTCTGGTTTCGCTCGATCCGATCCCGGCGCATATCCGCATCCGCATTGAGCAGAGTTCGCTCTGGACCAGCCTGCCCTGTGTCAGAGCTGGAAATGTTGCAACGATTCCGCCGGTCTGGCCCTTCGGCGGGTTGGCCGCTGCCGCCCGTTTCGCCAACTTGATCGAAAACGTCGTGCAGGCATGATGGCAATCGATCAGCCGATATCGGCGGAACCCAGCGGCTTTTGGAAACTCATCCTGCTCGTCGCCATTCCCGCGATCACCGCGATGGCCCTGACCGTTGCCGGAGCCGAACGGCTGTTGCCGCCTTCCTCCTGGTGGTCCGCGCTTGTCGATACCGACAATGCGAAATCGCAGGAACTGCTTTTCCGCCATGCCTTCATGCCGCGTGTCGCGGTCAGCATCCTCGCCGGCCTGGGCCTCGGGCTCTCCGGCATCCTGATCCAGCATCTGCTTCGCAACCCGCTGGCAGAGCCAACGACCATCGGCACGAATGCCGGTGCCGGGCTCGCCTTGACCATCGCAACGCTTTACGCCCCCGTCGCGCTCGAAAACGGACGCGGTGTCATCGCGCTTCTGGGCGGTGCGTTGACGACGTTCCTCGTCTTTTTGCTCGCACAGCGCCGGCAATTTTCGCCAGTCGCCGTCATTGTCTCAGGGCTTGTCGTCAGTTTGACCTGCGGCTCGGCGAGCGCCCTGCTCATGGCCATCAATCGCGAGTACACCGAGGAGCTTTTCATCTGGCAGAGCGGATCGTTGATCCAGAACGGCGACGCCGTCATCCGAGCGCTCCTTCCGCAGATTACTGTTTGCAGTGTCCTTACATTCATGTTCCTGCGGCCCTTGCGGCTGCTGGAAGCGGGTGATGAAAGTGCCGGTAGCCTTGGCATGAGGCCGGCAGCCATCAGGCTGATCGGTCTTTCGATCGCAGTAGCAATGAGCGCATTCGTCGTTGCGGCAGCCGGCGTCATAAGCTTCATTGCACTCGCAGCCCCGGCCTTCGCGCGCATAGCCGGCGCAAGGACGCTGCTGCAGCGCATGGTCTGGTCACCACTGATTGCCGCCTCGCAGCTTTGGCTGGTCGATCAACTGATCCAGTTCCACTTCAGGGAGGTGGCATTTCCCGCAGGCGCTGCGACAGCACTTCTCGGAGCGCCCTTGCTGTTCTTCTTCCTGCTTCGTTTGAAGACCGTGTCCCTCGACAGCCGAGACGGCACATTCGCTGCCGTCACTCCTCACGGAATGCCGGCTCTTCTTCTGCTTGCCGTGGCACTTGTTGTTGCGACAGGCCTTGCTTTTTTCTTTGGAAAGGGCGCAAACGGCTGGGGCTCCATCGCGGCAGCAGAGATCGGTCAATTGGCCGAATTGCGGTTGCCACGGATCGGCGTGGCGCTTGCAGCGGGAGCCATGTTTGGCGTTTGCGGCACATTGCTTCAGCGGATGACCACAAACAGCATGGCTGCTCCCGAAGTGATCGGTGTCTCAGGTGGGGCAAGCCTCGGCGTACTTGCGCTTTTTGTCGTCACGTCCAGCATCGATGGGCTTTCACTGGCAACGGCCGCAAGCGTCGGCGCCTTGGCAACACTCGCGCTCGTCATGTTTGTCGCTGGCCGGCAGCGCCTTTCGCCGGAGAAGCTTCTGCTCGCGGGGACATCTGTGACGACGCTTGCCTCGGCGCTCGCAGCTCTCGCTCTTGCAAGCGGCGATCCGAGGACGGACTTCCTGCTCGCCTGGCTCTCGGGATCCACCTACCGGGCAACTCCAACTCAGGCGACAGCAGCAGCCGCTGTCGCGATCCTTCTTCTATCCGTCGCGCCTTTGACGATCCGCTGGCTCGCCGTCTTGCCGCTTGGCGAAACCGTGTCGCGCTCGCTGGGCCTCGGTGTCGTTGCCGTTCGCGCCATCCTCCTTTGCCTCATCGCGATCCCGACAGCCGTCGCCACGCTGCTGATCGGACCGCTCAGTTTCGTCGGGCTGATGGCGCCGCACTTTGCGAGAATGACGGGGTTCCGAAGACCGGCCGGCGAAATATTCGCATCCGCTTTTTACGGTGCACTCATATTGATCGCGGCCGACTGGACGGGAAGAACCATCCTTTTTCCGTGGCAGATACCGGCAGGTCTGCTGACAGCTCTCGCCGGCGGCCCGTTTTTTCTGATCGCAATGAGCCGCTCCCGATAGACCTCGCCTTCTGCCTTTAGCAGCGAAGCGATCAATCGCCGGTCAATGAGAGCGAACGGACATTCCGGTCTGCGGACTGCAGCAGTTCGAAAGCCCAGTACCTGTTTTTGTGCAGAGCCGCAATCGCGCCACCGGTCGGACGGAAAGTTTTGGAGAGACGCGACATCGCCTTCATCGCTTCCGGCAGGGAATGATGATGTCCGCCAGCGACGGCCCCGAGCATTGCCGCACCGAGCAGCACAGGCTCCTCGGTGTCGGCGATCGCCACGGGCAGATTCGTCGTATCGGCCAGAAGCTGCCGCACGAGATTGCTTTGCGCCGCGCCACCGCTGGCAACGATCAGGTCAAGCGTAATGCCGTCCTGCGCCAGTTTTTCCAAGAGCTGCTTGAGGCCGTAGCCGATGCCGCAGAGGCCGGCGATGTAGAGGGAAATCAGGTCGGAAATGTCTGTATCAAGTCCGATGCCGGCGACGACTGCCCGCGCGTCGGGGTCGGCATGCGGTGACCGGTTTCCGAGAAACTCCGGCACGACGTGAAGAGACTTGGCAAGCTCGACGGCGCGCCCAAGGTCCGGGCACATCTCGGTGGCTTGCCCGTCAAGCCATGTAACAAGAGACACGCCCGCGGCGGCAGCGTTCGCCTGTGCTTCACCGGACGCGGGATGCATCGTTACAAGATGGTCTATGGCAGCACCTGCCGCTGACTGCCCGCCTTCCGTCAGCCAGAGCCCTGGCACCATGGCCGAGAAGTACGGTCCCCAGACGCCATCGACGAATACCGGGTTGTCGCTTGAGGCCATCGAGCAGGCGGATGTACCGAAGATGTAGGCAAGCCTGTTTCTGACATCCGAATCGCCGCTTGCCTCGGCCCCGCCAAGCGTGCCGACACCGCCCGCATGCGCATCGATCAGCGCAGCTCCGACCGGCGTTGCGACCGTCAATCCGAGATCGGCGGCGGCTTGTTCGGTGAGCCCATTTGCCAGCGCCGTGCCGGGATCGACGATGTCCGTGCCTATCCTGGAAAAGCCTTCGGCTGCCAATTCTTCGAGCCCGATCGCCTCGAAGTACCGTGCATCCCAACGGTTCTCGTGGGCAAGAAAGGTCCATTTGCAGGTGACCGTGCAGACCGACCGGCTGAGCGAGCCTGTTGCGCGCCAGGTCAGATAGTCCGCAAGGTCGAAGAAGTGACCGGCAGCGGCAAAGGAGGCCGGCAGATTGCGCTTCAGCCAGAGAAGCTTCGGCGTTTCCATTTCCGGGGAGATCCGCCCGCCGACATAACGCAGGACCTTATGGTCTCCAAGATTGATTTCCGCAGCTTCACCGGCGGCACGGTGATCCATCCAGACGATGATATTGCGGTTGGGGTCGCCGGAGGGACCAACGGCGACCGGGGCGCCGTCGGCCGTCACTGAAACGAGAGAACAGGTGGCATCAAAACCCAGACCGGCAACAGCTGCAGGTGGAATTCCCGCCGCTGCGACAGCTTCCTTGACGCTGTCGCAGACCGCTTTCCATATCTGCTCGCTCGATTGCTCGACGATGCTGCCTGCCTCATACCAGATCGTGATGGGGCGTTTTGCAGCCGCCCGCAGAATGCCGTACTCGTCGAAGACCCCTGCGCGCGCGCTGCCTGTACCCACATCGACGCCGATAAAGAACTGCGCCATGGTCAAAGGTCCGTGCTGTGCGGCAAGATGACGAGGTCGCGGATCGTCACGTTGCGTGGTCGCGTCAGCATGAAGAGCACGGCGTCTGCGACCTCCCTGGCTTCCATCAATCCTCCTGCGGCAATCGTCTCATCGAGTTTTTCCTGCGGCCAGTCGCTGATCAGCGCCGTCACCACCGGGCCGGGTGCGACCGCGCCGACGCGAATGCCATGCTTTATGACCTGGCGCCTGACCGTATGGACGAAGGCCTGCACGGCATGTTTGGACGCAGTATAGATCGGCTCCCACACCACGGGAACCAGGCCGGCGATCGAACTGGTCATGATGATGTCGCCGGTCTTTCTCTCCACCATATGAGGCAAGACCGCCTGAACCGATCGGAAGGCTGCATTGATATTCAAGTTCAGCATTCGGTCCCAGGCATCCGGATCGCCGTCCACGACCTGCCCGCCGATGTAGGAGCCCGCATTGGCGTGAAAGATATCGAGCTTTCCGAACCGCTCCAAAATCTGCGGCATCATCATTGAGACGCTGGCAGGATTGGTCAGATCGGCGGCCAGCGGGAAAGCGTTCGCACCCAGCTCGGAGCATATGCTCCTCAGTGAATCTTCGGCCTTGTCGATGAGAGCGACGCTCGCACCCTCCCGCAATAAAGACTTGGCGCATTCAAGACCGATCCCCGAGGCAGCCCCGGTAATCGCTGCGACCTTTCCAGAAAGTTCCTGTCCCATATCAATCCTTGCTTTCGTAGTTGTATCAGGCGCGGCCGTGCGAGACTCTCGACCGGCGTGCCAGCGAGTCGACGATGACTGCGATGGCAAGAACTGCGCCGGTGATCATGTAGCGAAGGGCCGAAGACAGATCGAGCATCGTCAGACCGCTTGCGATCGACTGGATAACGATGATGCCGAGAAGTGCCGAGTAAGCGCTGCCGCGGCCACCGAAGAGGCTTGTTCCGCCGATGACGGCTGCTGCGATCGCATTCAGGTTGACGTCGCCCGTGCCGGCCTGCTGGCTTGCCGATGCCAGGCGCGCCGCCGCAAGCACGCCGCCGAGTGCGGCAAACATGGCGCAGAGAACGAAGGCGCTGGTGTAGATGAGCCGGACATTGATGCCTGCACGGCGTGCCGCCTCGCGATTGCCGCCGACGGCCGCCATCGAGCGGCCCCATTGAGTCCGCGTGAGCGCGTAGTTCATCACGATCGCAAGCGCGACGAAGAGCGCGAACATCCACGGGATGCCGCGATCCTGATTGAGATAAAAGACGACGAATTCGAGAAGGATCGTGATTGCAGCGACACGCACGACGAGAGCACCGATCGAGCGCGACGAGAGATTGGCTTGTCTGCGGCGTTGCGCAGCCCGATAGCCTGAAATCAGCATCACGACGCCCGGCAGCAGCGCAAACAAGTATGCGAGTGGACGCGGAATGACGAGCAGCTGGCCGAAATTCACCAAAGACGAGCCGTAAGGCAGGTTGATCGAGCCTGTTGCGCCAAGCAGATAGAGCTGCATTCCGAGCACCGCCAGCAGGCCGGCAAGCGTCGAAACGAAACTTGGCATTCCAAGGCGATTGAAAAGCAGAGCATAGAGCGAGCCGATCAATCCGCCGACAAGGATGGCGGCAATGATCGCAACCGCTACGGGCCAACCCTGATTGACCCACAGCATGCCGACCATGGCGGAAGCAAAGCCACTGATTGAACCAACGGATAGGTCGATCTCGCCGACCATCAGCACGCAAACGATTCCAAGCGAAATCACCCCGACCGTTGAGGCGTCGAAAAGCAAGTTTGCAAGGTTGTTGCTTGAAAGAAATGTCGGGTTGAGGGTGCCGAAGACTGTCCAGATGATCACCAGGCCGACGACCACGGGAAGCGAGCCGAGATCGCCCGAGCGCACCTTATCGATCGAAGAGCGGATCGTCGCGCCAATGCCCGCATCGTGGCTGACGCGAACATCGCCGCGATCCAGAAGCGTTGCCGTTTGTTTCACATCGCTGGTCATATCTGACCCTCCTGCATCATATCCTGCTGCGCCTGACGACGGCCGGCGCGGCGCGAGACTGCATTTTCGGTCGCCCCGGTAATGGCGGTGACGAGTTCCTGGTTGGACGCATCGGGATAGAAAACTCCGTTGTTCCGCCCGAGCCTCAAGACGACGATGCGATCGGCTACTGCACGCACGTCCTCCATATTATGGCTGATCATTACGACCCCGAGGCCGCGGTCGCGCACCCGCTCGATCAGGTTCAGCACCTCTGCCGTCTGGGCAACGCCAAGGGCGGCCGTCGGTTCGTCGAGCAGGATGAGCTTCGGCTCCAGAAGCAGGGACCGGGCAATCGCCACCGTCTGTCGCTGTCCACCCGACAGCGATGCGATCGGAATGCGGACACTTGGAATGCGGGCCGAAAGCTCGTTCAACAGCGTCCAGGCACGAACCTCCATCGCGGTCTCGTCAAGCTTTAGCGGACTGAGCTCCCGGCCGAGGAAGATGTTGGCAACGACATCAAGGTTCTCGCAAAGCGCAAGATCCTGAAACACGGTCGCAATCCCCAAGGAGAGCGCCGCACTCGGGTCGGCCAGCGTCACCTTGCTGCCGCGGAAAGTGATCTCGCCCGAACTCGGCTGGTGGACGCCGGCAAGGATCTTCACGAGCGTCGATTTGCCGGCGCCGTTGTCGCCGACGAGCGCCACGACTTCGCCTGCGTGAACGTCAAGATCGATATCGGTGAGCGCCGAGACGGCACCGAAATGTTTCGAGATACCTTTTAGGCTGAGCACCACTTCGCCGGCCGGGGCTGCTTGGTTGGAAGCGTCAGTCATCTGTCGCGAGCCTTTCATCATGAATTTCAGGCCCTTCGACCGCTCGCAAGAGCGGTCGAAGGGCCTTCTGGGAGGACAGGTCAGCTGCCGATGCCGAGCTTTTTGCAGCCTTCGGCGTAGCGATCCGTGCAGAGCTGCTCCGGGGTCTGGATCGGTTTGCCATTGACGGTTTTGTCGATGATCTCGGCCTTCAGATTTTCGGCGGTAACGAGCGCCGGCGTGAAGAGTTGCGTCGGCGTGTCGAAGAGCGTGGTATCGGCCTTCGGCGTTTCGCCCGACAGCAGCTGGATGGCGACATTCGCCGCAGCCGCGGCCACGATCTCGCTTGGCTTGGAGATGGTGTTGTACTGATCGCCTGCGATGATGAGCTGCAGGCCAGCGATCGTCGCATCGTTGCCGGTGACCGGCGGCACAGGATCGATGCCGGCAGCCTTGAAGGCTGCAACGGCAGCACCTCCCGTGCCGTCATTGGCGGCCACAACACCGATGATCTTCTTGCCGAAACGGGTGATCTGTCCGCTCGCCCACTGCTGCGCCTTCGGCGGAGCCCATTCCGGCGTATCGAATTCGGCAAGGATGGGATAGCCGCCTTCGGCGAGACCGGCATGGATACCCTTCTTGATGAGGCCCGCGGCAGCATCCGTCGGCGAGCCGTTGATCTCAAGAAGACCGCCGTCGCCAGCTTGGACGTTCTTTTCCTTCAGATGATCGACAAGCGATTTGGCGATCATCTTGCCGATTTCCTCATTGTTGAAGGAGACGTAATAGTCTGCAGCGGCAGAGGGAATCGGCCGGTCATAGGCGATCACCTTGACGCCCTGGCTCTGCGCCATTTTGACCAGCGATGCGGCAGCCGTGGAATCGACCGGGTCGAGCACGATCGCCTTGGCGCCTTGCGAGATCGCCGAGTTGAACTGCTGCTGCTGGCGCGAAGCGTCGCCGTTTGCGTTCTGGTAAATCACCTTGCAACCGGCGCAGAGCTTTTTCATTTCCGCTTCAAAGCCCGGATAGTCGTGCTCCTCATAGCGTGTGGAGCTCTGGTCGGGCATCAGAAAGGCGACCGTTGCATCGGTTACCTTTGCAGACTGCGCAAAGGCGGACGTGCCGCTGAGAAGACCGAGGGCGAGCGCTGCTGCGCCTGCCAATTTCCATGCGAAGTGGGTCATTGGAATTTCTCCGTACCAAATGGTAACTGTTTCAACGAAGTCTCAAGCTCGCGCGAACTCGACACTCTTTGTGCGATCCGGCCGTCCAAGGCGCCTTCTTGACCGGCGCTTCTCAGGCTGGTTTGCGGACAAGCAATCCCGTTCGGGCCACTTGTGTGCCCGTTCGCCTTGCCCTGGTTGTTCGTTTTCTCCTCCCCGATCCTCCCTTTTTAGGCGGCCTCCACCGCTCTTGCATTTTGTGCCAGCAATGTTCTGAAACGCGAGGGCGCCATGCCCTTCTGATCCAGAAAACGGCGATTGAAATTCGAGATATTATTGAAGCCGGCCGCAAAGCAGATGTCGGTTATCGACATGGCGGTTTCGCTCATCAGCAGATGGCAGGCGAAGTTGATCCGCAGCCGGTTCACATATTGAACGAGCGCCATGCCGGTATGCCGACGGAAGCTGCGGGAGAACGCACTTGGGCTTTGTCCGGTCAACTCGGCAAGGTCACCTTCGCTGAAAGGTTCGGTCAGATGCGTGTTGATAAAGGCCAGCGCCTGGTTCACCCCGGCTGACATGAAGCCCGAGGGATCCGGATGATAAAGCGCGCTTGCGAGGGTGCGCGTGCCCTGCGCAGAACTCAGCGCGTCGAGCACGTTCATGAAAAGCTCGATGCGGCGAATTCCCTTGGCTTCGACCAGCTCCCCAAGCAGCGGGCCGACGAGCGACGCCGTTTCCGGTGTGAACAGCGCACCCCGACGGCTCATTTCCAAAATGCCGGCACAAGCCGAGAGTTCGGGAAAAATCCGACTGGCATCTGCAAGGAAGGACTCGCTGAATTGAAGCACCCGGCAGCGCAGCGGCAGGCATGTGCCCGGCGGCACGTCGCTCACCCAATTGTGCGGCAGGTTCGGTCCGGTGAGCACAAGGTTGTCGGGCTCGAATTCGCCGATGAAATCGCCGACGAAATACTGTCCCGTCGTCGCGACGACATGGTGGATTTCATATTCGGGATGGAAGTGCCAGCGGACCGTACGGTAGGGATAACCATGCTCCCAGGCCTTGAAGGACTCGCCGCTGCCGATCGCGACCACTTCCAAATCTGGATTCATGGAACCTTCCTCCCTGCGCTTCAGCCGGAATTTCTCCGGCAATGGCGCCTCCTCCCAGAGGTCATCATCTGAAGGGACTTTACGCGCAGGCATCAGCGATCGCTACTACGCCATCGACCTCTCGCTGATACTTTTTTGACAATTCTGTCGGGATTTGTAGGCCGATCGCGCAAGTTCCTGTCTGTCATGTCTCTGATTTAGCGCAGATTGCGTGTCCGATCCTCGAATGAATCCCAAACACCAGCCTTATCTAAGCCTACGGGCCTGAAGTCGCGCAATCTCCGCACACGAGGACATCCGGGACGCGCGGTTTGCGTTCAAATTGCGAACTACACCCGATTGGCTATCGGCCTCCCCAAACGGACGTAGACGAATTGCCGGCTCACCTTTTTGCGCGACAGGCTTCAAAATAAGCATCCGATACGCGCCCGTGCGCGCTGCAAATGACTGCGGCCCAGGTCGCTGGGAGATACGACGATGGCGGAATCACGACTTTTGTCGGAAGACGCACAGGACACGAACACCAATCAGGGTGCAATTGCCACCGGACATCTCGCACTGGTCCCGACGTGGCTGCCGCTCGATATTGCGGCCAATGCCGGCTACAACGCTGCAGGAAACGGCGGCGACGGCACAAGTGTCGGGACGATCAGCAGCAATACACTCGCTGTCTTCATGCCCTCAAATTCGGCCATCGCCGGTCCACAGACCGACTCAGACGCCCAACAAGGCAACAACGCCCTGATCAATCAGGACTCCACCGAAATGGCTGGTCTTGGCGGGCACGGTGGGAGCGGCAACCTGGCGATCGGCAGCGCTGACAACGCCAATCTTGCCGGCAACGGCGGCAACGGAACCTTTCTCGGCGCCCTCGTCAGCACCGACACCGCAGTGTTCGCCCCAGTAAATACGGCGGTCGCAGCAGGGCCGGGCGCGACGGCCTCCGCCGAGCAAACCAACAACGCCGCCATTTTCCAAGGCGGGACCCAGATCGGCGGCGTGGGCGGCTCGGGCGGGGGTCATAACGTTGCAGGCGGCGCGGCATCGGGCTCCCATGGCGCGACGTTCATCTACAACGGCGACAGCTACGCGGGCCATGGCGGCGACGGCACGTTCATCGGCAGCATGATCGACGTGAACGTAGCCGTTTTTTCGCCAATCAACATTGCCGTCGGTGCTGCGGGCGGCGATGCCGCCGCCGCTCAGACGAACAATGCGATCTTCGATCAGGGCGGCGTGCAGGTTGCGGGGATCGGCGGCAGTGGCGGCGGTTTCAACCTGTCCTCCGACACGATCTTCACCGGCAACGCGGTCGGCGGTGACGGCGGGACCGGCTATTCGAACGGCAGCCTGGTCGATGTCAGTATAGGTTATTTCCACCCCGTCAACATCGCGGTGCCCGCCGGCGGCACGGCCGAGGCCGACCAGCTCAATCACGTGCTCTACGACCAACATACGCTGCAGATAGGCGGCATCGGCGGCGCCGGTGGCGAGGGCAATATCGCGAATGCCCATTCTGCGCTCGTCGACGATATCCTCAACGTCCTCGACGGCTGATCTCATAAGTTGAGACAGAAGATGCCGGCGGAAAACCGCATACACTTTTCCTCATCCCACGCTGATCCACCCTCCCCCGCATGAGGGGCCGCGCCGGGCGCAGGACCTGATGTCGCCAGGAGAATCCCTTAAATCTGGACCCTACCCAAAAGGACGTCCCCGAATGTCCAGCTGGCCCCCATTGGAGATCGCGCGCACCATGCTTTGACGTGTCCTGTGGCATCGAACCGTTCAAGTCTACGGGGCAAACAAGTAGAGGAGAGACGCAATGCCTATTACCCAAGTGACATCAGACACGATCAACCTCACCAATCCCAACGGGGGCGATGCGAACGCTGGCAATGGGGGCGATGGCACCAACTATGCTGATATCTACTACACCCCGGTCGCCTATGTCGCCAACACGCAATTCGTCGATGGGGCCGACCCCAATGTCTATAATGGCGACATCGTTGGGCAGACCGCTGGCTGGGGAACTGGCAATGCTGACGGTGGCGGCCTACTACAGATACCAATCGCTGTCTTTGCAGCCCAAACCAATAGCGGTACCGCCGGCGCCGGCGGGAACCCCACCTCAAGTGGCTCCCAGAGCAACGCGAGTGGCGGCAATGTCGTAGGCCTTTCGGCAGACACCACCGCCACGCAGAACACGACGCTCGTCGCCGATCAAAGTGCGACGATCCTTGCTGGCGTGGGCGGTGCCGGCGGCAGCGGTAATGCGGCCTTAGGTGGTGATGTTTCGGCCGCTCTGGTTCACTCGAACCCGATCTCGGAAACCACGACCACGACGACGACCAACACGCTCTCGAGTATTCTCGACAACTTCAACAACCTCGGCATCATCGATGTCGCCTGAACCCCTTGATGAGGATCGCCGGCCGTGGCCGGCGATCCTCCCATTCGCCTGTCCTGACCGAGCCGACGTGTCAGTATCGATTGTGCCGAGATCTGATAATGACAACGAATATTACAGCGTCGCAGCCTTCTCCGACGCATCTGATCATAGCCCTCAAAGCCTGTGCGGGAGCCTTCTGCCTGGTTTTCCTGTATAGCTGCGGCTATAACCTGTTTCTACTCGCCCCTTCCATATACCTCCTGCAGATCTACGATCGCGTACTGTCGAGCCGCAGTACCGATACGCTCGTCATGCTGACGCTGATCATCGCAGTGGCCGTCGTGGTCGGTTCGATCCTTGACATCATAAGGCGTGCCGCCCTTTCGCGCATTGGCAGCTGGCTGGATCACAGGTTGCGCCCGGTCGTGCTCACCGCGTGCTTCGAATACGGAGCCCGTAGCGACGCGAACCTTGCCAATGACTGCTACAAGGACCTGTCGACCTTGCGCCAGTTCCTCGATTCGCCGGCCAGCTCATTGCTCTTTGATATCCCTTGGGCGCCTGTGTTCCTGGTTCTTCTGTTTCTGGTTCATCCGGTGCTTGGAACCATTGGCCTGATGAGCGCGGGAGCCCTGCTCGTGCTCGCGATCCTGACCGAGTTGGCAACACGGGAGCCACTGACGCAAGCGAATTTGGCGCTGGCGCGCAGCCATATGCGTTTCGCTACCGCCTTGCGCTATATCCAGGTGATCCGCGCGATGAACATGCAAAGCGGCGCCGCTCAGCTCGTTTACCGTGACGCGGAGACGGCGAGGCGTGCGCAGGACGACGCCATGCAACGGACCGAGATCATTCTTGGGCTATCCAAGTCCGCTCGCATGCTCTCGCAAATCCTGATCATGGGAGTGGCGACCTGGTTGGTCCTCGATGAGAGCGGAAACCCGGGGATCATCTTCGTTTCCAGCCTGCTTCTCGGCCGCGGGCTCGCGCCGATCGAAGGCGCCATCGGCGCGTGGCGCGCCGTCGCCTTTGCCCACGCTGCCTTCAATCGCATCAACCGTATGCTGATCGCGATCGCATCGCAGAACGACACACGAACCATGTTGATACCCGAGCGAGGCGGACTCGTTCTCGACGGTGTTGGCTATGTGCTTCCCTCGGCCAATCGCCAAATACTAAGCGATGTCACCTTGCGCCTGGCACCTGGAGACTGTGTTGCGCTGATCGGGCCTTCAGGATCCGGCAAGTCGACGCTTGGCCGGATCATCGCGGGGGTCCAGCCGGCGACCTGGGGCTGCGCGCTGCTCGGCGGCGTCGATATCTCGGCCTTACGGCTCTACGGCGGTATGCGCCATATCGGCTACCTGCCGCAGGAAATCGAGCTGTTCGGCGGCGCGGTCAAGGATGTCATCGGCCGACTTGACGGCACTGACGTCGGCAAGGTCATCGAAGCGGCCAAGCTCGTTGGACTGCATGAGACCATCACGCGACTGCCGCAAGGCTACGACACCGATATCGGCGACGGTGGCGCATTACTGCTGCGCGCTCAACGCCAGCAACTGGGACTGGCACGAGCAGTCTATGGCAACCCCGCGCTCGTGGTCCTCGACGACCCGAACTCGAGCCTCGACTATGACGGCGAGCGCAAGTTGTTTACGGCGATCGCCCGTATGCGCGCCACGCAAATGATGGTCGTCATCATCACCCACCGCATGGGCATCCTCCCCGTCACCAACAAGATCGCGATCATGCGCAATGGCACGATCGACGCGTTCGGAGATAGCGACCACATCTTCGACAGCTACCTTCAACCGCCCGCACGGACGTCCACCTAGGAGGAGGTGACAGACCATGCAACTCGTCAAGATCGACCCTCCTTTCGACCGGGTCCCGCGACGACCGGACGTCGACTACAGTCGCGATACCGGGCGGACGGCCGATCCGGCAATTCCGTCCTCCCTCTTTGCCAATCCTCCATTGACGCTTGCCGATGCCTCCCCGATATCGAGACTGCGCCGGATCGTCTGGACGGGAAACCTGCTGATCGGCGTTTTCATCATCGGCTTGGGCACCTGGTCGGCACTTGCGCCGCTCAGCAGCGCGGCGATTGCGTCAGGTGTCGTCGAGACAGAATCCAACCGCAAGACCATCCAGCACCTCGAGGGCGGGATCGTTAGGCAGATTTTCGTCAGGAACGGCAATGCCGTGGCCGCAGGCCAAGTGCTGATCGAACTCGACGACACAAAATCGCGTTCGGAACGCGACAGCCTGCGAGGACAGCTATGGGATGCGGAGGCACGACGCGCACGGCTGATCGCCGAAGAGAGCGGCACGGATCGCATCGGCTTTCCGCCCGAACTCACCGAACACATGGCGAGGAACCATTCGATCAGGGACATCGTTACGGGACAGCAGCGGATATTTGATGCGCGGCGGCAGGTCATGCAATCGGAGATTGCTATCACGCAGCAGAGGATAAAGCAGGTGCTGGAGGAAGTGGCGGGCTTGAGCGCCCAGAAAGCCGCCTTGATCCAGAGGCGTAATATTTCCCATGGGGAGCTTGAAACCGTCTCGATGCTTACCGCCAAGGGCTTGGAAAGGAAGAGCCGGGTTCTTATCCTGGAGCGGGAAAAGGCAGATATCGGCGGCCAAATCGGTGATGTCACTGCGCGCATTTCGCGCGCGCACCAGGTCATAAGCGAGGCTCATTCCTACCTTGTGAAACTGCGCAGCGACCGGTTGAACGAAGTCGCGCTCAACCTTCGCGACACGGAGAACCAGCTTCTGCAGCTGCGCGAGCGATTGCGCGCGATCGATGACCAATTGGCGAGAACCGAGATCCGGGCGCCCGAGGACGGGGTGATCATGGATCTGCGCATCCATACGACAGGCGGTGTGATCGGTGCCGGCGAACCGTTGGCTGAGCTTGTCCCGCGCACGAGCAATCTTGTGATCGCAGCGCGCGTGAAGCCGGAAGACATCAATGAGGTGCATCCGGGGCTCGAGGCACATGTGCATCTTATCCCGTACAATCAGAGGCGGGTCCCTCTTCTCAGGGGCAAGGTCGAGTATGTGTCCGCGGATCATTTGGTCGATCAGAAGGCTGGCCATTCCTATTATGCAGTGACGATTCGTGTGACGGACGAACGTCTTGCGAGGATGACCGATGTGGAGATGGTTCCCGGAATGCCGGCGCAGATAATGATAAGGACAGGCACGAGCAGCGTGGCGCTCTATGCATTGCGACCGCTCCTAGACAGCTTCAACAGGGCGTTTCGTGAGAACTGAGGCATCCCGTCACTGGAAAAACCTGTGGACTTGCATGCCTCATTCGGTTCCTCCAAGGACGGCCGCGATGGGCAAGCGAAAATTCAACGATGAAGAAGTCACGGATATCCTCAAGGAACATCAGGCCGGCGCGACCGTCTCTGATGTCTGCCAGCGATATGGCATCAGCCAACCGACTTTCTACCGCTGGCAATCATTGCAGCTCAAGGATGCTAGCCTCGACGCCAAGCGAATGCGGGCGCTCGAGCAGGAAAATCAGAAGCTCAAGAAACTGCTTGCGAAAGCCATGCTGACGGCAGTCACTCTCAGTGAAATGCTCGAAAAGATGTCGCGCTGACGACTGCGCCGTCGGTCGCGGCCGCATCCCTGCCGCCATTTGCTCGACCCCCAAGCATCGCGACCACCTCTGTTCGATTCTGCACCTGCAGCTTGCGCATGATGTGCTGCAGATGCATCTTCACCGTATGATCCGATAGGTTGAGCTTGCCCGCAATCACCTTGTTCGACGAACCGCATCGCAGCTCGGCAAGAACGTCCGCCTCACGCGGCGTAAAGCTGGCCAATGCATACTCGCTTTGGTAGGCGCCCATTGACACTCTTTCCCCGCCCTCTTGATCACTGGCGGCCGCGCCTTCCTTAAGCGTAGCAAGCGGATCGGGACAAAACACACCACCAGCAAGAACCAGGCGCAAACCAGCAAGCGCAAGTTCGATCCGAAGAGAAGTGGTGAAGAAGCCGCGAACTCCCAGCTTCAGCACCTCGGCGGCGCTCATCATATCGTCTGAGTCCGACAGCACCGCGACTGGTGCTTCGGAAAAGTACCTTCGGATTTCCGCGAGTTCGGTCAGCAGACTGCGGCTTCCGATTCTTCGGCCCGCCAGGTCCAGCGTGATTAGACGCACATCACAGCCGAGTGCCGTGTCGAGACTCTCGGTTGAGACCATGTCGATAAAATTCCAGCCGGTGAGTTCACGCTGGAGAAGTGTCACGATGGCGGTACGCGCCAGTGTGTGATGCTCGATCACGATCCCGGTCGGCGTATGGCTCTTGCGGCTTAGCGTTCCTGAACTGATGGACACGAGTCAACCCCAGGATTATTTGCAACCAGCTAGCGGCGAATAAAGTATGTTCTTTATTGCATCATGTCATGAGAAATTCGGGATTAACCCGATTGGGATTACACCTATAAGTGTTTGAAAATCCTGTGCCTTGCACCAAATAAGTTACGGCCCTGTAACATATTTTGAGCAGGAGCTGCGAGAGGGTCTTAGCATAGGGCCAAGCGCAACCTAAAGCGGATGCTCCGATCATTGTCCAACGGCAAGCTTCGCGTGTCTCCGTCTGCCACCATCTTCCCGAGATTCGCATGGTCCGCAATTGCGATTTGCGGGGTACAGGTCCGCGCCGGCGCTGACGTGTGTCCGGGCCTCCGTGGCGACTTCAACACGTCGCGGCCTCTTAATTGAATAAGTGGATCGGATTCGACGAGGCGTGCGCAAGGCGCTCATCGACTAAATCATTCTTCCGATCCCGTTTCTGACCGAATGCCCATAATCCTCGGTTCGACCTCACGACATTCCCGTCGTCTCGCGATCCCCGGTCTTCGTTACGCAGCGTAAGGGATCGGAGCTTCATGGACGCCACTGCGACCCATCAAGGCCCAGGGGAGGCGTGACAATTTGCTTGCCAAGCCACTGATATTAACTTCGGCGGTTTCTTCAAAAGCAATCTCGCCAGCCGCGGCCCGCCGGGGTGCTCCATACCCGTCTGGCCCGGCGGCCAAAGGCGGTAGCAGCCAAGGACAAGGACCCGTGGTCGTGCCAATGCGTCGATAGACTTGGCGCAAATCGCACAGACCCCTGGAATGGTCATTATTCGCGAGGCGGCATCGTCCTGGCGGGCGCGGGGGCGTATCTGCGCTTCAGATCTCCGAACCTAAATTAGTAGGAGAGCTTGGGATACCAGTCCGGCGCACGTCCTTCCGGCGTGGAATCCAGCACCGTCCAGATGGGCATAGGGTCGGGCGCACCGCGCGGATCCTGTCCCGGGTCGGCTGTCGCCGGTCCCATTTCCTCGCTCCAGAAATGCCGGATCGTACCGTCGCGTCGCGTGAAGACGTTAAACGCCGCATCATCGCTGCCGCCCTTACCGAGCGCGCGATAGTCCCGGCTATAGTCGCCATCAATGTCCGAATAAAGCGGCAGATAGCGCCAACCGCGCTCCTTCTTGAACGACAGCAGCCTTTCGAGGGGCGAACGGGCAACGACTGCGAGCGCTACGCGCTGCTGCATGTCGGGCACCTCCCCGTCCCAGGCGGACAATAAGGATGTGCACATAGGACAAGGACGTTCACGTTCGGGACCGAACATGTAGCTGTAGACAACCAGCGTGTCCTTGTCGGCGAACAGGTCTTTCAATGACACGAAACCGGTACTTCCCTCAAACCTGTATTCCTTCGTCACTTCGCCCCCAGGCGGAAGAGCGCGCCTTTGCTCGGCGACGCGTTCTATGTGGCGGCGTAGCTCGATCTCTTCGGCAAGCAGCGCATCGCGCGCACGCCGATAGTCTTCACTCTCATTCGGAAATCGGGCACCGTTTCTGCGGGCGAGTTCGATTGCGGGTGTCAGGTGCTGATGATCAGCCATAATATCCTCCATCGATCTGATCGTGAGAGAGGAGCCGTGTGCCGTCTCTCCCAGGCTTTTGAACGCGAGGCGCCGGCCGTCATTCCGGAACTGAAGCGCTCGCCTGTTCAAGGACGATTGACGGCCGCCGAAATCGACAGCGCTGCTGATAAATGTCTTTTGGTGCATGCCAAGAAAGATCGGCCGACCCGCGTCGACGACTTGGCCGAGGCGAGCTTATTGGAACATGGCTTGCAGAACCTGCGGATCAAGGCGGTGGAGGTCGAACGTCGAAGGTGTGTTCTTTGGCCGGGAACCGTCGATTCCGGACATCGTCAGCATAGGCGCTTGCCGCCTCCTCGATTGTCTGTGCAAGACCGGCATAGCGTTTGACAAATTTGGGCTTGAAATCGGTGAAGACGCCCAGCATGTCCTCGGCAACCAGGATCTGGCCGTCGCAGGCCGGCGAAGCGCCGATGCCGATCGTCGCGGCGTGGATCGAGGCGGTCACCTCGCGCGCCAGGGGCTCCACCATTCCCTCGATCACGACTGCAAAAGCGCCGGATCCGCCGACTGCTCGGGCATCGCGCCTGATCCTGGCGATCTCGCTTTCGTTGTGGCCGAGCGAGCGATAACCGCCGGCGGTGTGCACCTGTTGCGGCATCAGTCCGATATGTCCGCATACCGGCACGCCGCGCGCGGTCAAAAAGGCGATGGTCTCGACCATCTCCTCGCCCCCCTCCAGCTTGACGCCGTCGCAGCCGGTTTCCTGCATGATCCGCACGGCACTGCGAAAAGCCTGTTCCTTCGATTCCTGGTAGCTGCCGAAGGGCAGATCGACGATGACGCAGGCCCGCAAGACCCCCCGCATGACCGCCTGACCGTGGGCGATCATCATGTCGAGCGTAACCGAAGTCGTGCTCGGCAGGCCGTAGAGCACCATGCCGACGGAATCGCCGACCAAAAGCAGATCGCAATGGGCATCAAGGGCGCGCGCCATCGGTGTCGTATAAGCGGTCAGGCAAACGATCGGCGCTGAGCCCTTCATGGACTGGATGCGAAATGGTGTCAGCCGCTTTTGACTGGAAGGCTTGCTCATCACGCAGCCCTCGACTGGGTTTGGCGCCGGTGGCCGATGATCCTGTTGTCAAGAAGCCTGGTCGAACCGATCCGTACGAAGAGGGCGACAAGGGCTTGCCGATCGCGCAAGGTTTCAAGCCGTGTCAGGGTCTGCGGATCGCGAACGGCGACGACTTCAGCCACGGCGAGCGGCTCGCGTGCAATGAACGCGGCCAATGCCGCCTCCAGAGCCTGCGGCTCGTCGATTCCGTCGCGGTAAAGTCGTTCGGCTTCGTCAAGTGCCTTTGGAACGATCACCGCAGCGGCACGTTCGTCCGCCGTCAGGTAACTGTTTCGCGATGAAAACGCCAGCCCGTCGGCCTCCCGGACAGTCTCGACGGCGACAATGCGGACCGGCAGGGCAAGATCCTCGACCATCCGTTTGATGATTACGACCTGCTGGTAGTCCTTTTTGCCAAAATAGGCCGCATGCGGCTGAACGATATTGAAAAGCTTGGTCACGACGGTCGCAACGCCGGCAAAATGTCCGGGCCGCACGGCACCCTCCAACTCGCTGCCAAGCGCCGGCACGTCCACGATCGTCTGCATCGGCTGCGGATACATCTCCTGAACGCTTGGGGAAAAAAGGATATCGACGCCGGCGGCAGAGAGCATGGCGCTGTCCCTTTCGAAGTCTCTCGGATAGCGCGTAAGGTCTTCGTTCTTTCCGAACTGCAGCGGATTGACGAAAATAGAGACGACGACGGCATCGTTGTCACTGCGTGCACGCGCGACCAGTTCCATATGCCCGGCGTGAAGGTACCCCATCGTCGGGACGAACCCAAGGGTCCGGCCTTCATTCTTGATCGCCGCGATGTGCTCCCGCAGTTCGGCAATCCTTGTTACGACACGCATCCTTCAACCTCCCCAAAAAGCGGTGGCGGATAGAAGTTGATTTCGCGCGAAGCGTCAACTTACCTGCTAAGATAATATCGATTAGAAGCTGCTGAAACTGCTTTCACACCGCCGCTTGCTTTGATCTTCGGTCAACCGACATTGTTTTTCCGGGCAACGAAGTCTGCAAGATGCGGCACGTAATCCTCAGGACCGTTGCCGCCGCCTGCCACTGCCGCGGCATAGGAATTCTTCACCGCACTTGCAAGCGGCGTAGCAACCGTCGCGTCATTTGCCATGGATTCCAGATATTTCAGATCCTTATACGCGTTCGAAAGCGTGAAGCGATGCGCATTTCGGTTACCTTCCAGAGCATAACCCATGAAGGTCTGGTAAAATCCGCTGTCCATGCGCCCGCCCCGGATGACGCTGTCGAAGCGTTCCACGGAGATTCCGACCTTCCGGGAGAGTGCCAGAGCCTCGGCAAAGAGAGCTCCCATGCCCAACGAAATGAAATTGTTGAGCAGCTTCATGCGATGACCGTCGCCGACCCCGCCGATATGGACGATCTTCGCCGCCCAGGTCGATATCACCGGCTGGATCCGCTGGAATGTCGCATCATCGGCACCGACCATGCAGTCCAAGGTCCCCTCCCACGCTTCCTTCGGCGTCCGGCTAAGCGGTGCGTCGGCAAAATAGACTTTCTGCGCCGCAAGCGTTTCGGCAAGATGCATTGTCACCGTTGGATCCCCGGTCGAGCAGTCGACAATCACCGTTTCCGGGGCAAGGGACGGCCGCATTTCCTCGATAACGCAGGACACTTCCTTCGAGCTTGTGAGGCACAGAAAGATCATGGTCGAATTTTTCGCAAGCTCCGTAAGCGAATGGGCCTCGCGGGCGCCGCGGCCGAGCAGGTCTTCGACGGGTTTGCGATTGCGGTGCGCGATCACCGTCAGCGGGAAGCCTTTTTCGACGATGTTCTTCGCAATACCGTGTCCCATCAGTCCAACACCGACAAATCCGACTCTTTCCTCGATTTCAGCCATTTTTCTCTCCCGTCCAATCGTTTTGAAGTTGCGCCGCCGACGCGGCCTAAGGAAGGTTGAAGCGTTTGCGCAAGTCATCGACCTGTTCTGCGGTCAGCATCCTTTTGGCGTGATGCTGCAGCATGAGAAAAAGCTTTGCAGTTTCTTCAAGCTCTTCGGTGGCGAACTGGGCGTTTGCAAGCGTCGTGCCGGCGACGACCGGCCCATGATTGGCAAGCAGCATCGCGTGATGACGCCCGGCGAGCGACCGGACCGCGTCTGCAAGCGCCATGTCCCCGGGCGCGAAATAGGGGACAAGCGGCAAGCGTCCGACACGCATGACGTAATAGGCGGTCAAGGGCGGCAGGACATCCTCAGGATCGATATCGCGCAGAATGCTGACTGCTGTTGCATGGCTCGAATGGAGATGGACGACGGCGCCGGCATCACCGCGCTCGCCATACATCGAAAAATGCAGAAATGCTTCCTTGGTCGGCGCGTCGCCGGACAGGAGTTTGCCCGAGGCGTCGAAGAGGGAAAGCCGGGCCGGGTCAAGAGAGCCCATCGATGCATTGGTCGGCGTCATCAGCCAACCTCCATCGGAAAGGCGAACCGAAATATTGCCGGTCGAGCCGGAGGTCAGCCCGCGCTCGAACAGCGACTGCCCCCTACGGCATATCTCTTCACGCAGGCGGTTAATCTCGTGCATCCGACCCCTCCGTTTCAAGCTGCGCCCATGCTTTCAGGAAGAAATCCGGAGCGCCGAAATTGCCGGATTTCAAAGCCAGCACAATGTCCGGACCGCTTAGGCTGCGGGTCCATGGGACGCCTGGATCGATTTCAGGGCCGATGGAAAGCGTCTTGACGCCGAGCGCATTGATCACCGCGCCTGAAGTTTCTCCGCCGGCAATGAGAAAGCGGGTAAAGCCCTTCTGCTTCAGTCGCTCGGCAACCTCGGCCAGCGTCTGTTCGACAAGCGCTCCGGACTCGTGCCGTCCCATGGCCGCCTGGATGCTCTGAAGCTCCTCCGGACTGGCGCTGGAATAAACGAGGGGCAGACGGTCCTTGTCTTGCGAAATCACCCAGTCGGCGATGTCTGCAGCGCTCTGGCTTCCATCGGCAACCGCCGAAATATCAAGCCTCAGAAGCGCGGCAGCGTCATTGCGGGCAACCTCGATCTGGACACGGGTTGCAAGCGAGCAGGATCCGGCAAGGACGACCCGGCGCCCTGCCGGCGCCATCATGCGGGTCATGGCCTTGCGGACTGGCAATTTTTTGCGTTTTCTGAAATTTTCGGGCAACCCCATGGCAATGCCGGAGCCGCCCGTGACAAGCTTCATGCCGTCGCAGGCCGCCCCGATGGTGCGCAGATCGGCATCCGACAATGTATCGACAACGAGGATGCGCTTTCCTGCCGCCTTCTGCTGCGCAAAAGCCGCCCGGATGGCGTCTTCGCCCCTGGCGATCACCGGCCAATCGATAAGACCGACCGGACGTCTTGTCTGCCGTTGCAGGACGCGGACGAGATCGGAATCGTGCATCGGCGTTAAGGGATGGTCCTTCAGAGAGCTTTCCGACAGGAGCCGGTCGCCGACAAAAAGATGCCCCTTATAGACGGTGCGGCCGGTTGCAGGAAAGGATGGACAGGCAATCGTCAGCTCGCCTCCGGTCAGATCCTGAAGCGCGTCGGCGACCGGCCCGATATTGCCGTCATCGGTGGAATCGAACGTCGAGCAATATTTGAACAGCAGCTGCTCTGCGCCGGCGGCAATGAGCTTGCCGGCCGCCGCCGTCGATGCCCTGACGGCTTCTTCTGCAGGGATCGTTCTCGATTTGAGCGCAACGACCACCGCATCCGCATCGCCAAAATCAGCCCCCTCCTCGGGCACGCCGATCACTTGCAGGGTCTTCATGCCTTCACGCGACAGCATGAGGCAAAGATCGGTGGCTCCGGTGATGTCGTCGGCTACTGCACCGATTAGCACATCGTTTCTCCTGCCTGTTTGCGTTGAATGCCCGGGCTGACGAAGGGTCCAATTCCCCGATGAGAAATAGAACTTGCAATCCATTCCGCCGATAAGCTAACCATAGAGTGGCAGCGCTGTCATTAGTTTTTCGCGGATCACAATTCAAGCCAATTCCGCACCGGATGAAAGCAACAATGGATTTCGAACATGAGCGAAGCGGTTGACCTGAAGGTCTGTGTCATCGGTCTCGGATCGATGGGTTTTGGCGTCGCGACATCACTGCTGAAAAAAGGATTTAAGACCGGCGGCTACGACATCAGCCCCGAGACGACAGCACGCTTCGTCGCGGCAGGCGGCAAAGGGGCTGCAAGTCCAGCCGAAGCAGCTGCCGGCGCCGATGTTGTCGTGACCGTGGTCGTCAATGGCGCCCAGACAGAACAGGTTCTATTTGGTAAGGGCGGTGCGGCGCAGAGCATGTCGAAGGGCGGCACGATCCTTTCCTTTGCAACGATGCCGCCGCAGACGGCCGAAGATCTGGCACAGCGCGCTGGCGCGCTTGGTCTGAACTATATTGACGGGCCCATCAGCGGCGGCGCAAAGCGCGCCGCTGCCGGGGAACTCACGATCATGGCATCGGGACGACCCGAAGCTTTCAACCATGTGCGCCCCGTGCTCGATGCGATCGCCATGACGGTCTACGAACTCGGAGACCAGGCCGGCATCGGATCATCCTTCAAGATCGTCAACCAGCTCCTTGCCGGCGTTCATATCGCGGCCGCCTGTGAAGCGATAACCTTTGCCAAGGCGATCGGCCTTGATATCGACAAGGTCTATGAGGTCATCACAGCGTCGGCGGGCAATTCCTGGATGTTCGAAAACCGCGTTCCACACATCCTTCAAGGCGATTACTCCCCAAAGAGCGCCGTCGATATTTTCACGAAGGACCTTGGCATCGTATCGGACCTTGGGCGCGGGATGAAGTTTCCGCTGCCGATCACGTCCACGGCACTTCAGATGTTCATCATGACGGCTGCAGCCGGCATGGGCCGGGACGATGATGCCTCCGTCGCAAGGCTGATCGCAAAGGTGACGGGCATTGAGCTTCCCGGCGGGCCGGAGGCTGCGTGATGCCGCAATTTGCCGCAAATCTTACGATGATGTTCAACGAGGTGGCGTTTTTGGAACGGTTTGCGGCAGCCGCAATGGTCGGCTTTTCCGCCGTCGAGTTCCTGTTTCCCTATGACCACCCGCCGGAGGTCATCAGCGAGCGCCTGCGCGAAAACGGACTGACAGTTGCACTCTTCAATTTGCCGCCAGGAAACTGGCAGGCCGGCGAACGCGGCCTTGCTGCGCTCGACGGTCGGCAGAGCGAATTTCGTACCTCGGTGGATACCGCCTTGCGATACGCCCGAAGCGCAGGCGCCCGCACGCTGCATGTCATGAGCGGTCTGGCCTCGCGCAGGGATCCAGCCGCGATTGCGATCTACCGCGACTCTCTGGCATTCGCCTGCGATCGGGCAGGCGAACGCGGCATCAACATCGTCATCGAGCCGATCAACCCACGGGACATGCCGGGATATTTTCTCAACAACTTCGACTTTGCTGCCGACATTATCAGTGCATTGAAGAGGCCAAACCTGAAGCTGCAATTCGACATCTATCATCGTCAGATCATTCACGGCGACGTGCTCACGGGGCTCCGGCGGCTGATGCCGCTCATCGGCCACGTACAGATTGCTTCGGTGCCGCTGCGCAACGAGCCCGCAACCGGCGAACTTGACGATTTTCGTCTGCTCACAGAGCTGGATGTTCTCGGCTACAAAGGCTTCGTGGGCTGCGAGTATCGTCCTGCAGGCAAGACGGTGGCAGGTCTTAGCTGGCTTGATGCGTTTGCAAGCCGCTGAGAACAAGCGCTGCGGCAATCGATCGTGTGGGTCTCGTTGAGCTGGCCCTTGATGTATGGGCCAGTGAACGTCTGGAGATGATGCCGCCTGCGGGCTGAAGCAGGAGGACTTAATGCAGCAAAAACAGCGTCTGCCGGCAAGGAAAAGCAAGGTGACCGTCAGGGATATCGCCCTTCGAGCCGGCGTGGGCGAATCGACGGTCTCGCGGATCATGCGCAACAAGGGGCCAGTCGCAGAGGAAACGCGCCGGCGGGTGATGGAGGCCGTTCGGGCGACGGGTTATGTCCCCAACCGGATTGCCGGTTCGCTTGCCTCGCTCGATTCCCATCTGGTTGGCGTCGTCGTTCCCTCACTGTCCAACATCGTCTTTCCCGAAGTTCTGCAAGGCGTCCATGCCGCTTTGCGCGGCAGCGACTACCAGCCCGTCATCAGCATTACAGGCTACGACATTGCTCTGGAGGAAACGATCGTTCGCGGACTGCTGTCATGGAAGCCCGCAGCCATCCTGATTGCCGGCTTCGATCATACCCCGGCAACCCACCGCATGCTTTCTGAAAGCGGCATCCGCATTGTCGAGATGATGGACATCGATTCGACGCCGATCGACATCGCCGTCGGCATGTCGCATCGGCGTGCTGGCTACGCTACCGGCCAATACCTCATCGAGCGCGGATACCGCCAGTTCGGATATGTCGGTCATGACTGGAACGCCGACAGGCGGGCGCGGCTGCGCTACGACGGGATTTGTGACGCCTTGGGCGACGCGGGATTGCGAATTGCCGCCCACGCGATCGCCGATGCGCCGAGTTCCGTCGGTGTCGGACGGGAGATGACCGCACGTCTTTTCGCCGAGCCGGTGAAGGTCGATGTGATCATCTATTCCAACGACGACATGGCGGTCGGGGGAGTCTTCCAGTGCCTTGGTGCCGGCGTGCGCATGCCCGACGATCTCGCCATTTTTGGCTTCAATGGCCTGGATATTGGCCGCGAACTGCCCCAGCCCCTTGCAACGGTGCGCTCCAACCGCTTCTTAATTGGACGCACATCAGTGGAAAAGGCCTTCGAAACGCCGGAGCGGCCGCAAACGAAATCAATCGTCGATACAGGCTTCGAGATTTTTCCAGGCGCCACGGCTTAAGGCGCTGAAGCGCGCCATGTTCTTCAATAGGTGGCACGCCCGCCCGACAGGTCGAATGTCGAGGCTGTGGTAAAGCTGTTTTCCTTAGACACCAGCCAGGCGACCATGGACGCGGCCTCCTCCACCTTCAAAAAGCGGCCGCGCGGGATGCGCGAGCGCATGTATTCGATGAACTCCGGCGTCAGCTGTTCCAGAATCCGCGTCTGAGCGGTTGCCGGCGTAATGCAATTGACGGCGATGTCGTAGCCAGCAAGCTCCTTGCCCAGCGATTTGGTAAGCCCGATGACGCCGGCCTTCGAGGCGGAATAAGCTGCAGCGTTCGGATTGCCCTCCTTGCCTGCGATCGAGGCGATATTGACGATGCGGCCATAGTTGCGCGCCTTCATATCCGGGACCACTGCGCGGTTGACATAGAAGGTGCCGGTGAGATTGATATCGATGATCTTCTTCCACATGGCGATGTCATAGGTATCAACCGGCGCTGCATCTCCGGCGATGCCGGCGGAATTGACGACGATCGATACCGGTGGGCCGTCGGCGGTGGTGGCGGCATAGGCAGCCTCGACCTGGTCCCAGCGTGAGATATCGGCGACGGCGCTGCGAGTTCCTGCGCCAAGCGCAGCCTCCGCCTTTTTGAGCAACGGCCCATCCATGTCCCAAAGTGTGACCGCCGCACCGGAGGCAATGAGACGGCTGGCGATTGCAAAACCAATGCCCTGTGCACCTCCTGTGACGATCGCATGCTGGCCTTCCAGATCAATCCTGTTCATCCGCCCCTCTCCCTCACGAACGCTGGCAGTCAAATTTCGTCATTCCTTCACCGCGCCGGTCATCGACGAAACATAGTAGTCGACGAAGAACGAATAGAGGATCACGACGGGCAGCGAGCCGAACAAAGCCCCGGCCATCAGCGATCCCCATTCGAACACGTCGCCGCGCACCAGCTCGGTCAAAACACCGACGGGAATGGTCTTGTTTTCCGACGACTGAATGAATGTGAGCGCATAGATGAACTCGTTCCACGAGAGCGTGAAGGCGAAAATGCCGGCCGATATCAACCCGGGCACGGCAAGCGGCAGGATGATCTTCACCAGGATCTGCCAGCGGTTGGCGCCGTCGACCAAGGCACTTTCCTCGAGCTCAAAAGGGATCGACCGGAAATAGCCCATCAGCAACCAGGTGCAGAACGGGATCAGGAAGGTCGGATAGGTAAAGATCAGCGCCAGCCTGGAATCATAGATGCCGAGCTTGAAGACGATGAAGGCCAGCGGGATGAAGAGGATCGATGGCGGCACGAGATAGGCGAGAAAAATAAGGAGCCCGACCGGGCGCGATCCGGTAAAGCGCACGCGCTCGATTGCGTAAGCGCCGAAAACGGATGCTGCAAGCGACAGCACCGTCGATCCGACCGCAACCAGCATCGTGTTCCAGAGCCAGCCCGGATAGGAGGTTTCAAGGAACAGATATTTAATGTGGTCTAGCGTCGGCTCGACCACCCAGAAGGGGCTGTAGTTGTTGTAATCGGTCAGCTGCGAGTTCGGTTTGACGGCGGTGATCGCCATCCAATAGAACGGAAAGAGCAGCACGAAGACGAAGACCGCCATCGGCAGATAGAGCATGACGATGCGCCGTGGCAGGCGATTGAGATAACTCATCCCCTGGACGTTGTCGGTCAGAACCTGATCGGTAGTGTTGGCGTTCATGATTGTCTCCCGACCGTTAATCCTGGCCGCCCTGCTGCCATTTGCGGCGCTGTAGACCGAAGAAGCTGAACATGATGGCGGCAAGCAGGAAGGGGATCATCGCGACCGCAATGGCAGCTCCCTCGCCCAACTGGCCGCCCGGAATGCCGCGCTGGAAGGACAGCGTCGCCATCAGGTGCGTGGCATTGACCGGCCCGCCTTTGGTCAGGACGTAGATCAGTTGGAAATCGGTGAAGGTAAAAAGCACCGAAAACGTCATCACGACGGCGATGATCGGCGTCAGCATCGGCAGCGTCACATAGCGGAACCGCTGCCAGCTGGTTGCACCGTCGAGCGAGGCGGCTTCCTGGAGCGAGGCGGGAATGGTCTGCAGGCCGGCGAGCAGCGAGATGGCAACGAACGGTATGCCGCGCCAGACATTGGCGATAATCACCGAGATCCGCGCATTGGTGGGATCGCCGAGAAAATTGATCGGTCCATCAATCAGCCCCATCTGCATCAGCGACCAGGAAAGGATCGAGAATTGGGAATCGTAGATCCACCAGAAAGCCAGCCCCGATAGCACCGTCGGAACGACCCATGGAAGCAGGACGATAGCGCGGAAGAAAGACTTGAACGGCAGGTGCTGATTGAGAAGCAGCGCCAGCCAGAGGCCAAGCACGAATTTTAAGACGGAGGCAACGAACGTATAAAGCAGGGTGTTGAAGACCGAGAGCCAGAAAACGGAATCGCTGGCAAGGAACTGATAGTTCTCAAGCCCGATGAAGATACCGTCGCGACCGATCCGGGTGTCGGTGAAGCCGAGCCAGACACCCAGTCCGAGCGGGTAGGTGAGGAAACATACGAGAAAGATTGCCGCCGGCAGCATGAACAAGAAGCCGAGCATGTTGTTGTTCTGCATGAGCGATGCGACCCGGCCGCGCGTCGTATCCCCGGATGTCACGGTCGACATGGTTCTATCTCCTGATGGACAATCGCAGCATGCCGTCGCCGGCATGCTGCAGACCTTTAAACGGGCTTAAACCCGGTAGTAGCGGTTTGCCCGGCGCTCTGCTTCTTTGATCGCGTCTTCCGGCGTCATCTGGCCGGTTACAGCAGCGGCGAACATGTCGACGAGCACGTAGTCGGCCATGGTGCCTGCCGAAGCATAGCCGAGGGGGCCCGCATAACCGTTCGGCCGCAGCGTCTCCGAAGCACGCGCATAGGGCGCATGGATCGGATCGGACGTCCAGACGGGATTGTCGGAAAAGGCCTTCAGCGGCTGGCAGCAATAGGCGCTGGAACCTGTAATCCAAGCATTCATCTGGTCGGCTTCCATCATGAACTTGATGTAGGCTTTTGCAGCTTCCGGGTACTCGGTATGGCTGAAGAGAAGCAGCGAGCTCGTCTGGTGCAGCTCGACGCTCTTGCCGACCGGACCAATCGGGAAGTTCGTGGTTCTCATGTCTGCGGCGATTTCGGCAAGCTTTGGATCCTTTTTCGCCGCATAGTAGACCGACACACCGTTTGCGATCAGCGAAACCTGCCCGGCGAGGAATGCCCGGTTGTTGTTGATGTCCTGCCAGCTTTCCGTGCCCGGGATGAAGGTTGCATAGAGTTCCTTCGCATAGTTGATGGCAGCCAGCGTTTCGGGGCTGTTGATGGTCACCTTGCCGCTTTCGTCCACCATCTTGCCGCCATGACTCCAAAGCAGCCAATGGGCATAGTTGTTGCCGTCGCCGACCGCCTTGCCATGCGGGAAGCCGGCGGGCGTGCCCTTGGCCTTCATTGCCTTGCAAAGTTCAAGAAAGCCTGCCGTATCCTTCGGGAACTCGCTGAAGCCGGCCGCCTTCACATGGCTGTCGCGGTAGACGACGGCATTGCCAATCGCCGTGAGCGGCATAGCGATGAACTTGTCGTCGCGGGTTGCATAGCCGCGGACACCGTCATACCAGCCGCCGTACTTGTTGCCGAGATAGGTCGCAAGTTCGGTCAGGTCGACGAGTTTGTCGGGATACTGATGGGCGTCGTCGAACCAGCACATCACCATGTCCGGACCGGAGCCGACATTGGCGGCAACGGCAGCCTTCGGACGGATATCTTCCCAGCTTTCCTTGTCGACGCGAACGTCGACGCCGGTCGCCTCGGTAAACTTCTTGGTGTTGGCAAGCCAGGCATCCTCGTCTCCCTTGACGAAGGGCGTCCAGCGAAGAAGCCTGAGGCTTGCGCCTTCTTCCGGCTTGTAGCTCGGTTCGGCCTGGGCGAAAGACGGTCGAACCCCGAACGGCGAAAGGCCCGCGATACCGGCCGCGGCCGCCGACGCGGCAAGAAAATCACGTCTTTTGATTGTCATAATACTCCTCCTTGAAAAGCGGGAGCGAATTCTCCGGCGTTCACCTTCCCGCTTGGCGAACGACGGTCATCGCATCGGCGGATGAGCAGGGAAGGCTCCTCTTCTTCCCTGTCTCCACTGAAGCGTTATCAGGCACTCAATCTCTGTCCGCTTTCGGCATCGAAGAGATGCACATGCGGCGCGTCGATCGAGACGCGCAGCGTCTCGCCGGGACGCGCGTTGACGCGTTCGCGGAAGACGCAACTTACGTCAGCGCCCGCGAACCTCACGATCAGCTGCGTTTCGTAGCCGGTCGGCTCGATGACGACGATCTCAGCCGGCAGACCATTGGCATCGAGCGCGATATATTCCGGGCGCAACCCATAGATCAGATCGCGTCCCTTTGCCCCGGCAGGCGGATTTGCAACCGGCAGGGCCGTTCCGTCCGACGCAATGAACTGGTTGGCGTTGTCCGGATTGAGGCGGCCCTTGAACATGTTCATCGCCGGCGAGCCTATGAAGCCTGCGACAAAGAGGTTCGCCGGATTGTCGTAAAGATCGAGCGGCGCTCCAACCTGTTCCACGACGCCGTCATGCATGACGACGATCTTGTCGGCCATCGTCATTGCCTCGATCTGATCGTGGGTGACATAGACGGTCGTGGTGCTAAGGCGCTGGTGGAGCTCCTTGATCTCGGCGCGCATGGCGACGCGGAGCTTGGCGTCGAGGTTGGAGAGTGGTTCGTCGAAGAGGAAGACCTGCGGATCGCGCACGATCGCCCGGCCCATGGCGACGCGCTGTCGCTGGCCACCGGAAAGCTGGCGTGGATAGCGGTCGAGAAGTTTGGTGAGGCCGAGGATGCCGGCGGCCTTGTTCACGCGCTGATCCATGTCCGCCTTCGGCGCACGTTTGAGCATCAGCGAAAACGCCATGTTCTGGGCGACCGTCATGTGCGGATAAAGCGCATAGTTCTGAAAGACCATGGCGATGTCGCGTTCTCCAGGCGCCAGCCCGTTGACGACGCGGCTGCCGATGCGGATTTCCCCGGCGGATATGTTTTCGAGGCCGGCGAGCATTCTCAAAAGCGTGGATTTTCCGCATCCGGACGGCCCGACCAGGATCACGAACTCCCCGTCGGCAATCTCGATGTTCACACCCTTGATGACGGGGAACGCCCCGAATGATTTCCTGACATCGACGAACTCGACAGCTGCCATAAAAGTCCCTCCCAGACCTTGTCTTCGCCTTCGGCCTTCATCTGCCCGGCCATCCCTCCTCCAGGATAACACCGCCAGGGCGCAGGCCAATTCAACTTCGTTATGCCTATCCCCTTCCCACGAGGGGCATCTGTGTCGCCATCACAGTCATCGTCAGCACGTTTGCCTCCAACGGCAGGCTTGCCATATAGACGACGGCGCGGGCGATATGCTCGGACGGGATCGTCGGCTCGCTCGCAATCTCTCCATTCGCCTGCAGCACTCCCGAGCTCATCTTCGACGTCATATCCGTTGCGGCATTGCCGATATCGATCTGGCCGCAGGCGATATCGTATGGCCGTCCGTCGAGTGCGGCCGATTTCGTCAGGCCGGTGATCGCATGCTTTGTCGCCGTATAAGGAGCGGAATTCGGCCTCGGCGTCGTGGCGGAAATCGATCCGTTGTTGATGATGCGGCCGCCGCGCGGCTCCTGCGATTTCATCAACCTGAAAGCCTGCTGCGTGCATATAAAGGCGCCGGTGAGGTTGGCCGCAACCACCCCACTCCACTGATCGAAGCTGACGTCCTCCAGCGGGATCGCCGGAATATTGCTGCCGGCATTGTTGACGAGAAGGTCGAGCCTGCCGAACTCGGCCTTGATCTGACCAAAAAGGTCTGCCACCTGCTCGGCAAGGCTGATATCGCAGGTCATCGCCCGGACCGTCCCGCCGGTTTCGGCAGCAAGCTCGGCGGCGGCTTTTTCCAGAACATCGCTCCGGCGGCCGGTAATGACGACGACATAGCCTTCAGCGCTCAAGGCGCCGGCGATGCTGCGGCCGATGCCGGTGCCTCCGCCGGTGACGAGCGCGATCTTGCCTTTCTGCAGGGTTGCGGATTGCGGCATCTTAGATTTTACCCCCGAGTTCGTCGTCTATGTGGATCTTGATGATCTCGTCGAAATTGGCTTCGGCCTTGAAACCGAGCGCGGTGGCGCGCTGCGCGTCGAAATCCGTCGCCCAGCCGGAAACAATCGAACGAACGGCCGGGTCGGCCTCGCGGCGGATGAGCTTGACCGCCTTGTCTCCGGCAA
Organism: Rhizobium sp. 007; assembly: GCF_015353075.1. Classification (NCBI taxonomy): domain Bacteria; kingdom Pseudomonadati; phylum Pseudomonadota; class Alphaproteobacteria; order Hyphomicrobiales; family Rhizobiaceae; genus Rhizobium; species Rhizobium sp. 007. The sequence goes on along the minus strand of NZ_CP064188.1, from coordinate 883,056 downwards.
CGCGGCGCAGCGCCTCGATCTCTTCGCCGACGAGCGCGGAAAGGCCGGGCATGGTCAGATTGCGGCGCGGCCCGATCTTACTGGTGTCGATCCGCGCGGCATGGACGAAGAAGCCGACCGCCGAACGGGGGCTTGCAAACCAGTGGCGGACGTTCTCGTCGACGGGGAGCACGGCCTCCTGGCCGACCAGCGGCTCGCGCAGGATATTGGAAAAAAAGCCGGAGGCGGCCTTGTTGGGTTTGCCGGGACGAATGCAGATCGTCGGAAGGCGGATGCCGATGCCGTCGAAAATGCCACGCCGTGAATAATCGGCCAACAGGAGCTCGCAGATTGCCTTCTGCGTCCCATAGCTCGTCAGCGGCGTCGTGAAGAAATCATCTCTGATCTTCTCCGGGAAAGGCTGGCCGAAGACGGCGATGGATGACGCAAAGATCAGGCGCGGGGTGTAAGGCTCTTTCTGGCCTTCAAACCGGATCGCCTCAAAGAGCGAGCGCGTGCCGTCGAGATTGACGCGGTAGCCTTTGTCGAAATCCGCCTCGGCCTCGCCGGAAACGATCGCCGCGAGATGGAAGATCAGATCCGGTCGCAAGGAGGCAAGCGTGCCTGCGGCGCCGGCATCCGAGAGATCAAGCGCCAGCGCGTTAGAAACGGAGGCAAGTGCGGCAGGCACCGGCGGAGCAACGACATCGACGAGCGTGAGCCTGTCGACGCTGCGGCCGAGCTCTTCGGCGTTGGAGCCGAGCTTTTCCACCAGTTTGCGTCCGATCATGCCGGCTGCGCCGATAACCATCACATGCATATCAGGCAAGTCTCCTCATGCTGTCCGGCTCACGCCGGACCGCCGGCGCTCAAAAGAGCCCTGGTCGTTTCGTAAATGCGCGTCAGATGATGGCGAAACGCGGCGATCACGGCGTCCCGGTCATGCCGTTCAAGGGCCTCGGCGATCGCAACGTGGTCGGCGTAGCTGGCCTCAATGGCGCCCGGCTGGGACATGGCGTTGCGTCGGTAGTCCATCATGTAGGTGTATAGATCGGTGACGAAGTCGGCGAGCAGCGGATTTCCGCAGGCGCGATAGATTGCGACGTGGAATTCACGGTCACAGATGAGAAAGCGCATTGCATCGTCTCCACCCAGACGCTGCGCTTCGATGAGGCCCTGCACCTTTTTCAGCGTTTCGGCGTCTATCCTTTCGGCGGCATCTCCGACGATCTTGAGTTCGATATGCAGGCGCGCCGCATGGACCGATTCCAAATCGTAGCTGTCGATGGCGTTTGGGGATGCGATGGTGACGGTGATGTGGCTGAGGTCGACCTTGCCGACGCGGCTGCGGCTGCCGTGCGAGACTTCGATGATGCCTTGGGCGGCAAGCATCTGGATTGCGCCGCGCACCGTTTCCCGGCTAACGTGAAGAACATTGGCAAGCTCGCGCTCGCCCGGCAGCTCGTCGCCCGGCCGCAGCATGTTCGTGGCAATCAGGACCATCAGCTTTTCAGCGATGACGTCGCGCGCCGTCTGGCGGGCAAGGCTTCGCCCGACATTCGGCACTTGCGTCAAGATTGGGCTCTCGTCCATGGTCCCCGTCGTCACTGATCCACTGGTTGGTCCACCAGATCAGTTGAGTAAAGGTTACAGCAGGACGGCCGTCAAGAGATATTCGTCGCCGCATTGCAGCATTTGGGGGTGCGCGCCGCGTAACGGCGCGCACCCGGGTACGGCGGGAACGGGTGGCGCCACCCGGTTTTCCGCCTCATCGCGCGGCCGCTTAGTGAAGGCCGCTCGACTGCGAATGGTGGCCTCCGTGCCGCGATATCCCCGCAAGAGCTGCGCCGGCCGACGCTTTTTCGGCGACAGTAGCCAGATCGCCAAGCGACAATATGCCGACCAGCCGTTTGTCCCGATTAACCACCGGAATGCGCCTGATCTGTTGATCGGCAAGGTTCTTGCAGACTTCGTCGGTGTCCTGATCATCAAAGCAGTATCTGACTTCGGACGTCATGATATCGCCGACCTTCGCCTCAGGTCCCTGCCCCTGGGCAATGGCGCGAACCGCGATGTCGCGATCCGTCAGCATGCCAACGAGCCGGTCATTATCCTCGACCGGCACGACGCCGGCGTCGAGTTCGGCCATGATCCTTGCCGCTTCCTCAATCGTGTCACCCGGCCTGACGAGCCGGACGTCGCGCGTCATCACTTCGCTCACTTTCATGATTTTTATCCTCCGCCTTGTATGGATTTCTACAAAAGTCCAACGTATCTGGCTCGGCAATGTTCCAAGCGTCATCGATTAACGTCCCTGTCAGCAATTTGGACGCTCACGCCAGGCAATTGCCCGCATATAGACGCTCCACGGCCGTTTTCTTTGCGAATGACGAAACAATTGTGGCCAATTGCAGTTGTGCTCTTTGAGAAGGATGTTCGGGCTTCGACCGGCCCCTTGCAAAGGAGGGTCTCAATATGAGCACAACCGGTCTCGATGTCTTCGACAAGACACTGCAAACCACCAATATCTGGCTGAACGAAATCATGGCCGACCATGGTCCCGACCGGCACGTCGCATGGCATATTCTGGGCGCCGTCCTTAAGGCCTTGCGCGACAAGCTTTCGCCGGACCTTGCGGCCCATCTCGGCGCAGAACTGCCGCTCATCGTTCGCGGCATCTACTATGATCAGTATCGACCTTCCCAGATGCCGGAAAAGACGCGTTCACGCGATGAATTCCTCGAGCGTGTCGCCGAAGGGCTAAAATCCATTCGTCCGGTCGATCCCGCCGATGCGGCGAAATCGGTTTTCCACGTTCTTGCCCGTCATGTCGATCTCGGCCAATCGGCGAAGGTGCGCGACGCACTGCCCAAGGAGATTCAGGCTTTGTGGCCCGACAGCGTCGGCGTAAGATAGCGGCGGAACAGCGGGCCGCCGCCCTTTTCGCCGGAACCTTGGGCGCATTGCGCTGCCCGATCAGCACTTGCCAAGTCGGATCAAATGAAATCAGCTCATCCTAGGTCTGATAGGTCCCGGTAATGCTTGCCTCGGCGAGCATATGTTTCCTTGCTTCGTTCCACATCGAAGCGATACCGGCGTCGCCGGGAACCGAAAGCCTCGGGACGTCGAGCGCGGCAAGGCGAAAGATATAGTGATGCGCCTTGTCGCCCCGTGGTGGCTGCGGACCATCATAGCGCGCATTGCCGAAATCATTCGTGTAAAAGCGTGGCGCGTTTTCCGGTGCGGTATCGGCGCTTTCGGCCAGAGCATCCCAATCGGATGGGATATTGGCAATGCCACAATGGCGGAAGGTGCCGCGCGGCGCGTCCGGGTCTTCGACGATCAAGGCAAAGCTTCTCGTTCCTTGCGGAGCCCCGCCCCACTTGAGAGGCGGGAACAGATTTTCGCCGGAGCGCGCATATTTCTTGGGAATGGGATTATCCTGTGTGAATGCCGGGCTCATCAGGGTCAGTGCCATTGCGCTTCTCCTTTCATCCTGCTGCCTCACGCGCAGCCTCTGGGGCTTTTGTGTTGAAGCAAGATCAACCTGAAGACAGCGGTATTGTTCCCGAATTGATGGCTTTTCGGCAGCTTTATCTTGAGGATCGTCGGTAGCCATTGGCAGTCAGCGCCTCGAGATACGGCCCGACGGTGAAGACACCGCCACGCTCGGCCTGTCTAGCAATTTCGCCTGCCGCCACCTTAGGCTGGCGAAGCGCTTTTTGGAGGCCTTCGATCGCCACCGACAGACCGATCTTGTTGCGATATCGGAAGCCCAGCATGGCGCGACTAAGCCCGCCAGCTGCTTCCGGAAGGCTTAGTAGCTTTCGAAGAGCGCCCCATCTGTGGCTCGACTGCTATCCCAGTTCGCGGGATCGCGCCCAGCAAAGACGCCATCGAGCCTACGCAGCCCGGAGCAAACCGGCACCCCCCTTGTTTTTGTCCGGGCGACCGCCTCGACGCCATGAGCCGTCTCACGGGTCCCTCGCCAGCGATGCCAACCGCCTGTGTCATGGGCATTCTCCGCTATCGATAGGGCGCGCCGTGAAAACCGATCTCCAGCTGCTGGACCCGGCCGAAGATGCTGCTGAGCCGCGACCGCTCGACGGGCTCGAGGGGATCGGCTGCAAGGTCGAGCTCTGCCTTAAGCCAGCGCGCCTGGGCGGCAAAATCCTCATGGGCGTGGAGGTCCACCCATTCCTTGAGCAATGGATCGTCGATCCGGCATTCGGCCGCCTGTCTCGACCAGGTCCAATACATCCATTCAGCAGCAAACATGGCGGCGATCGTGTCGAGGAAGCCTCCGGATCTTGCGATCTCCAGCATGCCGTTGCGGAAGTCCGCCACCTCCGGGCGATCGACATCGAAGGCTGTGGGATCGATCCCGCGTGCGGCGAAGGTCTTCTCGAAATAGGCAATCTGCTGATTGGCGAGCGTGTCAAGCACACCGATCAGCCATCGCTTCTGCGCAATGGTCTCTGCCTTGGCCGTTGCATAGGCGAACATGGAGATGGCAGTTTCGACAAAGGCACCCTCGTAAACGAGGTATCTGTCGAAGACTTCCTTCGACAGGCGACCCGCCTTGATGTCCTCGACAAAGCGATGACTGACCATCGCCTCGAAGACGGACCGGTTTTCCCGGATGACCTGATCCGACATACTCTCCCGCATGCCGTTCATCCCTTCAAAGCCGGTCTGGCGGCTGCAACGAAGGCCTTGACGCGCTCGATGTCGACCGGGTTCCACCACACGCCGCCGTGCTTCAGCGAGGAGGCGACGATGACGCCGTTGGTGCGCCTCAGGATTTTGACGATATTCTCCTTGCTGACGCCGGAACCGACCAGCAACGGCAGGTGGGTCGCTGCGCCGATTTCCTCAATCTCCTCGATGCTCGCCGTGTTGCCTGTGCGCTGTCCCGTGGCGATCACGGCATCGGCGTCGAAGAAAGCAAGGTCGCGGGTCAGTTCCTTGATCGTGCGGTCGGCGGTGATGGCGTGTGCGCCATGCTTGACGTGGCTGTCGGCGAAAACCCTAATGTGCTCGGCTCTCAGCATCGACCGGTAGCGCATCGCCTGCGCCGCGCGGCCTTCAATGAAGCCCTCATTCGCGACATAGGCGTTGGCCCACTGGTTGACCCGGATGAACTTCGCGCCGCCGGCCATGGCGATGGCGAATGATGGGATCGGCGCATTCGCAAGGACGTTAATCCCGAGGGGGACATCAACGGCCCGTGCGATGCGATCGGTGACGACCGACATGAAAGCCGCGGTCTCCGGGCCGATATCCTCCGGCTTCGAGAAAGGGATGTCGCCGTGATTTTCGATAATCAGCCCGTGCATACCGCCCTCTATCAGGGCCTCGGCGTCGCGCAGGCAGGCGTCATAGATGGCGTTCATCTCTTTGCCGCGGTAACGCGGCGCGCCGGGAAAGGCGGGGCAATGGATCATGCCGATCAGCGCCTTGTCAGTCCCGAATATTTCCCGTATGGCGCTTGAGGTCTTGTCGGATATTTCCTGCATCTGTTTCCCTTTCGAAAGCCAGTCATGCGCGCTTATGTCATCGGCAACGTCACAGTGGACGAAACCATTTCCGTATCGGCCATGCCCGAGGCAGGCGCCTCGATTCTCGGTCACGAGGAAACCCGTGACCTTGGCGGCAAAGGCGCGAACCAGGCCGTGGTGATGGGCCGTGCTGGTCTTGCCTCCATCCTTGTTGCAGCCGTCGGCGATGATTTTCGCGCTGAGATCATTCGCAGCCAGTTGGCCGAAGAACCGGTCGACGCGCGACTGGTCCGACTCGCCGGAAAAGCCAGCGATTTCTCCATCATCTTCACCACCCCCGATGGCGAGAATGCCATCGTCACGACCACGGATTCTGCCGGTTCGCTGACCCTTTCGGAAGCAATTCGGCCGCTTGCCGAAAGTACCGCTGGCGATCTCGTTGTCCTGCAGGGCAACCTTTCCGATGACGTTACCCGCGGCATCCTTGAAGAAGCCAGGCGCCGACAGCTGGTCACCGCCTTCAATCCCTCACCCCTTCGTCGCTTTTTCGCCGATCTCTGGCCGCTCATCGACATCGCCTTTCTGAATAAAGGCGAAGCCGAGAGCTTGACTGGAACCGGCGGCCAAGCTGCCGCGTCGACCCTGATCTCTGCGGGGGTCAAATATGCTGTCCTGACACTCGGCGGCGAAGGCGCAATGCTCGCAAGCCGGGCAGGCACCCTTAAGATCCCGGCAGCCCCCGTCACCGCCATCGATACGACGGGCGCCGGTGACACCTTCATGGGCACGGCACTCGCCTCTTGTGCCTTGCGCGGCGTGCCGCTCGATGCCCGCGCCATACGCCACGCGACCACTGCTGCTGCCTTAACTGTCAGCCGGCGGGGCACCCGATCTGCGTTTCCCACCAATGCCGAACTCCATGCCATCCTCGCCGCCTGAGCTTCAGCGCGCCTCGGTCATCCAGGCAAGGAGATTGGTCCACAAGCGTCCATACCCTTCCCACTCGCAAAAAGCCGGCGACAGCCAGTGAGGACCGATATCGGAGGTCCAGGCGGCCGTGCGGCCCTTGCCATGCGAACCCAGCACCAGCAAGGGATGGCTCCCCTGATCCTCCGGCAGGCGGGCAAGCACCTCAATATCGGCACGGTCGCGCAGTTCCACTTCGTTGACGCCGAGAAGCAGCGGCCATTCGCCGTCAAGCCCGGCCATGACCGGATGTTCCGGCTTCAGGACAACGGCCGTCGATCCTTCCGGCATTTCAACGCGGTCGTCATAGGGAAGGCAGGTGACGGGCAAGACGTCTTCGACCGGCGTGCGGCGCCAGCGCGCCTTGCCGTCGATCCCCTGAAACGAGAAGTAGCCGCCGACCATCAACAGCGCGCCGCCCTTCTCGACCCAGGCCTTGATGAGTTTCAGCCGGTTCGGCACCGTCTTCGACTGCAGCCAGACCGCCGGCGGCAGGAGCAGCGAGTTCGCGCCGATGTCTGACAGGATGACCGCGTCATAGGCGTCAAGCCCGGCCATGCCGAAGGGAAATTTTTCCACCGCCTCGTGCGCCGGCATGTAGGTCAGTTCGAATTCGCTACCCTGAAGCGCCTTGACCAGCGGCTCGGCGCCCAAATGGAAAGTTACGCTGCCGAACTGGTCGAAGCCCTTGTAGTGGGTGGCCGAACTGACCCAGCTTTCACCGACGAGGAGTACTTTCTTTGTCATTGTCCTTACCGTTTCTTTGATGGAATCCAGCCGTCAGGCAGCAGCCTGGAAGACCGACCGTGGATTGTCGCGCATCATTTGGCCGATGATCCGGTCATTGAGGCCGTGGCGTTTGAGGCGCGGGAGGAAATGCCTGAGGGCGTAGGCATAGCCGTTGCCGCCGTATTTCGTCAGCATCATCTTCAGGAAAACGTCGTGCGACAGCAGGATACGGCCGGCGTGTCCCATCTCGACGAGCTTGACGATGGCCCGTGCAGCCTCCTCGTCGCTCGGGCATTGCACCTGCTGGTCGGCATAGAAGAAATCCATGCCGATCATGTCGTATTCGAGGAACGCGCCGCGCGAAGCGATCTCGCCCTGATAGCCGAGATCGTCATGCGAGGGATTCATGTGGCAGAGAACGGTGTGGCGGAGATCGCCACCCTCCTTGGCCACGATGTCGAGCACCTTGTGGCCGAGCCGGAACCAGCCGGGCAAATGGACCATCAGCGGCAGACCTGTGCGGCAGTGTGCTTGGGTTGCGCCGCGTAGGGATTTTTCCTCCTGCGCGGTGAAGTCGGAAGAGACGCCAATCTCGCCGATGAGACCGATCTTCACATCCGTGCCTTGAGCACCCTCAAGAGCCTCACAGACGATCTCATCGGCAATCTCTGCGACACTCATGCCAGCAACCTTGGCTGGATGCGACGAGGCCAGGTAATAGCCCGCACCCATCACGATATTGAGTCCCGTGGCCTTGGCAATGCGCCTGAGCGCCAGCGGGTTGCGGCCGATGCCCTGGCATGTCGGCTCGACGACCGTCCTGCCGCCTTCCTTCGCGAAATCCTCAAGCTCGGCAATGGCCAGCGGCTCGTCGTCCAACGTTATGTTGTGCTTATTGACGAACGGGTCCTGGCGGAGCTCACCGAGAATCTCCATGCAAACGAAACCTTCGGCAAGATATTGCCGCTCCGGCGTCTTTGGTGGATGCCACCAGCAACGGCAGTCGTTGAGGACGTGCTCGTGCATCAGCGTAACGCCGAGCGCATCAGCTGCAATCGGCCCGGCAACGGTCATCACCTTGCCGGATCGGATATGGCCTTCGGAGAGTTCACCTTTCATCACTCAGCCCTTCTTCTTGCCGCCGAAACGGAAACTGGTGGTGAAGATGCGGGTATTGAGCCAGATCGCCAGAAGGATGATTGCACCGGTCACGATCTGGGTGAAGAACGGCGAGATGTGCATCAGGATGAGGCCATTGCCGATCACCGCGATGGTCAGCGTTCCGAGTACCGTGCCGAGGATCGTGCCGCGGCCACCCATCAGCGACGTACCGCCGAGCACCACGGCCGCGACGACCTGCAGTTCGAAACCGACGGCTGCGTTTGATGAGCCGGAGCCAAGACGCGCCGCAATCAACAGCCCGGCCAGCGCCGAGGCCGCGCCGGAAACGAGATAGACCGAGGCAATGATCCACTGCGCCGGCATGCCGACGCGGCGTGCTGCTTCCATGTTGGAGCCGACGGCCACGACCTGGCGTCCATATTTGGTCGAGGAGATCACGACATAGCCGATGGCGGCAACGAGAATGGCGATCAGCGCAGGGACCGGCAAGCCGATAAACTGGCCGCGTCCCAGCCAGAAGAAACCCGGCACGTCCTTGATCGGGATCGAATAGCCCTGCGTCAGATAAAGCGCCAGGCCGCGCAGGATCGAAAGTCCCGCCAGCGTGACGATGAAGGCCGGGATTCCCTGATAGGCAACGAACCATCCCTGCGCTATGCCCATCAGCGCCCCGAAGGTCAGCATACCCGCGACAACGAGCGGCCAAGGGTAACCCATGGCGAGAATGATCGCCGCCACGGCGTTGACGAGCGCCACCTGCGACCCGACCGACAGATCGATACCGCCGGTGACGATGACCAGGGTCATCGCGACGGCCACAATCAGAATCGGCGCCGCCTGCCGTACGACATTCAGGAGATTTCCAACGGTCATGAACGTATCGGTCGTGACTGCAAAGAAGGCCACACAGGCGAGGAAGAAAAAGGCAATCGACAGGACCTGCGCGTGCTCGGCAAAGAAGTCGGCAAGCGGCGAGCCTTTGGCGCGTTCGGTATAGACGGTCACTGCCTTTCTCCTCCGACGATGAGCTTCACGAGATCCTCCAGATCGGTCTTGCCGATCTCGCGCTCGGCGACTTTGGTGCCTTCGTACATGACGGCAATCCGGTCGCAGACCCGGAAGAGGTCCTGCAGGCGATGGGTGATGAGGACGACGGAAACGCCCTTCGCCTTGACGCGGTTGATCAGCGAGAGCACGGCTTCCACCTCGGCAACGGCAAGTGCCGATGTCGGCTCGTCCATGATCAGAACCTTGGGATTGAAGGAGGCGGCCCGGGCAATTGCAATGGCCTGGCGCTGGCCACCGGAAAGCTTTTCGACCTTTGCAGTCAGCCGCGGGATGCGAATTTCCAGCGCATCGAGCATTTTGCGCGCCTCGGAAAGCATGGTCGCACGATCGAGAAAAGGTCCCTTGGTGATTTCGCGGCCGAGAAAGAGATTGCCGACCACATCGATATGATCGCAGAGGCTCAAGTCCTGGAAGACCATCTCTATATTGCGCGAGCGGGCCTCGGCCGGACCGGAAAAACGCACCTCTTCTCCATCGATCGAGATCGTTCCACCGTCGGGGATATAGGTGCCGGAGATAATTTTAGTAAGCGTTGACTTACCTGCCGCATTGTCGCCTACAAGGCCGAGGCATTCCCCGGGGTAAAGGTCGAGGTCGACGCCGCGCAGCGCCTGGTGCGAGCCGAAGGTCTTGCGGATATCGCGGAGCGATATGCGCGGCCGTTTTGTCGCCGCCCCGGATTGCCGGGAGAGCATGGCTCCCCCGGTTCCGGAGACCGCGCTTGGGTGCTGTCCGTGGCTGATCATTTAAAAACGGCCCTGTATGGTTCCACGTTCTCCTTGGTGACGATGGTCACGGGAACCGCGATGTTCTTATCGACCGAACCGCCATCCGAGACCTTCTTCAGCGCGTCGACGGCCGCAGCACCCATGGCTGCCGGATCCTGCTGTATCACGGCGGCAACGTAACCGGCGTCGATGCCGGCGATCGCCTGGGCAGTGAGATCCCAGCCGAACACCTTGATGGCATCCTGCTTGCCCTGGCTTTCGACAGCGGCGATGGCTCCCATCAGCGCCGGTTCGCCGGTCGCATAGACGGCGGTCATATCCGGATTGCCGGTGATCAGGTTCTCGGCGGCGGCAAGCGCATTGTCCTGAATGTTCTGACCATCGACGACGCCAGCCTTTTCGATGCCGGAGACACCTTCGAGCGTCTTTTCAAAGCCCTCCTGGCGGACGTTCTGGATGAACGAATTCAGCGCACCGACGACACCGACCTTTGCCTTGCCGTCCATGTTCGCCTTGACATAGTCGAGGAAGAATTTGCCCATATCAGCGCCGGCCTTGGCGTTGTCGACGCCGATCTGCGCCTTCTGGGGGCCTTCAGGGAGGATTGCATCGATCGCGACCACGGAGATACCGGCGTCTGCCGCCTGCTTGACGGCCGGCATGATGCCGTTGACATCGATGGCAACGACGGCAAGACCGGCGACTTTCTGCTGGATGTAAGTCTCGATTGCGCTGTTTTGGGCAGCCGGATCGTTGTTGGCATTGAAGATCACGAGTTTTACGCCTGCTGCATCGGCCGCCTTCTGGGCACCCTCGTTCATCTGGTTGAAAAACAATGCCTGCTGGTTGATCTGCACCAGCGCAAAGGTCTTTTCCTGCGCACTTGCGCCCAAGCCTGCGAGCGAGGCGGTTGCCAATGCGGTGAAGCCGAGAGCGGCTGTAAATGTTCTGCGTTTGATAGTCCGGGTCATGTTCTCATCCTCTGGTTCTTTTTTTGTCCATTGCGGTTTTTGGATTCGCCGGCGGCGCAACGGAATTCCGCACGACGATTTCGACCGGCAGGAGCTCTTCCACAGCGGATGGGGCACGCTCCTGCCAGTTTGTCTCAAGAAGCAACGACAGCGCGCGCTGGCCGATCTGCCGAACGGGCTGGCGGATGGCCGTCAGCGGCGGCGCAAAAAGATGCAGCGGCCCGACGTCGTCGAAGCCAACGACCGACACATCCTGCGGGATCGAAATGCCTTGGCTGCGCAAGACTTCAATGAGACCGATGGCGATTTCATCCGAACTCGCGAAGATCGCGCTGGCGGGCATGCCCTCGGCTATGAAGCGCTTGGCGGCTTCCCGCCCGAAGGCGACGGTGTATTCGCCCTTGTAGTTGAGCAGCACGGCATCAGCACCCCACAGTTCGTACATCGCCCTTTCGAGCCCTTGGAAACGGCGCTGTGCGCTGATCATCCGTTCGGGCCCGCCGATGAAAAGGACGCGGCGATGCCCCATCTCCGCAAGGTGCGTTCCTGCCAGATAGCCGCCCCTGTCGTTGTCGCAGAAGAGCTTCGGTGCCAGCGCATCCGGGACGTCTTCGTCTACGACGACAACCTTGCCGGTGCGGTTGATGAGCGCCCCGAGTTGCCCGTCATCCGGATGGTTGGTGACGAAGATCAATCCATCGACGTGGTTGCGCTCGATAAGCTGAAGATAGGCAACCTCGCGGCCAGAGCGGTTCAGCGTCGCGTAGAGCGAGACGGCAAGCCCGCGGCGGTCCGCCTCCTCCTCCACCGCCGCGACAAGCGTTGCGAAGAACGGATTGGCGATGTCGGGCACCACGAGACCGATTGTATCCGAGCGCCCGCGGCTTAGGCGCCGGGCATGCGGATTGGGCTGATAGTTGAGATCACGGATCGCATCCTCGATCCTCTTCTTCGTCTCGTGGGGAAGCTCGAGCGATCCGTTCAGCAGTCGCGAGACCGTCGTCACGGAAACGCCGGCAGCACCGGCGACATCCTTCAGACTGGTGACACGCTCATTCGCCATCGCCTTGTAAACCGCTTTAGTAAACCGATTTACCATTTGGTCACCGATCCCTTTATGAGTCAAGCGGACTTTGTGCGCGTTATTGCGGTTGCCAAACACGAGTGCAGCTTCATTACTGCAGCTGCGGCTTTCGAAGAAAACTGTTGCGGTCGGCCGACTTGATACGCAGCCATGCCTCGCGGCCGTCGCGCAATATCCTCATGGGGATCTCCACGCCGGCGGGGCCGCTCCTCCATAGCTTGCGGTAAAAGTCGGCAAGACCGGCGACCTCCCCATCCCGTATCTCCGAGATGATATCTCCCTCACGCAAGCCCGCTTGAGCCGCCGGACCTCCTTCAGCCACGCTCATGACCACCACGTCGCCATTACTTTCGGCAGAGAAGGCCCCGAGCCAGGGACGCGGCGGCTTGTTCACTTGGCCGCGCGTGAGCAGATCATCAAGAATGGGTGGCAGCAGGCTGATCGGCACGACCATGTTGATGTCCGCGCTCTGTCCCCTTTGGCTCATTTGCAGGCGCAGCGAGCCAATGCCAAGAAGTTTGCCGTCGGAGCCGATGAGTGCCGCACCTCCCCAGGAAGGGTGTGCAGGCGCGATGAAAATTGCCTCTTCGAGCAGGTATTCCCAATAGCCGGCGAATTCCTGCTTGGCGACAATCGTAGCCTGCACGAACTGACCAATACCGTCAGCAAGCATGACCGGATCGCCGACCTCCGCTTCGGCAGCATCCCCAAGATCCAATGCGGGAACGTCAAGCGACCCAAGCGCCTGCACCAGACCGAAGCCGGTTTCCTGATCATAGGCAAGCGCATGCGCAGGAACGACATACCCGTCATTGCGCGTCAGCCAAACTTCCTCGGCCTCGGTGATCAGGTAGCCGATCGTGACCACCAGCCCATTTTCCCGGATCACCACGCCGCTTCCCTCCCTTTGGGTACCGAGCGTCATCGCCGTGAAGGCATCTTCCGGAATTGAAGAACGTACGGCCACAACGGACCGCAAAATTCTGTCGATGTTCATGCTTTCGTTCCTGATGAGCAAGATTTACGCACGGTAAAGCGTCACCCCTTTCATGCGGCGCCTGGCATTCCTCTAAAATATGGCTCGTCACGGGGCAGGACAAGCCGGAAGAGCCGAATCTGCTTTCAGGCCGATGCAGCAGTCGAAGAGTAACCGGATCAATTGAGCGCCCGTATGAAACTGTCCTTCGATGCGACGTATAGCAGACAGCGGGCAAAGGATTGACGTTTCATACACCACAACAAGCACTTGCCGAGCTCCCTCCCTTGTCAGCAGAGCTGCATCATCTCAGATGAAGGAAGAGTAGTGCTTGTATTGCGTCTGAGTATGCCAATGAAAATCGTCGAGTTAGCCAGTTCTGTGTCTCGCCCCGTTTATGCCATTGGCGATGTTCATGGGATGGCCAGCTTGCTTGAGGTTCTGTTAGCGACAATTGACGAAGATGCCGACAGATGCGGCGCGGAGCCGCGGGTCGTATTCCTTGGCGATATCGTCGACAGAGGGCCGGACAGTCGGCGAGCGATGGAAATGGTGCATGCGACGCTTCAGGAACGTGAGGGATCGCAATTCATTCTCGGAAATCACGACTACCTGTTTCGCGAGGCGTTGAATAACCATCTCGGCGATCCGGCGCTTGATCATTGGCTGTCAGGCCTAGGCGGAAAGTCGACCCTTCGGTCTTACAGTCACCGCATGCCGGGCTGGGCAGGAGAGCTGCCGGACCTGCTGCTTCCCCGATATGCGCATCATCTGGCACTGCTCAATCGAGCCGCAGACATGGTCATCGTGAATGGCTACTGCCTCGTCCATGCCGGGATCGACCCGAAGAAGCCCCTTGCGGACCAGGACGAGCGGGATCTTCGCGAAATACGCGAACGCTTCCTCGATGTCTCAGACCCACTCGAAAAGGTCGTAGTGCATGGTCACACGATCACGGGCTCAGAACTTCCGGAGATCCATTCGAACCGCATAGCGATCGATACGGGGGCCTATCGCACAGGACGCCTGTCAGCCGTCGTGATTGCTGGCAATAGCGAGCCGCGCTTCCTTTATGTCTCCCACTCCGACTAGCCCACCACTTCACGCTTTACTCCTCGCAGAACGGAAAGCGCAGTGCGTTCGTTGGTCTATATGAATGCCTCTGCCGGCCTTCCGCGAACGAGAACAAGAGATCCGAGGCATGAAAGTTCGTGCGATGAAACGTTAGACGAACAGGATGGTGGGATGCGCCCGGTACTTTGATCTTCGATCAGGTCGGCTGCGATACGGGGTGTCGTACGCTGGTTGAACGCCGACATGCCCGTGACGGCACTTTGACCAAGCCGGATCTGATTGCCCTGCCAGATTTGGGAGGCGTAGGACTTATCAGCCCATCACAGCGCAGAGACTGCCGCAGTTTATGTAGATATTTGCGTGAAGCGCCTCCTAAAATGCCTTGACAGCCTGGTACTCACCCGCTTCCCAGGCTCGGAGTTCGCCGGCTTCGCAAGTGTAGTTCTCGTCCGTTTTCACCGGCCTGAATAGGGATGTTATCATAGAGCTAGTCAAAGTCATCCGGTCAGGAAACCGCAAGTGCCTTGCGGTTTCCTGTCTTTTCTGTATTATTCAGACAACACAGGAAGGGCAGGTTCATGACCAACAAGACCGTTTCGACAGCCGAATTTATGCGGCACTTCGGACGTTATCACGACGAAGCCAAACGACACCCCATCACTTTGACCAAACATGGCCGCGCATCCGTAGTGGTCGTTCCAATCGATCTTTACGAGCGCATGACCGGCAATGAAGACCCACGCCGCGCCTATGGTCCGGGCGAGATGCCCCGCGACCTGGCCGACATGTTCATGGAACAGCTAGATAAGGATTCCGCCGAGCATCAGGCGTCCAAGGATGACTGAGCATTTCGTCAAGGGCGATATCGTCACCTACCCCTATCTCTGGCGCTGGCAGGATGACAAGGGGCAGGAACACGGCGAAAAAGACCGCCCGGTTTGCCTGCTGCTTGCCATGCGGGACGACAAGGATAATACCCACATCCTGTTGCTGCCCATTTCCTCGGCACCCCCATATTCGGGGCAAACTGCCCTCGAAATTCCGGCACTTGAACTCAAGAGAGCCAAGCTTCGGACCTCAAACGCGGCTGGATTACAGTCAGCGAGTGCAATTACGATATCCTTGGCAAATCCTACCATTTCGACATGACACAGACGCCGCGAGGAAAATTCAGTGGCATTTGAGGAAGTGCGCAAGGCCTTCGCGCCTTTCCTCGCTGCAGGACGCGCCCGCGTCGATCGGACGAGATAGGGCAGGTCGCCAATCTGTAGTTCCTGATTTCCTGCCTCGCATACGTAGAGATGATGGGCCGGTAGCTTCCTCGGGGCGAAATCGTATCGCCCGGCGATGCATTCTTTTTTCAATCATGTAGGACATTCGGAGCCAACCGGTCACGGCGCCAACTTGGCATCTAAAGTCACCTTCCTCGAATTCGCCACTCTTCCCGAAAAACAAATCGATGCAGCTCGCAGTCAGCTGAGCCCAGCTGTTTTGAGACAAGCAAGCGTCAAATCGACGCCAACCGGCGGTAGTTGCCGTTCTACCTCCCTTCCCCCTTGTCCGGGCAGCGCTATCGACGCTTCTTTAGGTTAGGATATGGGTCTCGCCCCAACGCTTTGGCGACCTTTTGCCAATCCCGTCCGCCCATTCCTGGTATCCGCAGCGCCTCTGCTGGTGACAGGTGTCGTATATCTCCGGCCACTTGATATCCGCGCTGGTTAAGCTCGGCGAGGAGCCAGGGCTTGAGTTTCAAGTCTGCAAGTTTCGTGTCCATGTCGAGATAGGATCAGGCCAACTTGCGTCGTGCAACTGCATGATTATGCAGCATTACTCCGCCCAGACAGGAACGTCCTTACAAAGGTCTCTCTGAAGACCTCAGTGTTTCTCCCTTTGGGCCTTTCGACGAAAACGGACATGGCATCGTACAACTCACCGTAACCGCAGCCATATCCCCACGTGATCAGCCGGCACGAAAGCTCGTTTGCGCACCTCTCCCGCTCCGAGCGGCTTCTGATACAGGCAGCGCCAGAATGAAGATCGTCGTCAAAGGCAATCTCATCATCTCCGAATCTGTCGTTTGTAAGCGACTTTCGGATTTGCACCATGGAAAGCCCGGCATCGATCTCTATCCACTGGCATTGCGTGTCCACAGTCGTCGAACTCTCGCGGACGGATCCAAGCAAGACCCCTATTCGCTCTGCCGGAAGTTGCGGATCCGGTCGAAAAGCACAGCAAGCACGATGGCGCCGCCAATGAAGGTCCCCTGCCAAAAAGCGTTGATGCCGAGCAGGCCGAGACTGTTGCGGATCACTTCGATCAGGGCGGCTCCGACCAACGCGCCGAGAGCGGTACCGACGCCGCCTGCCAGGTTGGCGCCGCCAATGACGGCGGCCGCGATGACCTGAAGTTCCATTCCGGCACCTATATTGGTGGTAACGGCGCCGAGCCAGCCGGTTTGAACAATGCCGGCAACCCCCGCCGACAGGGCGGAAATCATATAAACTGCCACCTTGATCCTGCGTACCGGAACCCCGGTCAATGTTGCGGCATGCTCATTGCCGCCGATGGCAAAAACATAACGTCCGAACCTCGTCCAGCGCAGCACGAAACCGGTCAGCAGCGCCAGAATGATCATGTAGAGCACCGGGTTGGCGATGCCGAGAAACCACGCGCCGCCACCGAGTGCCAGAAGCGTGTCGTGATCCGGCCCGAATTGGAAGACCACGGTATTGTTTGATGCGACCATCGCAAGACTGCGCGCAATCGACAGCATACCGAGCGTCACGACGAAAGGCGGGAAGTCGAGATAGGCGATCAACAGTCCGTTGAAGGCCCCGATGACCAGGGCGGTGCCGATCGACGCGGCAATACCGACTTCGATGCTGTAGCCGGCATGCATGACCACCGCCAGGACCATGCTGCACAGGCAGAGCACCGATCCCACGGACAAATCGATGCCGCCGGTGATGATCACCAGCGTCATGCCGAGCGCAATGATCGCAACGAAAGTGACGTTGCGGGTGATATTGTAGAGGTTCTTCGCCGTGGCGAAGGAGTCGGTTGCAGCAGACAGGAAAAGACAGGCGAGGATGACTGCGATCAGGACCCAGAAGGTTTGCCCGCCCACGATTGATGCAAGCCAGTTCCGCTGCTTCTGTGCAATTGTCTGGTCAAGAGTAACAGCCATCATCGACCTTCATTTCTTCCACTATCCAAGCAGCGCGATCACACCTGTTCGATCGCGCCGGTGATAAGACCTGTGACTTCTTCTGGCGAACTTGCCGCAATCGGCTTGTCGGCAACTTTTCTGCCTCGCCGCAACACGATGACGCGGTCGGCAACCGTAAAGACGTCCGGCATGCGATGGCTGATCAGGACAACGGCAATGCCGCGGTCACGCAGTTCGCGGATCAGATTGAGCACCTCCGCCACCTGGCGAACGGAAATTGCCGCAGTCGGCTCGTCCATCAGCACGATCTTTGCCTCCGACAGCATGGTGCGCGCAATCGCCACCGCCTGCCGCTGGCCGCCTGACATCTGCCTTACAAGGTCCCGGGGACGCGTCTCCGACTTCAGCTCCCTGAAAATCTCGCCGGCACGCCTATACATGGTCTTGTAGTCCAGGACTTTCAGCGGACCGACGCCGCGCCGCAACTCGCGTCCGAGGAACACGTTCGCCGCTGCCGTCAGATTGTTGCAGAGTGCCAGATCCTGGTGAACGATCTCGATGCCGTGCTGGCGCGCCTCCACCGGCCGGTGCATGACGATATCCGCGCCGTCGAGGCGTATGGTGCCCTCGCTCGGCCGGAAATTGCCGGCAATCATCTTGACCAGTGTCGACTTTCCGGCGCCGTTATCGCCCATGAGGCCGACGACCTGGCCCGCCTCCAGCGAAAGCGAAACGTCATTGACTGCCTGGATGGCACCGAAATGTTTGGAGATGTTGGTGAGTTCGAGAACCGCCACCAGCCTGCTAACCTCCCAAAACCTCTCAGGCTTCCTCATTGCCCTTAGATGTCGTCCAAGGGATAGATGCCCGCAATCTCGCCTTGCCGATGTCCTCCCAGAAAAGCGATTCCATCGCATTTACGCAAAACCTTGCGAAAGCGTCAATCAATTGTCCGGCGAATCAAGCAGACATCACAAAAATCTGTTTTGTATGACAAATACCCGTTGACGTGCGAAGCAGGCGGATATTAGCTGTTTGTGGGAGAGAGAGCATGCTGATCCTTGTTACCGGTGCGACGGGCAAGGTCGGGCGGCGCTTCATTGCTGGGCTGCTTGACGATCCGAGATTTTCGAAAGCACGCATCCGCGCGCTTTGCCATAATCGTTTGCTTCCTGAGACCGGCCGTGTCGAAGTCACAAAGGGCTCGATCGCCGACCCGCATGTCGCGGCCGCCGCAATGAAAGACGTTACCCACGTTCTGCATCTTGCCACTTGCAAGGAAACGCCTGCCGCCGTCATGGACGTATCGGTCAAGGGTCTTTTCTGGTTACTCGAAGCCTTCCGTACTAGCGCTACCGCACAGCAGTTCATCCTCATCGGCGGTGATGCCGGTATCGGCCATTTCTACTACCGCCACGACGGACCGATCACCGAGGATACGCCGCATTGCGCCTATCCTGGCAGTTACGCGCTTTCCAAGGTTCTCGAGGAGGTGATGCTTGACCAGTTCGCCATCCAGTACGGCATCAACAGCTGCTGCCTTCGCGCACCGTGGATCATGGAAAAGGATGATTTCAGATACACGCTGTCCTTCGGCGATGATGTTTTCGGCGGCCCCGACTGGAAGGCGCTCGTCCCGCAAGGCGATGCGAGACGTTATGTGGAAGCCAGCACAGTGCCGCTGCTGCGCGACGCCGACGGACGTCCGCTAAAGCGTAATTTCGTACATGTCGACGATCTGGTATCGGCCATTCTGGCCGCGATCGACAATCCCCGCGCAAAGCGCCAGCTCTTCAATATCTGTATGGACCGGCCGGTCGACTACGGCGAGGTCGCAGCCTATCTGGCGCACACGCGAAACCTTGAGGCTGTCGACATCCCAAGCCAATATCATTCGAATTGGATGGACAATAGCAAAGCCAAATACCTGCTGGACTGGCAGCCCAGCTACGATCTGGAAAGGCTTATCGACTCGGCCTGGCAGTACGAGCGTTCGCAGGATGACCCTCGCATTGTCTGGTACCCGGGTTGATTTCGTATGGCGGTCGCGTCGCGCCCGTCTGTTTCAAGGGAGGAAACCATGAGGAAGGCATTACTACTTGCATTCACGGCCTTGGCACTCACCGCCGGCCCGGCGCTTGCCAAGAAGCAGCTCGTCATCGTCGTGAAAGGACTCGACAACCCGTTCTTCGAAGCGATCAACCAGGGTTGCCAGAAATGGAACAAGGAAAATCCAGACTCGGAATATGAGTGCTTCTACACGGGCCCGGCATCGACATCCGATGAAGCCGGCGAGGCCCAGATCGTCCAGGACATGCTGGGCAAGGCCGACACGGCTGCGATCGCCATCTCGCCGTCGAACGCCAAGCTTATCGCTCAGACACTCAAGACAGCCAATCCGAGCGTTCCGGTGATGACGCTCGACGCCGACCTCGCCCAGGAAGACGCCGCTCTGCGAAAGACCTATCTCGGCACCGACAACTATCTGATGGGCAAGCGCATCGGCGATTACATGAAAGAGGCCAAGCCCGATGGTGGCAAGGTCTGCTCGATCCAGGGCAATCCCGGCGCCGACAACATTCTGCGTCGCGCACAGGGCTGGCGCGATTCGCTGTCGGGCAAGGAAGGGCTGACCGAGCTCAAGGGTGAAGGCGGCTGGACCGAGGTCGCCGGCTGCCCAGTGTTCACAAATGACGACGGCGCCAAGGGCGTGCAGGCGATGACTGACATCCTCGCCGCCAATCCCGACCTCGCCGGCTTCGGCATCATGGGCGGCTGGCCGCTCTTCGGCGCCCCCCAACCCTACCGCGACCTGTTCAAGCCGATGGCCGACAAGATCGCCAAGAACGAGTTCGTCATCGGCGCCGCCGACACGATCGGCGACGAAGTGGCGATAGCCAAGGAGGGCCTTGTCACCGCGCTGGTCGGCCAGCGTCCCTTCGAAATGGGCTACAAGGCACCCTCCGTGATGATGGACCTGATCGCCGGAAAGCCGGTTGAGGATCCGGTGTTCACCGGGCTCGACGAATGCACCAAGGACACAGTCGACACCTGCATCCAGAAATAACGCGTGGTTCGGAGCGCCCAAAACCACTGGGCGCTCCGGTTCTCCCGATCATCTCAAGGTGATAAAGGCTCGCTGACGTCTCTTGTCATTGCGGCAACTTTTGACCTAGTCCGTGCTGGGGATCACAAAGTGCTGAGGCGATTGAATCAGATGCCGGACAGGAAAACAACAAAGCGCTCTGACCCGACCGTCCCCCGCATGGCCGGCGGAAGCGTGCATGTTTCGGTGGCCGGCGAGATCGGGCTTCGCATCGTGCGTGGCGACTATCCGCCCGGAACCATTCTGCCGAATGAGGCGAAATGGTCCGAAATGTTCAATGTCAGCCGATCGGCCGTGCGCGAGGCGATCAAGATGCTGATGGCAAAGGGCCTGCTCGCCTCGCGCCCGAAAATCGGTAGCTGGGTGGAGCCCAAAGAGCGCTGGAACCTCTTGGACCGCGACGTCTTGGGCTGGTATGCGGCATCACCCGACCGCGAGCCCTTTTTAAGGGCAGTGCAGGAGCTTCGCCACATGATCGAGCCGGAGGCGACGGCGCTGGCCGCCGAGCGGCGAACCGAAGAGCAGATGATTGAGATCAGCCGGGCCCTTCATGAAATGGCTCGGGCGACATCGCCCCAGCAACGAAGTGAGTCCGACGCTCGGTTTCATATCGCGATCTTGCGCGCCTCCGGCAACGACCTGCTCGTACCCTTGGGCGTTCTGATCGAATCCGCCCTCAATCATCTTCTTGCCCATGTCGTGCGGGAGGGCAGCAGCCTGCGGCATACGCAGATGCTTCATGAACGCATCGAGAGAAGCATTCGATTGCAACAGCCGCACACGGCCCGCAGTGCGGTTCGAAAGGCCTTGGCAAACACTGATGAAATCATCGCCGGGCGCTCGCGATAGGCGGCGCTTCGCACCGATCCGGCGCGATACTCGGGCTTCGTGGCCGGCCTGCCCGAGACGATCGCACCTTTCCGCTGCTCCTGCATTTCAACCACAAGAGAACCACACCAGGATGTCTCGTCCGGAGGACCGCATTGCCGCAGTCCTCCGCTCTCCTTGTTTCAAGCCCGCGCCGGGGTCCTTGCCGGCACGACTGCATTGACAGCCACCGCGACGGCGATGTTTGCCGCAAGGGCAAGAAGACCGGTATAGATGGTGAACGGTTCTCCACCGAGGCTAATCAGGTGCAACGGCTTCCAGCCGGCATCCCACACGAGGAAGGTGCCGCCGATGAAGCCGACGAACCAGCCGGCGAGTAGGCCCGGTGCACGGAACCAGTTGGTATAGAGGCCGAAGACCAGGGCCGGCAGCGTCTGCAGGATCCAGATGCCGCCAAGCAATTGCAGGTCGAGTGCAAACTGCGTCGGCAGGAAGATGATGACCAGCAGTGCGCCGACCTTGACGACGAGCGAGGTCAGTTTGGCGACCTTGGCTTCACCCGCATCGCTGACATGCGGGTTGACATAAGCCTTCCAGAAATTGCGGGTGAAGAGGTTGGCGGCGCCGATGCTCATCACCGCCGCCGGCACGAGGGCACCGATCGCGATCGCTGCGAAGGCGAAGCCGGAGAACCATCCCGAGAACAGCGTCTTGAACAAGGCCGGCACGACGTCATTGGCGTTTTCGAGCTTCAGCCCGGCGGCATGGCCCATATATCCGAGCAGGGCGAGAAGACCGAGCAGTAGCGTATAGGCCGGCAGCAAGACGGCATTCTTGCGGATCGTCTTGCCGCTGTTCGAGGCGAAGATACCCGTCAGCGTATGCGGATACATGAAGGCGGCGAGCGCCGAGCCAAAGGCTAGCGTCGCATAGGCGACATACTGGTTGCCGGCGAGCAGGAGATCTCCCTTTCCCTTGACCTGGAAAGCCGCATCAGCCGAGGCAAATACGTTGGCATAGCCGCCGAGCTTCGAGGGAATGAGCGCCACGGCTGCGATGACCACGATATAGATCATGATGTCCTTGACGAAGGCGATCAGCGCCGGGGCACGCAAGCCGGCGGAATAGGTGTAAAGGGCAAGCACGATGAAGGCGATCGCCAGCGGCAGTTCGCCATGCAGGCCGAGCGCCTTGAGCACCGCTGTCATGCCGACGAGCTGGAGCGCAATATAGGGCATGGTGGCGATGACGCCGGTTGCGGCGACGGCGAGCTCGAGGCCGCGCGAACCGTATTGACCGTGCACGACGTCGCCGGCCGTCACATAGCCGAAATCCCTGGCGCGTTTCCAGAGGATGGGCATGACCATGAAGACGAAGGGATAGACGACGATGGTATAGGGCAGTGCGAAGAAGCCGTAGGCACCGACCGTGTAAACGAGTGCCGGAACGGCGATCACCGTATAGGCCGTGTAGAAGTCGCCGCCGACCAGGAACCAGGTGATCCATGTGCCGAAGCTGCGACCACCCAGGCCCCACTCGTCGATATGGGCAAGCGTTTCAGGCTTACGCCAGCGGGAGGCGACGAAGCCCAGGATCGTGACGAGTGCGAAGAAGAAGAGGAAGACGCCGAGCGCCGTTCCGTCGATATCAGTCGTCATGGCGCGTGCTCCGATAGGCGATCCAGGTCAGCGTGGCGGTGATCGGCACCCAGAGAAGCTGGTACCAATAGAAGAAGGGAAATCCGAAGAGTGCCGGCTCGCGGATATTGTAGAGGGGCGGCCAGAGCAGGCCGATATAGGGAATGACGAGCAGCCAGAGCGCTGCTTTGTTCCGTGATTTTTCCATGTCGGATACCTCTCGGGCGCCAGATGTGGCGCCAAGTTGCAGTTGTCGGCGTGGAAGGCGGGCTTGTCAGTCGATCGCTGGGGCGAACCTGGCTCAGGCTGTCGCGACGGCTTTTCCGACTGAACGGAAGCAGGCGTAATGCAATTGAGATCCTCCCAACGGCTCGCTTTGGGCCAGCCGTGGTGAAGTCCTATGGCGACGGTTTTCGTCTGGCAAGATGGCAGGAAGCGTAAAATACTCGCGTCTACCCAGAAGTGGGTAGATGCGATTTATTCTGCTTTGACGCTTAATCCGTGATCGAGCACACAGCAATCAATCATGCATCGAATTTCGCTGGACGTGAGCATTCCCCGCCAGCCTGCCTTGGCTGACCGCTAAGCGCGCCACGCGCTTGCTGTGTCGCCAGGGTGTCGTAGCCGCTTAAGTTGAAGTCTAGGCGAGCCCTCAAAGGCAGCTATTTCTTCAAACCGGTCAATGTTTCACTTTTTATGGGCATGCCCCTTCGAAGGGCTTGCAATGTGGGAGCGAAGGCGAGCCCTTTCAACCGACGGGTCACTGCGGTAGCCCTCCCAGTCGTCAGCCCGCTTTGCGCAGCGCGACCACCGGATGACTGGTATTGCGCGGAAATTTTGGCAACAAGAGCGAAAACCGGCAAAATACGCGGGCCTACCCAGTACGCGTAGGCCGCTTAACTGTCGCCCCAGGTCAATCCGTTCTCGATAGCATAGCGGGTCAATCCGGCCGTCGTCGTAATGTTGAGCTTCTTCTTGATGTTCTTGCGATGCGTCTCGACTGTTGCAGCCGAGATACCGAGTGTCTGGGCAATATCACGGTTGCTCTTTCCTGCCGCCAGCAACAATAAAACATCATGCTCGCGCGTCGTCAGAGGAAGCGCATCCGGCGTCTCCTTTCGCTCGAGCAGAACTTCCGAGACGCCGGAAGAGAAGTAGGTTTTGCCGTTTGCCACGGCTTCGATTGCAGCGATGATCTCGTCGGTGGAGACATCCTTGAGAATGTAACCGGAGGCTCCGTGCAACACCGAGGTGGAAATATATTCGCGACTGTCGTGCATCGACAGCATCAGGATCCGTGTTTCCGGCAGTTGTTCCTTGAAGAGCTCGATGGCATCGATTCCGCTGAGCTGCGGCATATTGATATCCATCAACACGACAGCTGGCCTTTCCCTCAGCGCAATCTCGAGCCCTGCGCGTGCCAATCCGGCGGTACCGACAATCTCGAGGTGTTCATAGGTTTCCAGCACCGCCCCTAACCCGTCCAGAACCAGGGGATGATTGTCGATCAAAAGAACCTTGATACTTTTCCTGCCGCTCATGCTGCTTCCTTGCCTTGCGCGCGGTTCACCGTTGCCGACCTTGGAAGCATCGCTGTCAGGATCGTGCCTGCTGGTGTCGTCTTGATCAGCAGCAGGCCGCCGAAATGGGCCAGGCGTTCCTGCATATTGCGCAGTCCGAGCCCGCCGCCGAGCGCTTTCTTCCCTTCGGCGATGTTTTCATCGAAACCGTTTCCGTTGTCGGAGATCGTCATGCGGACGCGGCCCCCAACGCTCCAAATCCTGATGTCGACACGCGTTGCTCCGGAATGCCGCTCCACATTGTTCAACGCCTCCTGCGCTACGCGATAGAGCGCCGTGCTCGCCTCAGGCTTCAGCATATTCTTGAAGGTCAGCGCCTCAAGATGTGTATCGATGGCCGTACGCTCCGAGAAATTATCGCAAAGCGCCTTGAGCGCCGGTCTCAGGCCAAGATCGTCAAGCGCTCGCGGACGCAGGTCATGGGACAGGCGCCGTACCTCCTTGATCGCCCCGTTCAGCGCCTCCGCCCCGCGATCGATTGCACGGGCGGCATCTTCGGCCTGGCTTGCGACCTTGCGGCTCGCCAGATCGATCGCATAGCGGACGCCGATGAGGTTCTGCGATATCCCGTCATGCAGTTCACGGGCAAGGCGGGCCCTTTCCTCTTCCTGCGTGTCGATGATGCGCTGTGCGAGCTGTTTAAGCTTGCTATCGGCAAGGCGGCGCTCCCTCAACGTCAGCAGCATGCCGGTGGCAAAGACGATGAGAACCGCTGGCACGGCAATCAGGGCAACGATCAGAAATGTCTTGCGGACATTGGCGCGAAAATCGGCATTTGCGGCGGCGGTCTGTGCAAAGACGTCATCAAGATAGACGCCCGTTCCAAGCGTCCACTTCCATTTGTCGAGGCCGACGGCGAAGGACAGTTTGTCGGCCACCTCTCCGGAGGAGGGTTTCTGCCACTTGTATTGGTGAAGGCCGCCGCCCTCCTTGGCCTTCTCGATGAGATTGGCAACAACCTTGTCGCCATCGGAATCCGTCAGGTTGAGCCAATTGTGCCCCGGCCGGAACGCCTGGCGCGGATGCACGACATTGTTGCCGTCGTAGTCATAGACAAAGAAGTAGCCATCCTTGCCGTAGTCGAGAGCGGTCAGGATGGCGCGAACCTTCTCCTTTGCGACTTCGTCGTCCGGACCGGCGGCTTCGTAGATGTCATGAATGGCAGAGAGCGCAAGATTAGTCAGATTAAGGAGTTCCGTTTCCTTGGCCTTGAGCATGTTTCGCTCGAACGTGTCGATGCTGCTTCGCACAAGCGTCGCCGATTGCCAGGTGATGAACGCTGTGACGATCAGGATGGCCAGGATCAATGGGATGATGGCCAACGCCACAATCTGATGTCTAAGATTCATAGGCCGCCTCCCTGCCGCCTTGGTCACGCGGGCAAGGTTATATATGAAACGACATCGACGGATAGCTCAAGCTTCGCCCGATCTGCAAACGTCCGGGCGTTTCGGCAAACGGCATCACGCGCGCGGCGGCTTTGCCGGAGGTGGTCTCCCGGAACTTTGCCAAATTTCAGTTATTGCTTGCGAAAGTTACAGGCTGCGTCACGCGGACTGAAAACGACAAAGCGGCCGGCCGCGCATTCTAATTGGCGGTCGACCCATTCCGCAAAGCGTTGACGCAGCACCACGCGCCGGTGCAGTGACCTATCCCAACGCCAGCCAGGGCAGTCGCTCTTCTCCTGCCTGACGGAGCTTTCATCGCTATGGTCTTTCAAAAGCCACAAAGCTGCGCAGGCTGGGGAGCGCACAGACCGATCAAACAAGATCTTCGCCGACCGCGTGGCCGGCGTGTCAGTGCAGCGGCTTTTTTCAGCTTTGAAAAGCCGTTCTTGCCCAGACGGACATTACCATCAGGACCTGAATGAGAAGGTTCGCCGCGACCAAAGCAGAAGTGCGAGGTTCAATGCGATGCATTCCATCCAAGAAGACGTTTCAGTTTCGATCATCATTGCGAACTACAA
This sequence comes from Rhizobium sp. 007, assembly GCF_015353075.1. NCBI lineage: Bacteria > Pseudomonadati > Pseudomonadota > Alphaproteobacteria > Hyphomicrobiales > Rhizobiaceae > Rhizobium > Rhizobium sp. 007. The sequence continues at coordinate 856,572 of NZ_CP064188.1, read as the reverse complement.
CTACGCGCGCTTCTTAAAGCGCTGCATCGATAGCGCGCTGGAACAAAGCCATGACAACGTAGAAGTCATCGTTGTCGACGACGCATCGGCTGACGACAGCGCTTGTGTGATTGCGGCATATGGCTCCAGGATCACAGCTCTATTAAGGGAGAGCAATGGCGGTCATGCGGCTGCGTTCAACACAGGATTTGCGGTCAGCCGAGGCCAGATCGTTCTGTTTCTCGACGCCGACGACTATCTTTATCCGAACGCCGTATCGGAGATAATCGAGGCATGCGACGGCGATACCGCCCAGGCGCAATTCAGATTGCACATTGTCGACGAACGCCAACGCGTCAAGGATGTGTTTCCACCTCAGGAGTTCCCCTTCGATTCAGGTGATGTCACCCCCCAGCTGTTGCAGAAGGGACGCTATCAAACCACCGTGACAAGCGGGCTGGCCTTCAGGCGTTCGGCTTTGGAGGCGATCATGCCTATCCCCGAGACGGACTTTCGCCAGGGGGCGGACGGATATCTGGTCACTGTCGCGCCTCTCCATGGAAAGGTGACGTCGATCGATTCTTGCCTTGGCGCCTACCGCATGCATGGCGCCAATCATTCCGTCTTTGCAGAAAGACTTGGCCAGCGGGCACGCTGGCGGGTGGAGCACGACTTCCGCCGGATGGAAGCCTTGTCCGATCAGGCCGCCGATGTCGGCTTGACGGTGCCGCCGGACGTCAGTCTTCACGATACGGTGCATCTCGAAGAGCGCTTGGCATCGCTTTGCATAGACCGCCAACGGCATCCCGTTCCCGATGATTCAAGGCTCACTCTCGGCGCTGCAGGTGCCGTGGCGAGCCTGGAAATGAATGTCTCGCTCAGACGCCGTGCCGTCCTGGCGGCCTGGTTTCTCTCCGTCGGCCTACTTCCCCGGCGCATGGCAAAGGCGCTCTTGTCGTGGAAGCTTGTCGCCTCTTCGAGACCTGCCTTCCTGCTGCGACTGTCGAAAACCATTCGCCATGCCATGGGCTAGCTCCAGGACGACCAGCAGCCAAACCCTCACGGAACTGGCCTACCAAGTCCGTCCGATGCGGCGATACTGGAAATTGTCGGCGCTGGACGAAGGAGCGGAATTGGCTTGACTGATCAGCATTGCCATACGGCTATGAAGGGGCGACTTGACGCAAGCGGGATCCGTCGCTGCGGCATCGCCCGCTATTGCCATTGCCTGGCATCTGCATCCGCCCCAATCGATGTCACGTCGCTCGCAGCTCCTGCAAGGTTCCAGCATCCACTCGTCGCCGCGAAATGCATTGAAAGCCGGAGAATTAAGCCAGATATCCGTCAGGCTCGATTCTCCGAACCGTTCGAATCGCAAGGACGAGATGGTTGCAGCCGCGTGGCAGGGAAGTGCCGTGCCGTCCGGGGCGACCATGAACGCATCACGCGCCCAGCCGCCCATACAGGGCTTCGGATAGACCGCGAAATAATCGGGAGCGACGAAGTCGATCGCGAGAACTCCCTGCAGCCGCGACTGGGCTTCTTCGACAATCTCCACCTGGCGCTCCACCGCGGCGCGATCGGGCATAAGGGCATTGCGGTTAAGAAGAGCCCAGCCTCCATACTGCACATTGGCGATCTCCAATCTCTCTGCCCCAAGCGAAAGGGCAAGATCGATGAAAGCCGGCACTTCCTCTATGTTGTGGCGATGGATCGGAGCATTGATCGTCAGCGGCAGGCCGAGCTCCACGACCCGCCTTGCAGTCTCAAGCTTCTTCTCGTGCGCGCCACGGTGATTGCCGATTTTCTCGGTCGTCGGCGCGTTTGCACCCTGAATGCTTAACTGCACATGATCGAGACCCGCCCCCTGCAGCGCCTCGAGCCGCCCTTCCGGTATCCCGACCCCAGCCGTGATGAGATTGGTGTAGACGCCGCGTCTAGTCAGACAGCCTACAAGCTGCTCGAGATCCGGCCTAACGGTCGGCTCTCCACCGGACAGATGAACCTGTAGGACCCCAAGATCGGCTGCCTCTTCGAAGAGAGCCAGCCATGCGTCTGTCGAAAGCTCCCTGTCCGCCTTCAACAACTCGAGCGGGTTGGAGCAGTAGACGCATTGCAGGGGACAGCGATGCGTAAGCTCGGCCAGCATGCTGATTGGCGGAAGAAGTCTTTCATTCATAGCGTCACCAGAAATCTGTCGGACCATTCCTGCAGGAATTCTTCGACATCGGGAGCAATGTCCTGGCGAGGCGCATCGTATTGTCCGGCAAGCTCGTCGACGATTTGCGGCACCGTGTGCTGGCCATCACACAGTCTCAGGATATCAAGACTGACCTCATCCGGCCAGAAAACCTTTTCCGGCGACAGGACCGCCCAGGCGCTGCGCACCGGATCAAACTGCAGCCGGACGTGACGCTTCAGATGTGGCCTCGACTGTGAGGACAAAACGGCCCGCTGGCGGCGGGTCTGCATCAACTTGCCTCCGGCACGAAAGCGCCCGGCGGAATGTTGCCGCCGTCTCGATAGGCATAGTCGAGTGCATCCAGCATTGCCCACAAGATATCGCATTTGAAAATGAGGGCATTTATCACGTCCTGCTGCTTTTCCGGCTCCGTCGCATGCGCAAGGACATAGGCGAGCGCAAAGTCAGAATCGCGGGGCGCCTGCTTCAGCCTCGGCGTGAAATAGGCCAGGATATCTTCGCTCACAAAGCTGTATTTTGCCAGCATGGCCGGAACGCGCTCGCCGATGATCACAGCGGCGAACAACTCCGTCAGGGACGAGGCGATGGCTTCCAAAAGGCTGCGATTGGTGCAGAAAGACAGATAAGCTCCTACGGCAAAGCGGGTCGCGGGCAGAGCGCGGCGCTCGCACTTCACCAGCTCCTCGTTAAGCCCCAGCCCGCTTGCCAGCTTGAGCCAGCGAGCGATGCCGCCGTCCCAACCCGTTACCCCATCATGATCTTCGATCCTTCGGCGCCATTCCGCGCGCAATTCCGGGTCCTCCGCGCGGCTGACGATCATCGCGTCCTTGCGCGGGATCATCGCCTGGTAACAGTACCGGTTGAGCGCCCATGCCTGAAGCTCGGCCTTGGTCAATGCGCCTGCCATCATTCGGTGATGGAAGGGATGCTTGTTGTGGTATCGCTCCTCTCCCACCTGACGCAGGGTTGCTTCGAGTGCGGCGGGCGTCAATCCATTTCGCGCCGCGTCTGCAAATTCGCTCATATGCCGATCTCCATCCCGTCATAGCCGATCTCCCATCCCCCTGCCCTCACCGCTGCTGCTTCGGCAGAGCGCTCATCGAGGATCGGATTGGTATTATTGATATGAACATAGACGCGGCGCGCTGGCGCGATATCGGCAAGCAGGGCCATGGAGCCGTCAGAGCCGGCGATGTGCATGTGTCCCATGCGCCGGCCGGTCTTGGTCCCGACGCCGGCACTCAGCATCTCGTCATCCGTGTAGACCGTCCCGTCGAACAGCAGACACGACGCCGCGGCAATCTTCTTTTTCAGGTCGGCGTCGATGCTCGCACAACCAGGAATATAAAGCGTCGAGGAATGACAGCCCTCCTGAACAATACGCACCCCTACTGTATCGCCCTCTTCCGTGCCGAACCCCTCCTGCGCCCGGCCCGCATCTTCAAGAAACAGCGCAATCTTGCCCGGAACCGGAAAGGCTTCGACCACGATGGATGTCGGCTTGCCCCGCCAGTCCGCAATGGGGGTCGGCACGTTGAGCAAAAGTTCCCGGCGCTCGACCAGTTGCCTGTCGAGAACCTTGAAAATGCTGTTTTCCTCGATCACTCGAAGCACCCGGGCGGTTGCATAAATGACAAAACGATGCCGCTCGCGCAGGCTCAATAGTCCGGCTATATGGTCGACATCGGCATTGGTCAGGACAACAGCCTGGATGGGCGAGGCCCGCAAGGGACCCTCCTCCAACGGCTGCAGCTCCGGAGCGGCGGCAATCTGTTCGCGAATGTCCGGGGATGCGTTGAAGAGAATCCAGTCCTTGCCGTCGGCGGATACGCCAAGACTCGATTGGGTCCGTCGCCGAAAGCCGCTTTCACCGTTGCGGACGGCGCGGCTCAGCCGATAGTTGCAGTTCCATTGTGGGAATCCGCCTCCTGCCGCGGAGCCGAGGATCTTCAGCCGCATGTGATGGTGCTTCCTTCCGACGGCAGCCGCCCCACGCGGACAAGCCGCATGGAGCGGTAGATGCGCTTATTTCTTAGCCTTGAGTTCGGCGGAACGGTAACGTGACATTTCCATTCCGACGCACACGACGCATGTCGTCGGCTTCTTCCAACTTTTCTTCATAAGCTTCTCCTCTTTACTCTGCCCGAGATCAACCATTGATCTCCTCCCGGCATCGTGCGCCTTCGGCGCAAGCTCTGAATCTCAACAACATTCGCATCTGCCATTGTGGAGAAAATCCGAATGCCGTCGCTGCTAGCCCTTGATCTGGTTACCGGCTTCGTCGATGAGCGGGACCTGATATTGCAGCAGAATCCGGTTTATTTCCGATTGGTTCTCCCGGATCACCTTGTTCAGCGTCCGTTTCCACTCCTGATCGGACGGACGCACGCCCATGGTGATGCGATAGGACATACGACCGGCCTTTTCTTTGAGAAGCGGCACCACGACAAGGTCCGGATTAATCTCCTTGACGTAATAGCCGGCCATCGGTCCCCAGAGGATAGCGACGTCGATGACGTCCTTTTCGAGGTCCTTCAACATGACCTCGGCCATGGACGGCGTCGAGCGCGTATCCACCATCAACGGGTAGGGCTTCGCGTTGCGCATCAGCTTGGCCCTCGCCAGGTTGGCGCTCGGCGGCGTTCCCGCGACGATCCCGATCCGCTTGTCGGCGATTTTGGGATCCTCGAGGCTTTCCAAGCCTTCCAGACCGCTACTCTTCTTGAAGATCATGACATAGGTGGATCGGTAATAGGCGTTGGTGTTCTGCACCAGTTCGTCGCCTTGGGCATAACCCATGATGACATCGCACCGGTTGGCTCTCAGCGTATTGCGGACAAAGCCGGTCGCCATCGGATACCAGGTATAGGAGACCGATTTGCGTTGGGTTTTGGCAGCCACCAGTTCAGCCAGCTTGTTTTCGAAGCCTTCGCCGCTTTCATCCGTAAACGGCATGTTTGAGGGATCGGCACAAACGCGCAGCACGTCCGGATCGACCAGTTCGCCCGCCGCGCCGATCCCGGCACCTTGCGCAAATACCGCCGTCGGGATCGCGGCAATCACCGCGACCACAAACAGAACATGACGACCGCACAATTTGCCTGGCGACATTAGATCAGCTCCCCATACAGGATTTTTCGTGGTCCTTCGCCGCTTGCGGCTTGTCAGCCTTCTTGGGCGGACGACCGCGCGGCGCGTCGCCGACGGCCCGCGCGCGCAGATAGACGTAGATGTCGTCGAGGTAGCAGTAGACGTTCTTGTTTTCGCCGAACGCCGGCATGACGTTTTCCTTGCCGCCGCCGACATTCTTGCGGCCTTCCGCGACGATCGACAGGAAGGTTCCGTAGTCCATGTCTTTCATGGTGTTGGCGAGCGCAGGCGCATAGCTCGAGCCGACGCCGTCCGGTCCATGGCAGACATGACAGTCGGAATGATAGCGCCGGTAGCCGCTGAAGGTATACCAGTCGACCGTCCCGTCATCCTGGATCTTGAATGTTGGATTGCCTTCCGCATCGACATATTTGCCATCCTGTTCGCTGACGGCTGCGGCTTTCTGCTTGTCGTCGGCGGCAAGGATGACGCTGGAACCAATAATAGACATCGCAAGCACTAACACTGTTTTGCGCACTGACATTCGGACCTCTTTCTCATTCGCCATCAATACAGCCTTGCTGTCGCGATGCGGCGTTGACAGGAGAGTTGTGGTTTGCGTGGCGAATTCGAGGGCCCGCCGGGGGAAATCCCGGTCTTCCGGGCCCTCGCTTCTCTACCAGCCGCCTCGACCAAGAGGTCGGCGTGCTATGGGTTCCCGCAGATCAATCCGGGAGACCGAAGACGGTGAGCTGACCGCCCAGCGTCGTGTAGTCGGCAAGAGCGGCATAGCCGCCGACAGCGCCGAGACCTGCCGTCGAGATCGACTTTTCTTCCTCGGCCGGAGCCTTCTGACCGGCAACGGCCTGCTGCCAGGCTGCAGCACCTTCCGCACCCAAAAGACCACCGGCAAGTCCGATGCCGGCCCATCCGCCAATACCCGACAGCACGGCAACATACTGCTTGCCCTTGTGCTCGAAGGTGTTGATGTTGCCGATAATGCCGGACGGGGTCTTGAACTTGTAGAGTTCCTTACCGTCCTTATCGACAGCCTTGATGTAGCCTTCCAGCGTGCCGTAGAAGATGACGTCGCCATCGGTCGACAATGCACCCGACCACACAGAGAACTGCTCGGGCTTCGACCAGACGATCTCACCCTTGGCCGCATCCCAGGCGATGAAGTTGCCCATGCCGCCATGACTGTTGGGAGCCGGGTACATCGATACCGTTGCCCCCACATAGGGCTGACCGGCGGTATAGCTGACCTGGTAAGGCTCGTAGTCCATGCAGACATGGTTGGTCGGCACGTAGAACAACCCGGTCTTCGGCGAGTAAGTGGCCGGCTGCTGGTCTTTTGTTCCAAGAGCGGCCGGGCAGACGCCCGTCGTGTTGGTGTCCTCGCCGTTCTGCTGCGTCGAGTATTGGGCAACCACCTGCGGGCGGCCATACTCCTTGCTCTTCGGATCCATGACGACTTCCGTCGCCCAGTTGACGGCCGGATCGTATTTCTTGGCAACGAGCAACTCGCCGTTTCCGCGATCCATCGTATAGGCGAAGCCGTTGCGATCGAAGTGCACCAGCACGTCGCGTTTCTGGCCGCTGATGTCCATGCCGTCGACGAGGATCATCTCGTTGACGCCATCGAAGTCCCATTCGTCATGCGGGGTCATCTGGTAGACCCACTTGGCCATGCCTGTATCCGCATCACGTGCGAATATGGTCATCGACCATTTATTGTCGCCCGGTCGCTGAACCGGGTTCCAGGTCGACGGGTTGCCGGTCCCGTAGTAGACCAGGTTGAGCTTCGGATCGAAGGCATACCAGCCCCAGGTCGTTCCGCCACCCTGCTTCCACTGCTCGCCTTCCCAGCTGCTGACGCCCGAATCCTTGCCGACCGGCTTGCCGAGATGAGTGGTCTTTTCCCCATCCATCAAGGTTTCCGCGTCAGGACCGGTCGAATATGCCTTCCAGGCAACCGAACCGTCTTTCAGATTATAGGCGGTCACATGGCCACGCACACCGAACTCGCCGCCCGATATGCCGATCAGCACCTTGTCGTTGAAGACCATGGGTGCGGCCGTTCCGCTCTCTCCCTTGCCGCCGGCCGTATCCTCGCCGTTCTTCACCGACCACACGACCTTGCCGGTCTTGGCGTCGAGCGCAACGACTGTCGTGTCGGCCTGGTTGAGGATGACCTTGCCATCGCCATAGGCAACGCCACGATTGACCGTGTCGCAGCACATGATCGGGATGACGTTCGGATCCTGCTTGGGCTCATACTTCCAGAGGATCTTGCCGTCATTATTGAGATCGAGAGCATAAACGGTATTTGGGAACGGCGCATGGACATACATCACGTCGCCGATCACCAGAGGTCCACCTTCATGACCGCGTAGCACGCCGGTCGAGAATGTCCATTTGACCTGGAGGTTCTTCACATTGTCCTTGTTGATCTGGTTCAATTTCGAAAACCGGGTATTGGCATAGTCACCCGTCGGAATCGCCCAGTTTTTGGAATCGGAGATCAATTTTTGGACCTCGTCGTTGGCAGTTACTCCTCCCGCCAATGACAAAGATACCGCAGTCGTCACCAATGCCGATTTTATGAAGTTTGCACGTACACGCATTTAGTCCTCCCTAAGTTCGCAAGGATGACGAGTTAAAACGGCGCCTGTTCAGCGACCCGCGTCATCGGTTCAGCGTGTGGGAAGTATTTCCGGCAGCGTGTCACGACCTAAGCCAGGCGCGCGGAGGGCACCGTTACCGCCCACCCGCTTGGCCTACGAAGACAGTCACCACTCCCTTGACGGTAACGTCCTTGAAGCCGGAAACAAATAGACCATAAGAGATAGATTTGCTTTCTGCAAGCGTGTTTGTTCAGCAATGTTCGCTGCGTTGCAGCATTAGTTTTGTGCGACGCAATATTAATATCGTCAGGTTACTGTAAAACTACTGCCAATGTATCGACGTCATTGAATTTATGCTATAATAACACTGCACATCATCTTTGTCAGGCAGAAAACTGCGCTGCATGAAAGGAACCACCATGATTGCGCTTAAGACACTTGGGATCGCGACCTTCGCAATTGCAGCAATCAGCTTCACGCATCCGGTGGCGGCGGGAACACGTTATCCGACCAACGTCATTGCAGAATATGTCTATGCCTGCATGAAGGCGAACGGAGAAAATCGGGCGATCCTCGACCGTTGCTCGTGTTCGATCGACGTCATCGAATCCATCCTACCCTATGAACGCTACGAGACGGCCTCCACCTTTAAGCAACTGGGGCTCCTCACCGGTGAAAACGGCGCGTTGTTCCGCGAAAGTGCCCCCGCAAAGGCTGCGACGGCGGAGCTGAAAAGAGCCCAGGCCGAAGCAGACATACGATGCTTCTGAATCGGGTTTCGGTTCCTGGACCGAGCCGGGAACCTTTCGCGGTCCGAGTGCAAGATATCGCCGCACACGCATATGTTTTTGAACTGCTGTGTGGGCGGTTCTGACGAACCACGATAGCTGCTCGCTTTATTGATCTATCGGTAGCGTTCAAAGACGCCTAGCCGGAGACCCAAAGACACTGCCGCTCAAAAACCGCCGGAGCTCTAGCTGCCGCTGGGTGATGGTGTAGCGGCAAGTCAAACCACCTCGAGTTTGCTGAACACTGCCCCGAGCGAAAACTTCAAGGGCGGGCTGCGTTAAGCCGCCTAAGAACCTTCGGGCTTGGAAAAAGTTTCGAGCCCCTTCTTCTGCACAAACAATGCCGGACGGGTCGGTAGCTCCATCTCGGGCAAGCATGACCATCGAAGGAGAGCAGATTGATGCGGCTCCTGCATCCTGTGGACTTTATCAGCAATTGTTAAAATGCCGTAGTCTCGCCAAAGGGAATCGGACACTGTCGGTCTATGCGCGATATTTCACGGCCCTTCGCTACCGACGACAATCTCGAAAGGCACATACGCTGCCAGGAGGCCTTGCAGTTCGCCTTCCTCGACCTGATAGCGGCGGCCGTTGCCGTCGGCTGGAACGAGCGTGAGGCGATTGTCGCCGTCTTGGATCTTGCCGACAATCATATGCTGGCACTGGCGGCAAACGATGGCATGTCCGCCTTGCTCGATGCCTTGAAGAAGGCGCCTCGACGCTCATCTCCATAAGAACATATGGTCAGCGATGGAGTGGAAAACATCGCGTCCTTCTTTGTTGGGGCCAGAGTTTTAATGCCCAATTGGCTTTGCCCGCATCGCGCCACCCTATCACGACCGCGGATTGATGAGAAACAGAGGGTAGGCCGGACGTGTCACTGGACTGGGCGATCAGCGTGTGGAGATTGCCATGATGCGCACACCGGACGGCCACAGCCGGCTCGAGCTCTCCCGCTTCCTCACGCCGCCTGTCGTCGCAGATCACCGAAACGCCCCGGTCAACGCCCTAGAGGCTACCTCCGCGTCATGTTCGCCGTGGACGACATTGACGAGACGCTTGAAAGGCTCCGCACGCGCGGCGCGCAGCTCGTAGGCGAAGTAGTCCAGTATAAAGACGCGTATCGGCTCTGCTACATCCGTGGGCCTGAAGGGCTTCTCATCGGACTCGCCCAAGAACTCAGCTGAGCGCAATACGAAGACAAATGGCGAAGAGTGATCAATGTCAGCGAGCGCGTCCGAGGCCGACCCGCCTGTTCGAGGTCCATCCCTCCACAGTCGGCCGCGTTCCCGCTAAGCACGATTAGGTCGTCAACCCGGGCCGGTCGCCCGCGAAAGCGGCCGTCAGCAGCCTAAGAGACCGTTTGAACACCCGTTACCCGACGGATCTGACAGACGAGGAATGGTCGCAGGTTGAAGGGCTTCTGCCGAAGCCCCGGAAGACCGGCCGTCGCCGGGGTGTTGATTTGCGCGAGGTGTTGAATGGCATCCGATATCTGGCACGGACGGGGTTGGCTGGCGGATGCTGCCGGTGAACTTTCCCCCGTGGCAGACCGTGTATCGGTGGTTTCGCCGTTTCGTCCGATTGTTCCTGTTCCGCACGATCCACGATCTTGCCCTCATGGTCGATCGCGAGCGCGCCGGACGGGAAGCGAGCCCGAGCGGCGGTATTCTCGATAGCCAGTCGGTCAAGGCACCGGCCCCTGGCGCCGAGCGGGCCTTTCGATGGCGCCAAGAAGATTGTCGGCCGAAAGCGCCATATCGCCGTCGACACCGACGGCCGCTTGTTGGCCGTTAACCTGACCACCGGCGATATCTCGGACAGCGCCGGGGCTCAGATGATCCTCACCGCCATTCGTAAGCGCTGGCCTTGGATCAAGCATCTGTACGCCGACAGCGCCTACGACCGGGGCAAGCTCATGGACAAGGCCGCCTATCTTGATTTCGTCATCGAAGTCGTCCGACGCATCGAAGGCCAGCCTGGGTTCAATGTTCTGCCGCGACGCTGGGTCGTCGAGCGGACCTTCGGCTGGATGACACGATGGCGGCGCCTTGTCCGCGACTACGGGGCCCGCATCGACGTGTCAGAAGCCATGATCCATGTCGCCATGGGCGGTCTTCTGCTCCGACGTATCAGCCACTGACGTTCCCAAACGGACTCTCAGTGGAAGACTGGCGTCCGGGCGCTCATTCTCCTATCGCGTTCAGCTCTTATGTTTGCCGCCCTGTGGGTTGCTTTTCGTTGCGGCCTTGATCTGATTGGCGAACGTACTCTCCACCTTTATCGGAGACTTCTCCTGTTTCGGTTTCCGCGCTTCGCGGTTGCCTCTTACTTGTCCTTTAGCCATTGGTGCGATCCTTTTTGAAGTTAGAATTGATGTGTGAGGACAGATTCACAACATTCCGATACGACGATTTCGATGTCCTCGTTGAACGATCCCGCGACAAGTATTTGGAGGTCCCGCGTAGGAGCTACATGGCCGGCCAGCTTATTGGAGTGGTGCCCGAAGCATGTTGAGCTCGGACGAAGACATGTATGAAAGATCGAACACGGAAGACATTCTGTCCTCCTTTGAGAAGGCTAGGGTGTGGCGGCCTTCGATCAGCAGCCCCCTAATAAAGACCGCTGAAGAACGGACCATGCGCTCTTCCCTTTCTCAATACAACTGAATTCGGTGAAGGCGCGATGGCGAAGCGGGGACATGAAACTGGCGGCGAGAAAACGTCGATCCGATCGGTCAGCATCACTGCCTCGTGAAAACCTCGCTATCAGCACACGCGTCGGGAGCGACGGGTGAGGAAGTCGCTGTTCGCTCGCCTCAAGGGAGACGAGGCGAACAACTGATCGAGGATCTAGCATGCGAGGTTTTGAGTGAGGCCAGGCTCACATATTCTCAGCCGTCCTCCAGGAAGAGCCGAAAAACCACCGATGCGCAACCCTTCTCCTCCCGCAGCTGCAGGCTTCTATGCATGATCCAGGCCCGAAAGGAGCCCTCCTCTGCGCGGCGTTTGTTGCGCCTTTCCAGCGGATGCCCGCATCGCGGCCGATCGTCGGATTTCCCTCTTAGATCTCTGTACCCTTCGGTGGATATTCGCACCGCCATCGCACGACGCGCAAGTTCGGATGCTCCTCCGACCACCTGGCAATCTGAGGAGGCGCCTGGGCCATGCAGGCCATCAAGCTTCCCCTGTTTTCGAAATGAAGATGTTCATCCCGGCAGATCGAAGGCCTGTCCGCAATACAAATTGTCAAGACGAGTTCGATAAATAACATGTCGCACCTTTCGACCAACGAGGCCGCGCCGCAGCAATTTTTTCTCTCAGGCGCAGCAGCCGCGACCGCCAACCAGCCGCGCCCCGCGGTGCTGGAAGAGGTAAGGGCATGAAGAGGCTAAGAGCTTCGCCCCGGCCCGTCAATCGCGACGTTCGTCCCGCGCGATCGATGAGGGTTCAATGGCCAATCAAAGGGTTGACTTACATTCCCTGGCGGGTAACTTTTTTGCCGGATCGCAAGTCTGCCGTCACCGTACGGAAGGCCATACGATCCAAAATGGCTGGCGCCGGTGGAGGAACAGCAGCGCCTGCCTTCGTCAAAGGGCACCCTTGGCGAAATGAGGAAATATCATGAACTATCATATCCTTCTGATCGGTGTATCAGTTGCGATCTTTTCTGCCTGCGGGGTCAATGCTCAAGACGGAGATGCCAACGCAGGCGCAACGGTGTTCAACAAGTGCAAGATCTGTCACAGTGCCGACACTGACCAGAACAAGGTAGGCCCGTCTTTGAACGGAGTGATCGGCAGGGCTGCCGGCTCGCATCCCGGGTTCTCTTATTCCAAGGCAATGACCGATGCGGGCAAGGCCGGCCTGAAGTGGGACGAGGCATCGTTGCGCGACTACCTCCACAATCCGAAGGCGAAGGTGAAGGGCACCAAGATGGCTTTTGCTGGCCTGAAGGACGATGCCGACATCGCCAATCTCCTCGCCTATCTCGTGCAATTCCAGAAGAAGCAATAAAGGAGAAGACCGCCGGCAGTCGCCGGCGGTCTCATCATCCCCTTGGCTTGCTCGGCTTACGCTGCCTGCTGCGCTAGCGCCTTGTCTGCCTGTCGGCGGATCGCTTGGATATTGCCCGCATAGGCCGACGCGTCATTGCCTGCGAATATGGCCGAGCCCGAAACCAGGACGTCGGCACCGGCAGCAGCGATCAGCGGCGCGGTTTCGGCCGTAATGCCGCCATCGACTTCGACATGGATCGGACGATAACCGATCAACGCGGCCACGCGGCGCACCTTTTCGGCGACCGCCGGAATGAAGGCCTGACCGCCGAAGCCGGGATTGACGGTCATCAGCAGGACGAGGTCCAGCCGGTCGAGCACGTATTCGATCACGCTTTCGGGCGTCGACGGATTGAGCGCGACGCCTGCCTTCTTGCCGAGATTGCGGATCGCCTGAAGCGTTCGGTCGAGGTGGGGCCCGGCCTCCGCATGGACCGTAATGTAATCGCAGCCGGCATCGGCGAAGGCGGCGAGATAGGGATCGACCGGCGCAATCATGAGATGACAGTCGAACACTGCGTCCGTCCGGTTGCGGATCGATTTGACGACCGGCGGCCCGAAGGTGATGTTGGGCACGAAATGACCATCCATGACATCGAGATGGATCCAGTCTGCGCCCGCCTTGACGACCTCCTCCACCTCATCACCCAACCGGGAAAAATCTGCCGAAAGGATGGAGGGGGCAATGATCGATTTGCGGCTCATGACCTGGCCTCCTCTTGTCTTGCTGCGCTATTGAAGACGCGACTGGCCTGGATGTCTTCGGCAACGATGGTGGACAGCACCTTGGCATCAATCGGGCCGGCGGAAGTCTCGAACAGCCGGTTTGCCTGACGCAGGCGCGCGCGATCGAGGGCGTTGCGGATGGAGCGCGCATTGGCAAAATGCGGTTGGCGGCGCCGAAGGGCGATATATTCTTCCATGGCGGCCCGGGCCTTGACGTCGAAGCGGTAGTTCTGCTTGGTAAGCGTCGCCTCGGCGATCCGCAGGAGTTCGTCGTCGGTGTAATCCGGAAAGTCTATATGATGAGCGATACGCGAACGAAAGCCTGGATTGCTTTCGAAGAAGCGCTCCATCCGGTCGGCATAACCGGCCAGTATGACGACGAAATCCTCACGCTGGTGCTCCATGACCTGCAGGAGGATCTCGATCGCTTCCTGGCCGTAGTCGCGCTCGTTTTCCTGCCTGTAGAGATAATAGGCCTCGTCGATGAAGAGGACACCACCCATCGCCTTTTTCAGGATCTCCTTCGTCTTCGGCGCCGTGTGGCCGATATATTGCCCCACCAAGTCGTCGCGCGTCACCGATACCAGATGCCCCTTTCGGATATAGCCGAGGCGATGGAGCAGATCGGCCATGCGCAATGCGACAGTCGTTTTCCCAGTCCCGGGATTGCCGCTGAAGCTCATGTGCAACGTTGGCGTTTCATGAGCGAGTCCGAGACGCTTGCGCGCGCGTTCGACCAATAGCAGGGCCGCGGTCTCCTTGATTCGCTGCTTGACCGGTGCAAGGCCGATGAGGGAATTGTCCAGCTCGTCGAGGAGCTCCTTGACGCCGGACTCGACATATTCCGCCCGCAGATCGATGGCTGATGGCTCCTCGCCATCGATCTTAGGCCTCATGGGGACCGCATCAGCCATAACGTTCTCCCGCCGGCCGGTCTGCCGCATAAGAACGTGTGGTGTATTGGAGCCGTCTGCCGGCCGCCTCCTGCCGCTCAAGCCGGAATCCCGGCTCTTCCGGGGGACGATTGACGATGAAGGAGAGGCGAACGGACTCCCATCCGTGGCTACTGTCGAAGGCGACGAGCCGGATATAGCGGTCGCCATAGACCTTCCGGCACTCGTTCAGCTCCATTATCAGCGCGGCTGCGTCCGCATTGTCGAACATCGGATGACCCCACATGTCCCAATAGGTATTGCGGGGATGGGGATCATCGGTGAACTCGAGGCTCGTCGCCCAGCCCTTGTCGATGCAGTATTGCGCCTGCCGGGCGATCTGCTCGTCCGTCAGCGGCGGCAGGAACGAGAATGCTCCCTGGGTGATATGCATGTGAGGTCTCCTATTCTGCTGCTGTGGCCGTCGGCACGAAATCCGGCGTGTCGGTCGAGGTGTAGTTGAAGGTCACGTCCTTCCAGACGTCGAGGGCCTGCTGCAATGGCTGGCAGTGGCGCGCCGCCTCGCGCAGGATCTCCGGTCCCTCGTGCACGATGTCCCTCCCCTCGTTGCGGGCGAGCACCATGCATTCGAGCGCAACGCGGTTGGCCGTGGCGCCGGCGGCAATGCCCATCGGATGCCCAATGGTGCCGCCGCCGAACTGCAGCACGACATCTTCACCAAGAAGGTCCAGGAGCTGATGCATCTGCCCTGCGTGGATGCCGCCGGAAGCAACGGGCATCATGCGGTTGAGAGAGGCCCAATCCTGGTCGAAGAAGATGCCGTTCTCCAAACGCATCGGATTGAAGCCTTCGCGGCAGACGTCGTAGTAGCCGCGTGTCGTTGCGGGATCGCCTTCCAGCTTGCCGACAACGGTTCCGGCGTGAATGTGGTCGACGCCTGCAAGCCGCATCCACTTGGCGATCACCCGAAAGGACACGCCATGTGTCTTCTGGCGCGTATAGGTCGAGTGCCCGGCGCGATGAAGATGCAAGATCATGTCATTGCGACGCGCCCATTTTGCCATGGATTGGATCGCCGTGTAGCCGATGACGAGGTCGATCATGACGATGACCGATCCAAGCTCCCTGGCAAATTCAGCCCGCTCGTACATGTCCTCCATGGTGGCTGCCGTGACGTTCAAATATGTTCCCTTGATTTCGCCGGTCTCGGCCTGGGCCTTGTTGACCGCCTCCATGCAGTAGAGGAAACGTTCGCGCCAATGCATGAAAGGCTGCGAATTGATGTTCTCGTCATCCTTTGTGAAGTCCAACCCGCCCTTCAGCGCTTCATAGACCACGCGACCGTAGTTGCGCCCCGAAAGGCCAAGCTTCGGTTTCACGGTCGCGCCAAGCAGCGGGCGACCGAACTTGTCCAAGCGCTCGCGCTCGACGACGATGCCGGTCGCAGGCCCCTGGAAAGTCTTCACATAGGCGACCGGAAACCGCATGTCCTCCAATCGCAATGCTTTCAGCGGCTTGAAGCCGAAGACGTTGCCGATGATCGATGCGCTCATGTTGGCAATCGAGCCTGGCTCGAACAGGTCGAGGTCATAGGCGATATAGGCGAAATACTGGCCTTGCGCATTCGGCACCGGATCGAGCCTGTAGGCCTTTGCGCGATATTTCTCGGTTGCCGTCAGCCGGTCGGTCCACACGACCGTCCAGGTGGCGGTGGAGGATTCGCCCGCGACGGCCGCGGCAGCCTCGACTGGATCGACGCCGTCCTGCGGCGTGATGCGGAAGAGCGCGATGATGTCGGTATCCTTCGGCTCGTAATCAGGCTCCCAGTAGCCCATTTTCTTGTATTCCATCACGCCAGCTCTGTAGCGTTCCGCACCTGTGACGGTTTGCGATTTATTGGCCATGACTTGGTCCTCTCGTTGTCTTCTGTATCGCCGATCAGGCGGCTTTGGCTGCTGTGGTTTTCGGATCGAGTTCGCCCGCGGCATAGCGTCTCGCCATCTCATCTAAGGCAATGACCTTGATCCTTGAGGCGTTGCCCGCCGTGCCGAAACGTTCGAAGCGGTCAAGGCAGAGATTGCGCAAGGCATCCATTGCAGGTTTCAGGAATTTTCGCGGATCGAATTCCTCCGGATGCTCTGCGGCGATCTTACGAAACTGCCCCGCCATCGCCATGCGACAGTCGGTATCGATGTTGACCTTGCGGACCCCATGGCGAATGCCGCGCTCGATCTCCTCGACGGGCACGCCGTAGGTCTGCGGCATTCGTCCTCCGAAGCGGTTGATGACGTCCTGCATTTCCTGCGGGACCGAGGATGAGCCGTGCATGACGAGATGCGTGTTCGGCAGCTTGAGGTGAATTGCCCGGATGACGCTCATCGCCAGAATATCGCCGTCCGGCGCCCGGGTGAACTTGTAGGCGCCATGAGACGTGCCGCAGGCGATCGCCAGCGCATCGACACCGGTGCGCGCGACGAAATCGACGGCCTGGTCAGGGTCCGTCAGAAGCTGCTCATGTGATAGAGCACCTTCAGCGCCATGACCGTCCTCGGCAGCTCCGGTGCCGCTCTCCAGCGAACCGAGAACACCCAGCTCCCCTTCGACCGACACGCCCAGCCAATGGGCAATGCGCGTGACCCGTTCGGTGATTGCGACATTATACTCATAAGACGAAGGTGTTTTGGCATCCGCTTCGAGAGAGCCATCCATCATCACCGAGGTGAAGCCGTGGCGTATCGCCGTCATGCAGGTCGCTTCGTCGCTGCCATGGTCCTGATGGACGCAGATGGGAATGGCCGGATAAATCTCCGAAAGCGCCTCGATCATGCGCGCCAGCATGATGTCCTTTGCATAGGCACGGGCACCCTTGGAGGCCTGAAGAATAACGGGAGCGTCACAGGCGGCAGCAGCCTCCATAACCGCAAGGCCCTGCTCCATATTGTTGATATTGAAGGCGGGAACGCCATAACCGTATTCCGCTGCATGATCGAGCAGCTGGCGTAATGCGATGCGGGCCATCAGCCTGCTCCTTTCACGTTGAACTGTCCGGCCGGCCTGATCAGACCTCAGGCCGCAAGTCTCAGCGCCGCCTCCACGACGGCCCCGGGGGTGATGCCGAAATGGTCATAGAGTGCGGCGGCAGGAGCGCTGGCACCGAAGCCCTCCATGCCGATGAAAATGCCACCGTCTCCAAGGTATCGGTCCCAACCGAGACGCGCCGCCGCTTCGATGCCGATCCGCGGACGAGTTCCGAGCACTGCCTCGCGGTATTCGGACGGTTGTTGTTCGAATAGCTCCCAGCACGGCATGGACACCACCCTCGCCCCGATGCCGTGTGCAGCTGAAAGCATATCGGCAGCAACGCAGGCAATTTCGACCTCGGAACCGGTCGCGAGGAGCGTGACGGGTGATGGTTCCGAGGTCGCGCGCAGGATGTAGGCTCCGCGCGCAGAACGGTTTTCTTCGCTATTGGCCGGGCGACACATCGGCAGGTTCTGCCGCGACAGCACAATCAGGCTCGGACGATTGCGGTCCTTGAGGGCCTGTTCCCAGCATTCGGCCGTCTCGACGATGTCGCACGGACGATAGACGTTCAGGTTGGGTGTCGCGCGCAGCATTGCCAGATGCTCGATCGGCTGATGGGTCGGCCCGTCTTCTCCAAGGCCGATCGAGTCATGCGTCATGACGTAGATAACCTGCTGCCCCATGAGTGCCGAGAGGCGGATGGCGCCGCGCGCGTAGTCGGAGAAGGCGAGAAAGGTGCCGCCATAGGGAATGAACCCGCCATGCAGGGCAAGGCCGTTCATCGCAGCCGCCATTGCGTGTTCGCGGATGCCATAATGGATATAGCGGCCGGCGTAGCTTCCCGGCTTGATCGGCTCCATTCCCGCGGTCAGTGTCAGGTTGGAATGGGTCAGGTCCGCCGAGCCGCCGATCGTCAAATCCGTCGCGGCGTTGATGATGCCAAGAACCATTTCGGAGGCCTTGCGCGTGGCGACCTTGGTCGCCTTGGCCTGATGCGTTCGACGAAACTCGGCAAGATCATCGAAGAGTGATGTGTCGATCTCACGGTCTACGGTTCTCAGGAAGGCGGCGCCTTCGGGAGCTGAAGCAACGCGGTTGAGCCACTTGACCCGCTCGGCTGCCCCGCGTGCGGCAGCATCGCTCCAGCGCTCCAAAATAGCCTCAGGAACCTCAAAGGGCGCCGCTCTCCATTTCAAGGCGTGTCTTGCCGCGGCGACTTCGGCTTCGCCGAGCGGCGCGCCATGCGTCTTCTCCGACCCCTGAAGATTTGGCGCGCCCTTGCCGATGATGGTACGGCAGGAAATGAGCGACGGCTTGTTCGAAACCCTTGCCCGGGAAATCGCCCGGCCGATCGCATCGAAATCGTGCCCGTCGATCTCCTGAACGTCGAAGCCCGCCGCGTGGAAGCGTGCGAGCTGGTTCATCGAGGTCGAGAGGCTGGTGGGACCGTCGATCGAGATGGAATTGTTGTCCCAGAACACGATCAGCCGCGACAGCTTCAAATGGCCGGCAAGGTCGATCGCTTCATGGCTGATGCCCTCCTGCAGGCATCCGTCACCGGCAATGACATAGGTATAGTGATCAACGAGCCCGTCGCCATAGCGTGCATTGGTCACGCGCTCGGCAAGCGCCATGCCGACCGCCGTTGCGATACCCTGGCCCAATGGACCCGTGGTCGTCTCGATGCCCAGGGCGTGACCGTACTCGGGATGCCCGGCAGTCCTGGCGCCAAGCTGGCGGAACCGCTGCAGCTCCTCAACCGTCATATCCTCATAGCCGATCAGGTAGTGAAGCGCATATTGCAGCATCGAACCGTGGCCGGCCGAAAGAACGAAGCGATCACGATCGGGCCAATCGGGGTGCGAGGGATCGATCTTGATGAAGCGGTTGAACAGCACCGTTGCGACGTCGGCCATGCCCATCGGCATGCCAGGATGGCCGGAATTGGCCTTTTGAACGCCATCCATGGCAAGCGCCCTGATGGCATCGGCCATGTCTTGTTCCGTTACGATAGCGGGTTCGATAATGCCCTGCGGCTGGAGTTGCGTGTTCATCGCTTTCATCCTCATGAGGCGCGGTTTTTGCGTTCGATCAGTTGCATGATCAGGGGTGTCAGGATCAGCTGCATGGCGAGATCGAGCTTGTTTCCCGGCACCACGATGGAATTGGCGCGCGACATGAACGAGTCGTGGATCATCGACAGCAGATAGGGGAAATCGATGCCGCGCGGTCTCGCGAAGCGGATGACGAGCATCGATTCGTCAGGCGTCGGGATCCAGCGCGCGATGAACGGGTTGGAGGTGTCGACGATCGGCACCCGCTGGAAGTTGATATCGGTCAGTGTGAACTGCGGCGTGATGTAGCGTACATAGTCGGGCATGCGCCGCAAGATGACGTCCATGACCGCTTCCGTGGAATAGCCGCGCGCTTCGCGATCACGGTGGATCTTCTGGATCCATTCGAGATTGATGACGGGCACGACGCCGATCTTCAGGTCGGCGTGACGGGCGAGATTGACCTTGTCCGTCACCGCGCAGCCGTGCAGCCCTTCATAAAAGAGCAGGTCGCTTTTCGGAAAATCGCGCCATGGCGTGAAGCTGCCCGGCGGGACGTCAAAGCGCGCGGCCTCCTGTTCATCGTGGATATAGGTCCTTGTGTGGCCCGTGCCGCTGCGACCATATTCGTCGAAAACGGCTTCGAGCGTCTCTAGTTCGTTGGCATCTGCGTTGAAATGGGTGAAGTTTGGATTGCCGTTCCGTTCCTCCTCGGCCACCTTTTCCTTCATGGCCTGCCGGTCGTAGCGGTGAAATGCGTCTCCCTCGATGAAGGCCGCTTCGATTTTCTCGCGCCTGAAGATCTGCTCGAAAATCCGCTTGACCGACGTGGTTCCGGCGCCCGACGATCCGGTAATCGAAATGATGGGATGCCTTGCCGACATGTCTTGTTCTCCGATCAGGCCCTGAAGAGACCGCGATTGCTGAAGAGCGGCGCTCGCTCGGCAATATTGCTCGGCTCGGTGTGGTAGCGCCCAATGCGCATGACCTCCCGCGCCGAGCCGAAGACCAGCGGAACGCGCTGGTGCAGTGACGTGGGCGTGAGGTCCAGAATACGGCTGATCGTGTCGGTGGCGGCTCCGCCGGCCTGCTCAATAAGGAAAGCGATGGGATTGGCCTCGTAGACCAGCCGCAGCCGGCCCTCGCCATAGCCCCTGCGCGTGTCGCCGGGATAGAGATAAACGCCGCCGCGCATAAGGATGCGATAGGCATCGGCGGCAACGGCCGCGATCCACCGCATGTTGAATTCCTTTTCACGCGGCCCTTCCGTCCCCTTCAGGCAATCATCGACATAAAGTCTGACGGCCTCGTCCCAATGACGATAGTTGGAGGCATTGATCGCGAATTCCTGGGTCCGCGGTGGAACGACCACGCTTTCGTGGGCTTGTATGAATACGCCGCCACCCGAGGAAAAGACGAAGACGTGGGTGCCGCTGCCGAGGCTGAGAACCAGCGCAAGCTGCGGGCCGTAGATGAAAAAGCCGGCGGCGAGCTGGGCGTCTCCTCGTTGGAAGAAGGAGGCGTTAGGCTCGCCGACCGGATCACCAGCCGCTGGGAGGATGGAGAAGATCGTCCCGATGCAGACGTTTATGTCGATGTTCGAGGAGCCGTCCAACGGATCGATGGCGACTGCAAGCGGAGCTTTCGGATCGAGGAGCGCTGCGTCTTCGAGTTCCTCGGAGGCGTAGAGGCAGACAGGCGCCTCTCGCATCGCGTCGATGAAGAGGGCATCGGCCAGGACGTCGAGATCCTTTGTTATGTCGCCGCCTGGACCAACATGGCCGCGTTCTCTGGAAAAGGCCTTGCCGGGCGCACCCTGATTGATCGTGCTGTAGAGCGTGACCGCAGCGGCAGCCAGCTGCCGGATCGTGACGGCGGCAGCTTCGCAATGCGGGCGACCACTGCCGATATGGGAATTCAAAAAGGCGTCTAGCGTCGACGAAGTCATAGCCTACCTCCCCGCCCGCTCCTCACTGCCCGGGCATGGCAACATCGAAACAGGAATTTCGAGTTAAGTAAAATTTATTGTATTTACTAGTTAGCTAAAAAAAATTAAGCTAACCTGATGAAGAACCTGACGCTTCGACATTTGCGTGCAACGCAGGAGATCGCGCGGCACGGAACGATCGTGCGGGCCGCCAATGCGCTCGGCCTCACCCCCTCGGCCGTCACCATCCAGCTCAAGCAGATTGAGGAGGATGCCGGCATCATCCTTTTCGACCGGACAAATGACGGAATCCGCCCAACGGCGGCGGGCCTTGCTTTCATCGATGCCGCCCAGATGATCGAGGAAAGGCTGCGCCAGCTGGACGACGAAGTCGATGCAATCAAGGGCGTGCGCACCGGCACCCTCGCCCTCGGCGTCGTCTCGACCGCAAAATACTTCGCGCCGAACATGATGGCGACCTTCCGCAAGAGCCATCCCGGGATCGCCGTTTCGCTCGCCATCGGCAACCGGGCAGAAATCATTACAAAGCTTAAAAACCATGACGTCGACATCGCCCTGATGGGCCGTCCGCCCAAGGACATGCCGTTGCACTCGGTGGGATTCGGCGACCATCCGCTGGTGATGGTCGCACCGCCCGACCATCCCTTGGCAGGGAAACGGGACATCACCAAAGAGGAGATCGCAAAGGAACGTTTTCTCGTCCGAGAACCCGGTTCGGGCACGCGCATATCGCTGGAAATCTTCCTCGGCGAGATTCCTGGCAGGCTCGATGATCTGGGAACCGAGATGTCGTCGAACGAGACGATCAAACAGGCCGTCATGGCGGGCCTTGGCATCGCTTTCATTTCGGCCCATACCATCGCCATGGAACTGGAGTTCGGCAAACTCGTCACCCTCGACGTCATCGGCATGCCGATCCGCAGGCAATGGTTTTCGGTAACACGGACGGACAGAACCGTCTCCCCGGCGATGAGTGCCTTTCAGGTGTTCCTGCGTGAGCGGGGAGCCCAATGCCTGCCCTTCTTCGACAAGCTTTATCCGATGTTGCAGCAATCCGATTGAAGATCTTCGGCCGATCTTAAACCGGACGGCCACGGCTCAACCTCGCGGAAACATGATTTCGCCCTTGCCCAAGACCGCATTGTCGCCGCCGAAACGGAAAGGTTTTGCGCCGAGCAGCGGCCGGTCAAGGATCTTGTCTTCCATCAGATAGCGGTCGAACAGTGCCGGAAAGACGATTTCGACGCGGCCGCAATCGATGAACGTCGGCGAAAGCGCCGCTGGTCGCCGGTCGAACAGAAGCGAGCCGCGCTTCATCAAGTGGCCGGGATAAAGACCGACGCGTCCGATCGCAACGATCGTCCCGGCGGTCATGCCGAGACCGGCGTAATCGCCGCATCCTTTCAAAAGCGCGATGATGCCTCGCCGCATCTTCTCGCCGGGGCGATGGCCGGCCTTGCCGCCAACAATCACGAGGCCGCCCGTCATGCCGTGGATCTCTCCCGCCATCGGCCCGCCAAGGCCATCGCCTGCATCACCGGCGATCTCGATGCGCCCGTTCCTCATCCCCGATCCCGCCTGCAAACCGGCCTTTCCTTCGATGTTCAGGAGGCCGCCAGCCATGCGGCGACCGGCGCGGGCGCCGACATCGCCCTCGACGCGGATCTGTCCCGTCGTCATCTCCGCTCCGACGAGGTCGAAGCGCCCGCTGCCGCCTGAAAACACGATGTTCGAGATATCCCTGCCCGCCACCTTGAAAACATCGCCCACCGTGGCGGGACGCCGGCTCGTTCCAATCGGCAATCTGGCGATGTCGGCAGGCTGCATGCCGTTGAGCTTTTGGGGCGTCAAGCCGGATAGATCGAGCCTTTCATCCGGTTCGGAGCGAAGGGTGAAGGTCAGCGGCTTCATGGCAGGAGATCCCTCAGATGATAATGGAACTTGCCGAGTTTGCCGCCATAGTTTCCCGCGCTGATGCGCAAAGCGCCGCGCCTCGGCCCGAAATTGATGACCGCCTTCAGCCCGGCTCGCATCGCCGCAGCCACCGCCTCGCTCGTCTCCCCGTCGATGACGATTTCAAGGATTGCATTGATGTCGGGACCGAGCGCACTCTTGGTCACCCCCCGTAGTGTGGGCGCATAGGCATCGTTGGTCGAAGCCATCATGCCCTTGTACTTGCCGCCGATTTTCGAGCCGGAGCGCACGATGCCGCCGGGGAAAGGCATGATTGCGCCGGGAACCTTCTCAATCGCCGCCACGGCGCGCTCGGCGGCCGCCAGCGCCTTTCCGCCGTCTGTGGCGAGCAGGAAGAGGTTTCCGCCGCCAACCGCCTCTTTCGTCAAACCGGCCTTCGCCTCGCACAGAAATTCGCCATCCATGACCGGCACCCGCCAATAATGCTTGCCGCCGAACTTCTTGGAGATCTGCCATCCGTCGCCGAAATAGCGCAGGGATGATCCGAGATCGAGCCAGGCGCTGCCTTCGAGCCCGGAAAAACAGGCGCTGCCGGGCGAGGTCAGAACACATTGACCGAGCCTGGTTTTCAACTGCTTCTGCAGCTCGTCCGTCCCCATCGCAAAGATCATCACGCGGCAGCCCGGACGCCCATCCGGCGTCTCGGACGCCGGAATATCGATGTCGATCGCCGCCTCGCAACCACAGCCGATGACGGAGGTCGCAAAGCCCGTCATGGTGGTCGCCGCCTGCCGCGCCCACTTCAGGCTCGGCGCGGTGATGATGATTGCGGTCGCACGCATGCCGAATGCCTCGGCAAACGTGTCGTCGATCTCAATGCCGTTGCGGATCAGCTCTTGCATGCGACCTCCGCAAAAGGGTTTTCGCGACAAATCGCTGAATCCGGAAAGGTGAACCAGTCGAGCGACAGCCCGTAGCGATCTTCGTGATAGGCTTGCATGCGCTTGGTGATGCTCTTGTCGGGCGGCAAATTGAGGTGCACCGTCTTTCCCCAACGATAGTGCGTGACGACGCCGTCCTCGACGACCAGGTCGCCGTTCTTGAACACCAGAGCCGCATCGCGGTACATCCTTTGGACATCCTGCCCTTTCCGGTAGACGGCGATATCCGCGATTGCACCGGGGCCGAGGTGCCCACGGTCATCGAGGCCAAGCAGCCTCGCCGGCGCTGCTCGCGTCATGACCGCAACCTCCTCAAGCGTATATTCGCGGGAGATCGAGGCGAGTGTGGTAAGCTCCAGCGCGGAGCGGTCGAGCTCGTCCATCTTGGCATTGCGGACATCGCGGCGCATCAGCAACTCGAACAATTCGGGATAGGCCGTGAAGGGGGCGCCGTTCGGATGGTCGGTGGTGAAGAAAACCCGCCATGGGTCGTTGATCAGCAAGAACAGCTCGAGCCCCACCGCCCATTGCAGCGAACCATAGTAGTCCTTGCGATAGCGATAGGGGACAATGCCGCCGCCGTTTCCGTCGCCGTCGAAGAGAATGGACTTTTTCGGACTTGCCGTTCGCATTCCGGAATACTGCCTTATGACGTCGGATGAGATTGTCACCGTCTGGCCGAACATCACCTGGCCGACGTCGATCGTCACGTTTTCCGTGCTGTTGACCAGATCGGCAAGACGGGCAGCCTCGGAGGAAAAGCCGCGTTTGCCTTCGGTGCCGTAACCATAAAACTGCAGGTGCGCGAGATGGATTGGTTGGCCTTGCGCCGCGCGAATTGTCTCAGCAGCCGTTGCGGCGTTTCCGGCGATGCCAAGGTTATTGGCGTGGACATGGAGAGGGTGAGGAATTCCCAGACGGCCGACGGCCGACTGCAGCGTCTCGACGATCTTGCGGGAAGTGACGCCGTAGGATGGCACGACGTCGTCGAAGGCGAAGCTGCGGATGTTTTCCTTGAAGGCGGCTGCTGCGCCTGCATTGATCACCTTCACGCCGAGCGATCTTGCCGTCGACACGGTCCAACCCACGTAATCGTCGATCATCGTCGAGGAGGCGTTGTCCCTGATCATCGACAGAAGGAAATCGTCATTGCCGAGGATTGCAAGCGTTGCCTTGTCGATGATCGGGATGTCGGCAAGCTCCATATGGGTATGAAGCGCGTTCGAAGGCGACATGGCGGGCTCCACCACGGTGGTAAAACCCATCTGAGCGTAAAGGCATCCCGTGTTGAAGGTAGACCACCCGGCGTTTGCAAGCGGCGTGTGCAACGGCCGTTTGAGGTGCGCGGCATGTTGTTCGGGCAACAGAAGTCGGGCCGTATTGACGTTTCCCCCGCCGATATGCGAGTGGATGTCTATTGCACCGGCCATGACGAGGCAGCCGGAAACGTCATAGGTTTTGTCGGCCCTCTTTGAGACCGGCTTTTCGATGATGACGCCATCCTTGATCCAGACGTCGCGATTGCCGGTCGGACCATTGACCGGATCCACCACTTCCCCACCTGCAAGACGGATCATCATGATGGCAAACCCTCTTCCTGCAGGGCATGCTCGAGTTGCCCGACGATTGCATAAACGCTGGGGAGAGCGGAAGGCGCCGTTGCGGCAACGGATCTTAGGGTTCCGATGCGGCTCGAATAGACCACGCCGTCATGGTCAAGACCAGCCTTGCCGATACGAATGGTGACCAACGCGCCGGCGGCGGGCCGTTCACTCCTCACCAGCGCGACCGTGGGCACTTGGCTGCGTTTCGGCGGACGCGCCTCGTCACGCTCCGATACCCACAAATGCAGATCCGCCTCCTTATCTGCAATCATCCGCTCGATGTCGCAAAGCCACGGGTCATGGATGGGTGAGCCGGTCGAAAAGCCTGTACGCGGCGGAAAGCCCGTCATCCAGGTCGATGCCAAGACCATGCCCCAGGCGTCGTCGTCGGACGGCAGGAAAAGAGCCGTCGCCCGCCGGGCTCTGTTGATGTCTGCCAGCATGCCTTGCAGCATCGCCAGACTGGCCGGGTCGTTGAGATGGGAGAAGACGAAGACGGGAAAACGCGCGCTCGCCATTTCGCTTAAGAAAGTATCGATATTGGCGAGAGGGGCGGATGTTTTTCTTCCAGCCAGCATCGCCCTGAGGCTTCCGAGCACGGCATCGATGGGAAAATCGGACGAGCCCACTTCGATCGCCTTCAAACGCCGCAGAGGCTCGCTGGCGGCGGCCGGCGCCTTGCCTTTGATCTGAAGCCAACGCCTTCGGCTTGACGACGAAAGATCCGCCGCCGTTGACGCAAGCGATAAAAGCAGATCGTGATGAGCCGCTGCAATGTCGCCCACGATGATGATGAGGTCGGCGCGGCGCCGCACTTCCGTCGCCGTTGCAAAGAAACCGCCGATATCCGTGTGAAGTGCCACTTCCTGAAGAAGGTTTCGGCCATTCACGTGGTCATAGGTCGCCCCGACCCGCTCCGCCAGCGCAATCAGGCTGCGGGAGCCATGGACATCCGATTCAATGGAAAATACCGGGCAGCGGCTCTTTGCCAGAAGCTTTGCCACCTGCTCAATTGCATCTGGCAAAGGAACTGTTTGGCTGCCGATCCATGCAACCATCACACTCCGAAACTTTCTGGTGCCCCCGTGAATTTATCTGTTCTTCGTCAAATGTGAAGTCCATCCGACGAAAAATGCAGCTCAGCTATCATATTTCAGGTAAGCAAATCGCTGATCGGCATTGGGCGTGCCTTCGAGAGCACCGTCCGCCTTGCCCGGCTGCCATTGGACGACGTCCTCAATTTTTTTGGCGAGTTCGAAATCCTTGTCGGTCACGCCTTTGGCGGCATGGTTCATCAACAACACCTCCACCCACGCATAGGATGCCTTGAGATCGGGATGGTGCCAGGCCGCCTCTGCCAGGTGTCCAACCGTGTTGATGACCATCAGGGTGGATTTCCAATTGTGCGTTTTGTATCTGCGGCGAATCCAGCCGTTTTCGTAGCGCCAATGCGGAAGCTCCGCCTGCAGCTTCGAAACGATTTCGTCCTCGGAATAAACGCGCTCCCGTTTCCGTTCCGTCTCCTCGCTCATCGCGGCTGCTCCTTTGGTTCTTTTCTCCCGGTTTGTCACCCAGACTTGCGCTGGTAGTAAAATACGATAACATAACTCAGGGCCCGATTATCAAAAAGTTCAGAAATAGAACCGATGTCGGACTCCGTCTCCATTCAAGTTCCTGGACGCTTGCACCTCGGATTCCTGGACATCCCTGGCAAGGACAGCTCGCGTTTCGGCAGTATCGGTTTGCCGCTGGACGGCATATCGACGCGGCTGGAGGTCTCGCGGGCAGCCGAGACCAGCGTCCATGGACCCGAGAGTGCCCGGCTTTTTGCTCACCTTACGGCCCTGCGGTCTCGTCTCAAGCTTTCAGGCCATCACCGGGTGATGGTTCGAGAGACAATCCCGGCCCATGCCGGGTTGGGGTCTGGAACCCAGCTGGCGCTCGCCGTTTCCGCAGCGCTTCGAAGCTTGCATGATTTGCCGTTCCACATCCGCGAAGATGCGGCCTTCCTGGGGCGCGGCGCACGATCGGGAATCGGCATTGCGGCCTTCGAGGAAGGCGGTCTTATCTTCGATGCGGGCAAGGCCAGGGACGATCTGACCCCGACCGTCATTTCCCGCATTCCGTTTCCGAGCGAGTGGCGCATCATTCTCGTTCTGGACAGCCTTGCCCACGGAATTCACGGGGACGCTGAAATCAAGGCATTCCGCGCGCTGGCGCCGTTTCCTGCAGCCGGCTCGGCTTCGATCTGCCGCCATGCGCTGATGGAGATCATGCCCGCCGCGTTCGAAAAGGACATTGCCACTTTCGGCAATGCGGTGACGGCAATCCAGCAAACGCTGGGCGATTATTTTGCACCGGCGCAAGGCGGCCGTTTTACCAGTCCGGCGGTCGAAAGGACGCTCGCAAGGCTTGCCGAATGCGGAGCCGTCGGCATCGGGCAAAGTTCCTGGGGACCGACCGGATTTGCCTTTGCTCCATCTCAGGCGGCTGCCGAGCGGATTGTCGCTTCTGCCGCGCTAATGGACACACAAACGACAATCCGCATCGTCGCCGGCAGAAATGAGGGGGCGCAGATCGCGCGAACGAGGGCACCGCAGCAATTCGAACTGGGTCGGGAAACATACTAGAAGGCGAGCCAAATGAGCCGGAAAACCATTCTCCATATGCTTACGCCATTGAGGCAGATGAGCCCGTTCGACGTCAATATGGCCCTTGATGCGGGCTATGACCATGTCGTTCCTTACACGGACGTGGCGCTCGCCGACATAGCCGGCCTTGTCCAGGATGCGGTCTTCTCACGTCCCCCGGATGCAGGCGTTGCCACCGGCATTTTTATTGCCGGGCGTGATACGATCCTGGCACTCGACATGATCGATGCCGCAAAGCAGGCAATGGTGCCCCCTTTTGAGGTTTCTGTCTTCGCCGATCCTGCCGGCTCGTTTACCACCGCCGCAGCGATGGTCGCCAGAGTCGAGAAAACACTTGGAAAACTGCACAATCGTGAGCTGGCGGGAACGAAAGTGAGCATTTTCGGCGCGACCGGCGTCGTCGGCTACTGCACCGCCGTGATCTCAGCCAAGGAGGGCGCAGACGTCACGCTGGTCGGTCACGACGGAATTGCGCGTGTCGAAGCCATCGCCGAGGCCATCAAGGCCCGCTTCGGCGTCACTGTGACAGCGGCGGACGGTTCGACGGAAGAAAGGAAGACGGAATTGTTGCGCCAGGCCGAAGTGGTGCTGGCCGCGGCCAAGGCTGGCGTCAAGGTGATCTCTGCCGAACAACTGCGCCAGGCGGCAAATCTGCTTGTTGCGGCAGATGTCAACGCCGTGCCGCCGGCAGGCATCGAGGGCCTGGCCGTCCATGCGAAAGCCGATACGCTCGGGGAAACCGCCGCAGTCGGCATCGGTCCGCTTTCTATCGGCAATGTCAAGTACAAGACCCAATCGGGGCTGTTCAAACAGATGATCGGCGCTGAAAAACCGGTAATTTATGATTTTCAGGATGCTTTTACCCTTGCCCGCAGCATCGAAAAATAGTCCTGCGATTCTGATCGCGGCCATTTCCGGCCGGTCACTTGCCGCAGCAGCGCGCCGTGCCGGCTATCGGCCGTTGGTGGCCGATCTGTTCTGCGATTGCGATACGGTCGCCCTTTCGGAGAGGACGGCGCGCCTGTCGGGCAGTATAAGCGAGGGAATAGACCGCGAGAAAATCATCGGCATATTGTCACGCCTTATGGGCGACGAGAAACCGGCCGCATTGGTCTACGGCTCCGGCTTCGAACGTCAGCCCGACGTCATCGACGCACTCGGTCGAGTGTTTCCGCTTGCCGGCAACAGCGCCGAAACCGTGCGGGCGATCAAGGACCCCGCCAACCTGTCCCAACTTTGTCGAAGCTTGGACATCCCGCATCCGGCGATCCAGTTCTCGTCACCAGAAAAACCGGAGGGCTGGCTCACGAAGCTTGGCGGCGGCTCGGGCGGGTCGCATGTCAGACCGGTCGCAACGATGCCTGCCGAGCCAGGCTACTATTATCAGCAGCGCATGTCCGGCCGCAGCATCTCGGCTCTTTTCCTGGCCCAAAATGGTGCCGCCCGCATCATCGGCGTCAGCCGGCAATGGTCTTCGCCTTCGCCAACGTCACCATTTCGTTATGGCGGGGCCGTCCGTCTCATGCGATTTGACCGGCAAAAGAAAATGCAAATCGGTTGCTGGCTCGACAAGCTGACGCGCCACTGCGGCCTTGTGGGTCTTTGCAGCGCCGATTTCATCGATGGGCCGGAGGGGCTTCATCTCATCGAAATCAACCCACGACCTGGCGCAACGCTGGATATCTTCGACACCGACAGCGCACCCCTCCTCATTGAGCATTTGCGCGCCGTGCGCGGGGAAAGGATCGACGTGCCAGTCTATCGCGGGGCTGCGGCCGCGGCGATTGCATACACGTCTCGTTCCATCTCCTGTTTCCCCGATGTCAAATGGCCGAACCTGACGGCCGACCATCAAAGGCCGGGTTCGGCGCTCAGCCCCGGCGATCCGGTTTGCACTGTCTTGGCGCATGCCCGATCCGCCTCCGCAGCAGAGCGCGCTGTCAAGCGCCGTGTCAACCAAGTAGCGCAGCATTGGAAGGAGGAATTCCAATGAAGAACGGAATGGCCCATCTCAACAGGAATGCGCAACGGATCATCGATCAGATCATTGCCGACGACGAAAGATTTGGCGTCGCATATGGCCGCGGCTCTCTTGGAGAACATCTCATCGACGCCGGCGCGGCAAGCCCCGGAGGCCTCGAAGTGGGTCTGCGGATGGCGGAAATCTGCATGGGTGGCCTGGGAACGGTCTCGATGGTGCTCGATCGTCATAACGAAAAGTGGCCGTTGAGCGTTACCGTCCATTCCTCCCAACCGGTTCTTGCCTGCCTCGGCAGCCAGTATGCGGGTTGGCGGCTTTCGCATGAGAAATATTTCGCCATGGGCTCGGGCCCTGCGCGTCTGCTGGCGCGCGTGGAGCCCCTTTTCGAGGAAATTACCTATAGCGAAACCGATGCTTCGACGTCAGTTCTTCTTCTTGAAACGGACAAGGCCCCGCCGCCAGCCGTTGTCGAAAGGGTATCAAAGGCGACAGGACTGGGCCCTGACGCTTTGACCTTCATCTACGCGCCAACGCAAAGTCTTGCAGGCTCCGTTCAGATTATCGGGCGCTCACTGGAGGTCGCTCTTCACAAGGCCCACAGCCTCAATTTTCCGTTGGACGCGATTGTCGACGGAACGGGATGCGCGCCGGTTCCAGCGCCTCATCCGGACTTCCTGCAGGCTATGGGGCGGACGAACGATGCCATCATCTATGGCGGATTGGTGCAGCTGTTCGTTCTAGGCAGCGCGGCAGACGCGCGCGCGCTCGCCGAAGAGCTGCCGAGCTGCAGGTCGCGCGACTACGGGCAGCCTTTTGCGGAAATCTTCGAGAAATTCAACGGCGACTTCTACGCGATTGATCCGCATCTCTTCAGCCCGGCCGAAGTGATCGTTACTGCTGTCGAGACAGGCGACACCTTCCGCGCCGGTGAATGGAACAGAGAGATGCTGGAGCAATCCCTTGGTTGAACAGACGGTGATTTCAGACAAAATTCTCATTCTTTCCGACAAACCAGACCGCCAGGTGAGACAGTTGCGTCGCGCCTTCGGAAAACTCGGCGCGGAGACGATCTTCTGCCCGCTTGCCGATATCGCGTTCGATACCCGGTATCCATCAGGCATTGCCATCCCGACGCTTGATGGAGCCCTTCCGGCCGGTGTGATCGTCCGCTCCATCTCCGGCGGCAGCTTCGAAGCGATCACACGCCGTCTCGGCATCTTGCACGCGCTGACCCAGCTTGGCGTGCCGGTCTGGAACTCCGCCAAAGCAATCGAGCGTTGTGTCGACAAATCGACGACGACGTTTCTTCTTGCGGCTGCCGGAGTGCCAACGCCGGAAACGTTCGCAGTGGAAGGTCCCGCCAATGCCAGGACCGTCGTTAAGCGCGAGGTGCCGCATGGCCTCCTGGTGCTGAAACCGCTCTTTGGATCGCAGGGACGCGGAATAAGGCTCATTCGTTCGATCGACGATCTGCCCGACCCGGACGAGGTCGACAATGTCTATTACCTGCAGCGCCTTGTACTGCGTGCCGGACCGCCCTATCGGGATTACCGGATATTCGTCAGCAATGGTGAAATTCTCGGCATGATGGGTCGTTGCGCCGACGGCTGGATCACCAATATCGCCCGCGGCGCGAAAGCCGAGCCGGTCGTCGGGCCGCTGCGCCCGAAGCTTGCCGAACTTGCGCTTGCCGCCGCCGCCGCTGTTGGAACCGACTTTGCGGGCATCGATATCGTACAGGGATGCGAAGGCAATCTTCTCGTACTGGAAGTCAACAGCATGCCGGCCTGGACCGGCTTGCAATCCGTTGTCCCCGTCCGCGTCGCCGATTGCATCGCTCAGGCAATGGTCGCGCTTCTCAGTCCGGACGTAAAGGAAAGGCCCGCAGCATGACGCTGACGCGGCAAGAGATCATGGCAGCCTACCTCGACGCCTGCCGTGCCGAGATCGATGCCTTGAAGCCGGGCAACGTGCACCGCTTCGCAGACGGCCACCGGATGACGGCGGATCAATTCCTCCAAAGTGCGGCCGTCAGTTCGCTATCGGTCACCGAACCGCTTCAATCGGTGGGTCAGCGTGTTCTTCGTGCGGTAACCGCCACCCGCGAAAGCGTGGGAACGAACACCAATCTCGGCATCCTCCTGCTTTGCGCGCCGCTTGCCAAGGCGGCCGAGAGCACGTCTTGGGATTTCCGCAAGGACCTCACGCAGACATTGGATGAAATGGATGCGGGCGATGCCCGCGACGTCTTCGCCGCAATCCGCCTCACCAACCCGGGAGGGCTCGGCAGCGCCGAAGAACATGACGTCAGAGACGAGCCGACGGTGTCTCTCGTCAACGCCATGGCCATGGCGGCCGACCGCGACATGATCGCCCGACAATATACGAACGGCTTTGACGACATCTTCAACGGCGGCCTGTCGGCGTGGAGAGAAGCGGCCGCCCGCGGCGAAGAGGACATGTGGCCGACAATCTTCGTCTATCTTTACTTCCTGTCCTCGTTTCCCGACAGTCATATCGGGCGCAAACACGGGACCGATCTCTCTGCCGAAATTGCGCAAGAGGCAGACACAATACGCCGTGTGGTGATGGACGAGACGCGCTTGCCGAGACGGGAAGAGATTCTGCTGGACTTCGACAGGCGGCTGAAGGACAGGGATATCAACCCCGGGACCTCCGCCGATCTCACGGTTGCGACGCTTTTTGTCTGCAACATGAAGTTCGGCTTGCATAATCGTAGCTTAGATGTTTGAATTTGGCCGGCGAATAAATCTTACTCGCTGCTATCTGGCCAACCGACCCAGTCAAGGGTGCTGCGAACAAGGATAGCTGTCCATCGAGCGTCGTGTCTCGTGTGGTACGGCTTCTTTGGACGAAACTTTTTGACCATACGGTACAAGGGAGGAATTGGCCGTGGCAAAGATTAGCAAGGTAATGGTTGGTGAGTCACTCGTTGGCGAGGGAAATGAAGTCGCGCATATCGATCTTCTGATCGGACCGCGTGGAAGCGCAGTGGAAACGGCATTTTGCAATGCGCTCACGAACAACAAGGACGGGTTTACGTCACTTCTGGCGGTCATCGCCCCGAACCTGGCCTGCAAGCCGAATACGATATTGTTTAACAAGGTTACGATTAAGGGTGCCAAGCAAGCCGTGCAGATGTTCGGCCCGGCACAGCATGCGGTGGCAAAGGCAGTCCAAGACAGCGTAGCCGAAGGCATCATTCCCGCCGACGAAGCCGATGACGTCTTCATCTGCGTCGGCGTCTTCATCCACTGGGAAGCAGAAGACGACGCCAAGATCCAAGATTATAACTACAGGGCAACGAAGGAAGCGATTGAGCGCGCAGTCACCGGCAAGCCGACCGCGGCGGAGGCAACTGCTCAGCGGGACACCGTCAAGCATCCTTTCAGCGCCTAGACACGAAACAACCCCGCACAGGGCGAGCCCGCCGTAGAAACAGGCGGCCTGTTGCGCCGGTTGTCGAAGCTTTTAGGCTTCAGCGGTACGCCATCTTCAAGCGCCAATGGTTGAAATGGCAGTG
Source organism: Rhizobium sp. 007 (assembly GCF_015353075.1). Lineage (NCBI taxonomy): Bacteria > Pseudomonadati > Pseudomonadota > Alphaproteobacteria > Hyphomicrobiales > Rhizobiaceae > Rhizobium > Rhizobium sp. 007. The sequence goes on along the minus strand of NZ_CP064188.1, from coordinate 822,548 downwards.
CTTCGGCTAAAGGATTGAGAGAAGAGGCAAAGCGGCCTCTTCTCTTAAATTTCCCTAGCTCCCATAAAAGGCGGAGACGTCGGTTCCGGTTAGTTCGCCGCTATGCAGCGATGTTGCGACCAGTGCACCAGCAATGCCCATGTCGCTCAGCCGTTCCAGGTCGTTGACGTTGCGGATCCCGCCTGCGGCGATGATGTCGCGGTTTCCGGCGATGTCCTTGATTGATCGCAAGCGATCGAAGTCGGGTCCGCAGCGCGCACCCACCTTGTCGAGTGTCATCACGATCACCCGTCTCGGCCACAGGTCAGGCGTTGACATGATGGCGGGCGGCCCGAGGAAGGCATCACCGCGAAAGTCGAGGGAAAGGATCAGTCTCTGATGCGCACCGAACGCGCTGAGAACGTCGGTACCGGCCTGGCTTTCGGAACCCAGGACGGCATAGATCTGCGCGTTGGCAAGCGCCTGCCCGACGTCCGTTGCACTTCGAAACCCTGCATCGAGCCAGACGTCCGGCCTCGGCTGCAAAAGAGATAGAGGCCCGGCGGCAGAACAATGGCTCGAACCGCTCTCGATGGCATCGAGGTCGGCCACATAAAAGATCGAAAACGGATGGATTCGGCGCAAGCCGTCGGCGACACTGCTGATCGCCGGTATCGCGCTGAGCGGCGTCTCGATGGGTCTATAGGTATCGCGCATGCCCATCTGCGCGCGTACCACCTGGCCGTCTTTGACGTCGAGAACGGGAATGATAAGCAATGGTCAAACCTCGGCAGAAACGATCACTCACATGAAAGCCGGAATGGTAGCAGAAGAAAAGCAAACAGTTATCGGCTGGGACATCGGTGGCGCGCATTTGAAGATGGCGCGGACCGAGAATGGCCAAATTACCCATGCCAGGACCGTCAGGGCGCCGATGTGGCTCGGACTCGATCAGGTGCGCGATGCGCTGGATCAGTTCCGCCCGCTTTTTCAAGGCAATCCCATCCATGTCTTCACGATGACGGGAGAGCTGTCGGATGGCTTCCCGTCACGAGACGCCGGCGTTCGCCATATCCTGGATTTCATCAAAGCGGAATTCGGCGGCGACGACCTGCAGGTTTATGGTGGCCGTGCCGGCTTCGTCGATCTTTCAGACGCCTACGATCTCGGCCCCGATATCGCCTCGGCCAATTGGCATGCCACGGCTGCGTTGAGCGCCAGGATCAAGGGAGAAGGTCTCTTCGTCGATATGGGTTCGACGACCACCGACATCCTCGCGTTTCAGAACGGACGGCTCTGCAACAATGGCTATTCCGATGCGGAGCGTCTGTTGACCGGCGAACTCGTCTACACGGGCTTTACGCGCTCGGCGCTGATCGGAATTGCCGAAAGAGTTCCGGTGCGCGGCACGATGACGCCGCTGATGAATGAGTATTTTGCCAATACCGCCGATCTCGGGCGCATTCTCGGAACATTGGACGAGGCCGACGACCAATACCCCGCCGCCGACCGAAGAGCCAAGTCGCGCGATGGATCGATCGGCCGTATCGCTCGCATGGTCGGACGTGACGGCACCGATCTTAGCGAAGGCGAATGGATCGATGTCGCCCGCTGGTTCAGCGAGCACCAATTGCGCATGATCCACGACGGTGCGTTCAGGGTTTCCGGCAATGCCGCACTAAGCCCGGTCGCACCGGTGGTGGGCGCGGGGATCGGTCGCCCGCAGATCATGCAGCTCGCCAAACGCCTGGAGCGGCCCTACGTCGACTTCGGCATGCTCATTCCAGCAGCATCGAACGAAATCCGCGATCAGGCAAGCAAGGCCGCGCCGGCCGCTGCCGTCGCGCTACTGTGGTCGAAATCGTAAAACCCCCTACGGACGAAATGCCGGACGGATCCGTCAGTCTCCGGCCGAATGGGCGTTCACGCGGTCCATCAGCCAATCCCAGGCCTGCCGCTCGTCAGCACCGGCCGTCTTGTCGATGGCAATCGACAGATACGCAATCTCGGAATCGACCTTTTGCTTGGGCAGCATATGCAGTCTGCTCACCAGGATCGCGAGCTCGAGAACGGCTGCCTTGGCCCGGTTCATGCCTGTGAACGGGGCATGCGTGGCCTCAGCTGCGATCCGGCAGAAATAGCGGGGGCGGATCTCGTCCTGCGTGACGGAAACGACCTGCAAAACGGAATGACTGAGCGCTGCCTCCAGACGCGGGACCGGGCAATCTTGCACCGCAACCAGCGGCCATTCCCGCCGTCCGGTGAGACAGCCCGCGAAAATCCGCATGTCGTCCGTATAATTGGCAATGGCAAACGGCACGGCGGTAAGATTTTCGAGGGTTGTGGAGGGTCGGAACGGCGCAATGACCCAGCCGTCATCCTCAGCGATGATACCGAGGGGCGCGATATGCACCCGGCCCTTGGCATTCACCGTCGTTACGATCGTTTCGCGAATGAAGCTCATGGGCCGTCCTTCTTTGCGCGCAGCGTATGCCCGGCCCCGGCAAGCCGTGTGCGGTCCTCGCCTGCGCCCGGGCTCGCCACGCCCCAGGTAAGCGGCTCGTCCTGCGAATAGCGTTTGCCGAGCTTCCAGGCGATTTCCGCCTTCATCAATTCCGCTCCCAGATAAAAGGCATGCGGGCCATCCTGTTCGACATTGAGCACAGGAAAGAGGTCGAAGGCGTTGTCGCTCTTCCAGTGGCCGGCTTTGCTGAAGACATGGATGCCGTCAGGAGCGGTCATGATGCGGAAATTGGCGTCGCGCACGTCTTGCGCAAGCGCCTCGATATCGGCAATGGAGCTCGCAAAGGGCGCACGGTCGTGTATTTGCAGGAGGGCTGCGTCATAGCCGCGGGGCAGCGCATGATCGTGCTTGGCGGCATACATGATGCGTCGCGCCCGGTCATGTTCCTCCACCGTGCGCACGGTATGCGGACTGACGTTGACGACCAGCACGTTGGCGATGGAAAGCTCCGAGCAAAGGCCCGCGAGGATGGCTGTTATTCCCGACGTGTCGGCGTCGGTCAGTTCGGTCAGGTTGCCGGTGCCCATCATCATCTCGACGTCCGGCCAGCGGCGGCGAGCCTCGATGAAGCGTCCAAGCGAGGCGGCGAAGCCGAAATGGATTGGGTCGAGGACCGGATCGGCGATGAAGGATATCCCGGCGTTCTGCGCCGCCTCGATGGCACGGCCGAGAGAGAAGAGGTCGCCCGGCACGGCTGGAATGAGAACCGGTTTGACCTTGTGGCGCGCGGCAATTCCGATTGTCTTTTCGTTGAGGCTCAGAAGATAATCGGCGCCGGAGCGGGCGGCGAGTTCCAGTTCATCGGCGTTTGCTGAGTCCACGCTGACGCAGAGCCCCTCGGCCTTGATCCGCCCGATGGCTTCTTCCAGATGGGCAAAGGGCGTATCTGGAAGGCACCCCAGGTCGATCACATCGGCGCCGCCGTTTGCGAGCGCTCGCGCTCTCTTTAGCAGCGCCTCCAACGACAGGGTCGATGCGTCGACGATTTCGGCGAAGATGCGCATCTCGTGGCGCGACAGATCCGGCGGCTTTCCCGCCCGGCCAAGGTAGACGGGCAGATCCGCCACCTCGTCAGGTCCGCGCACGAAAGGGATGCCGAATTCGTCGCTTAACCGTTCCAGATGGCCTCTGAACCGACCGGGCAAGACAACTCGGTCCGCCTTCAACGGCCGAGGCAAGCGACGGCTGACGATTTCTTCCGTCATCAGGGCGGCAACCTTCACACCGATGTCGATGATTTCGTAGGTGAAGGGGGTTGTTCCCAGTCCGGTGAGAATGTTTTCAAGCCTGGCCTTTGCCAGGTGCCCGGTCAGGAAGACGAGATGCTCAGCCACGACCGTCGATCTCTCCTTTCCGCCGCGCCACCGCCAGCTCCAGATCAGCAAAGGATTCCACGACCTGCGTGCGTTCAAAGGTCTTAAGACGGGCCGTGTTCTCAAGATCGATCGGCCGCGGATAGACCTTCACCATTCCGTGGGGGGCCATTGTCTCCAGCTCGGGCGCGGTGTCGCAAGCAAAGACGATTGATGGAAGGCGGCATTTGCCGGCTTGTGCGTAGACATTCGTGGCGATCGTGTCGGAGATTCCCGCCACGCATTTGGCAACGGTATTGGACGTGGCAGGCGCAATCACGACGCTATGATAGACGCCGTGATAGAATTCGCCGACAGGGACTGCGCTTGCCGTCTTGTCGTGAAGCACGCGTGTCGTGTCCGAAAAATCGAGCTTCAGCCCATACATCCTGAGAACTTCGTCTGCGGCCTTCGTCACGAAGACGTCGCAATGGTCGAGTGAGCGGATTAATTCGAAGCATTCGACGAAGAAATGGCCTGACCCGGTCAGCACCCAGGCCCATCGCGGCGTTCGAAGCCGCGTCATCGGCACGTCTCTGTGCGGGCTTCATCGGGCAATCCCACGCGGCGCCCGGGTATGCGGGTCATGGGCAGCGCGAGCAGCTGCGAACGCAGCGACGATGGTCCGGCAACGTACAAGACTGTCTCCTTCCCGAGCAATTGCGGCAGCATGGCATCGACGACGCCATTGTCAACGAGCGCTTCCAGATCGTTCGGAAGGGATTCCGGATCGACCTGCTTGCACAACAGCAAGTGGCCGCTTCCGATCTGCCTGCACAGCCAGGCCGCAAGAGCATCCGACGTCACATCCCACGACTGTGCGATGTCGGCGTTGCGGGTCATCTGGGACGGCAGCCATACCGGTATCCCGTCTTCCGCAAGAATTGCGTCGAGCTCGCGCAGCGACCGGGCCGGTTGAAAACGCGGATGCCGCTCGGCGATCACGATGCCGAACTGATCCATCGCGAGAATGGCCATCTCATGTGCCGCGGCATTTGAGAAGTGCATGTTATTTTGCGAAACGCGCACCTGGTCGGCAAACGGTCCGCCGCCGGGAACGATCACCAATGGCAAGCGCGCCGATGTCAGCACCGCAATCCATTGGTCCATCTCGATACGGCCGGCCGTGCTTCCTCCAAGCTTGACGACCAGCGGCTTCATACCACTTTCCTTCCTCCATCGGCCTTTGCCGCTACGACGCGAAGCGGCTTTGACAATCGGGCGCTTTCCCTCTTGCGCTCGATCTGCACGCCGACGCCGCCCGGACCCAGTTCCAGTTTTTCTACTCGCACGACGACACGAGCCACACGCGGGTTCTCAAGGATGAACGCTGCAGCCTGCTCGGCAAGCGTTTCAACCAGATCGACATGACCACGGCTGACGATCGCGCGGATGCCGTCCATGATGAGGTCATAAGAAACGATATGATGCATGTCCTTCGGATCGCGGGTGAGACGAAGGACATCCGCCGTCACATCGAACCGGACCTTCTGCTTTTTGCCATGTTCAAAGCTGTAAGCGCCGATGTCGACCGGCAGGACGAAATCCCGCACGAAAATCTGGTCGGTGCCGAGATTGTCCTCAGCCGGATCGGGGAAATATCCCCGTGCCGCCAGGAGTTCGAGGTCAACGCTCGGCGTTTTTTCAGCCGGCCGCTCCCCGGGTATTAGAGCACGGATCTTTGCCGTGGCTTCAGCGTCCAGATCGGCGTTCCTGGACAGGCCCTCGCACAGCGATCCCCGGAAGCCCAAAAAATCCGGCTTGCCCGGCAGCAAGCGTGGGATGTCGGGTGCTTCCAGTGAGCCGGCAAGGCCCGTCATCAATCCGTGCCGTTGCCCCTGCGCCACAAAATCCGAAATACGATCTGGAGGAATGTGATCCAGCAACCTTCCCTTCGATTTGTCATCCGTATCCAGCATGACGCCGTAAAAGCCTGCTTTTGCAAACGATGTCATGACGTTCTCCTCGTATCGATGGTCGGCAAAAACAACGGCGATCAACCTCTTGCGGCCGGCAATATCGGCCAAGGCTTGCGCATCCGCCCCGATGGGGGACGACGGCAGAAACCCGATCTTGATGAAATCAACACCGGTCGCGGCCACCTCCTCGACCCTTGCCCTGAGGGCCTGCAGATCGCCGCCAAGTTCGCCGCAGGCGGCACTGACGGGCCGTCTGCCGGACACGAAATCGACAACGTCGATGATTTGCGGGATGTCTGCCGCCCCGAGCGCGCCGCGCAAAGGGTCCTTGAGATCGATAATGTCCGCACCTGCCTGCAGAACGATCTCCGCCTCCTTGCGATTTTGAACACTGGCCAACATCAATGTCATGGCATGTCTCCGCAGGCGCCGCATTTTTCCCAACCGTGGCGGGAAAAGTTGAGTGCAAGTATTGAGTTTATCGGGGATTGGACTACAAACATAGTGGGCACCTTATCGAGACAGCGCGTCCGCCTTCGTTGAAGCCGGCGCGGAGCGTGGTATGACCATGAAGAGTATGGTGCCGAATACTCTTATCTTTTTATTCGCTTGTTTTTCGCTGCTCGTCAATGCGCCGCATCTGATGGCGCAGCAAAATCCCGCCGCCGAGCCTGCAACGGAAATCCGCATAGGATATCTGCGCGCCTATGAGCCGCAACTTGCGCTGTCGGTCCTGGATGTTCCCCCGCGCGATGAAGGCGTTGCCGGTGCCAACATCGCCATCAACGACAACAACACGACCGGCAGATTTCTCGGCCAGTCGTACAGCCTGGACGTGGTGGAGACGAAACGGGAGGCGGATGTCGTCCCGGTTTTCAGGCAGATGCTGGCGCGCGGCGAGAAATATGTGCTGACCGACATATCGGCCAAGCAGTTGCTCTCCATTGCCGATCTCGCCAAGGAGAACGGTGTGCTTCTCTTCAATGTCGGCTCGACGGATGACATTTTGCGCGAGCACGAATGCCGCTCCAACGTCTTCCACACCGCTCCGACGCGCACCATGCTTGCCGATGGCCTGGCGCAATATCTGATCTGGAAGCAGTGGCGCAATTGGGTGCTGCTTTACGGTTCCCACGAACCGGACCAGCTTTTTGCGGATGCGATCCGGCGCTCTGCCAAGCGTTTCGGCGCGACGATCGTCGAGGAGCGGCTCTACAAGGATACAGGCACGGCCCGCAGAACCGACAGCGGCGTCGTTCAGGTGCAGCGACAGATGCCGGTCTTCACCCAGGGACTGCCCGACCATGATGTCGTCATCGTTGCGGACGAGAGCGAGGTCTTTGGAAGCTATGTTCCTTTCCGGACCTGGGACCCGCGGCCCGTCGCCGGCACGGCGGGCCTCATTGCCTCGTCCTGGCATCCGGCCAGCGAACAATGGGGCGGCTCTCAGATCCAGAACCGCTTCGTGAAGGCGACCGGACGGCGCATGCTCGGCAAGGACATGCAGGCATGGACGGCAGCCCGCATCCTCGGCGAGGCCGCAACGCGGACCAACGGCAACGATCCTGCTCAGATCGAAGCCTTCATAAAAGACGAAAATTTCTCACTGGCGGCCTTCAAGGGACAGAAGGTGAGCTTCCGTCGCTGGAACTGGCAGCTCCGCCAGCCAATTCTGCTCGGCGATGGGCGCGGTGTGATCTCCACCTCGCCCCAGGAGGGTTTTCTTCACCAGTTTTCCGAACTCGACACATTGGGGATCGATCAACCGGAGACAGCCTGCAAATTGAACTGAATACGCAATGGGAGGAGAGAATGCGCAGACATGTTTATCTGCTTGCGGGAATGATCGCCGCCGTCTTGTATGCGGGACCGTCTCTGGCCAACACCGTCTATGTTTCGAACGAGAAGGACAACACCGTCACCGTCGTCGACTCCAAGAGGATGGAAGTCACCCAGACAATCAATGTTGGACAAAGGCCGCGCGGCATTACGATTTCCCATGACGGAAAGCACCTTTATGTCTGCGCAAGCGACGACGACACCGTCGAGATCATCGATACGGCAACGCATCAGATCATCGGGACACTGCCTTCCGGTCCGGATCCGGAGCTCTTCGTGCTCTCGCCTGACGGCAAGACGCTCTACGTCGCAAATGAGGACGACAATCTGGTCACCGTCATCGACGTCGACAAGAAAACCGTGATCACCGAAATACCGGTCGGCGTGGAGCCAGAAGGCATGGGCGTCAGCCCCGACGGAAAGACGATGGTGAACACCTCCGAAACGACGAACATGGCGCATTTTATCGATACCTCGACCCATGAGATCGTCGCCAACGTGCTCGTTGACTCGCGGCCGCGCTTTGCCGAATTCAAGCCGGACGGTTCACAGGTCTGGGTCTCTTCGGAGATCGGCGGAACCGTCTCCGTCATAGACAATGCCTCCAGACAAATCGTCAAAAAGATCACGTTTGAGATCCAGGGCTTGCGCTCGGAGGCGATTCAGCCCGTTGGCGTGCGGATTTCGGCCGACGGCAAGAAAGCCTATGTCGCCCTCGGCCCGGCCAACCGCGTGGCGGTCGTAGACACGCAAACCTATGAGGTCGAGAAATATATCCTTGTCGGTCAGCGTGTCTGGCAGTTGGCTTTCACGCCCGACGGCCAGCACCTGATCAGCACGAACGGTCTTTCCAACGATATCACCTTCATCGACACGGCGAGCGACGAGCCGGTCAAATCCGTCACCGTCGGAGCCATGCCGTGGGGAGTGACCGTAGCACCCAACTGATAGGCGTTCCGATTTCCAAAAGGAGGACAACATGAAACTCGCAGTCATTGCTTTTGCAAGTCTTATTGGCGCTCTTTCTACGCAACAACCGGCCCTTGCCCAGTCCGGTGATGACGACGACGGCGATCCCGCGCCCAAGGTTACGCGCGCAAGCCAAAACGTGCCGGAATTGATCCTCGGATCGAAGGACAACAGCTACGCAGTGAACCGGAAGGACTTCGAACTCGTTTCAGGACAGGGCTACCGGTGGAAGATCACGTCGGCGGCCGGCCTTGAATACAAGTTCGTGACCGATCTGTTTCGCAACGTGTGGATGAACCAGATCGTCATCAACGATCTCGAGGTTCACATGAATGGAGCCCCGGCATGGCTCGAATTCGATTCAGAAGGAACGATCAACGTGCAGTTTTCGACAGTGCGGCCGGGAGAATACACATGGTCGGTTCCCGACCTTGCCGACAAGGGCATGACAGGCAAGATCATCATCAAGTAGGCATCCCGGGCGTCTTGCTCGCCTGCGGCAACGCCGCTTGTGAAAGGCATATCCAATGAAGCTTGAATCCCGCTTGGACGAGACATCCAATAGGCAAGAGAGTGCGGCGGTCGCTGCACTCGAACTTACCTCCGTCAGTTATAGCTATGGGCAGCGAAAGGCGCTCGACAATGTGTCGTTTTCCATAGAGCCCTCGCGCTTCACCGTTCTTCTGGGGCTTAACGGTGCCGGCAAGACGACGCTCTTTTCACTCGTCAGCCATCTTTTTTCGCCGCCGGCGGGCCGCATTCGCGTTTTCGGCCAGGACATAGATCGCAATCCCGGCGCCGCACTCAGACATCTCGGCATCGTGTTTCAGGCCCGTACCCTCGATCTCGATTTGAGTGTCCGACAAAATCTCCTCTATCACGCCTCCCTGCACGGCATCGGATCGCGTGTGGCGCGGCAACGGATCGACGAGCTTCTTCGGTCCATCGACATGAGCGACCGCATCGAGGAAAAGGTCCGCGGTCTGTCCGGCGGACAGATCAGGCGTGTCGAGATCGTTCGGGCCCTACTGCACCGGCCTTCCCTGCTGCTGCTCGACGAGGCGACGGTCGGGCTCGATATCAAGTCGCGTGCGACCATTGTGAAGGATATTCGTGCTCTCGTGGAACACGCCGGCATCAGCGTGCTGTGGGCAACCCACCTGATCGACGAGGTTGGCCAGGCGGATCAGATCCTGGTCCTGGACCAGGGAAAGCTCGTCGCCGATGGCCAGGTTTCGACCATTCTTTCCCACACCGGCACGGAGACCATCAATCAGGCATTCTCGAAGCTTACCGGTATCACAGACATGAATATCCGGGGAGGAAAGCCATGACCGGCGCGACCGGAACGTTGGGCGGTGCGACCGCCGAGAAATGGAAAGGCTTCACGGCGATCCAGTACCTCGTCTGCCTGAGGGGTATTCTGTTGCGCGAATGGCTGCGCTACCTCTCGCAGAAGGAACGCTTCATCTCCTCGTTGGTGCGGCCCCTGCTCTGGCTCTTCATATTCGCAGCCGGTTTCCGGCAGGTGCTGGGCGTTTCGATCATACCGCCGTATGAGACCTATGTTCTCTACGAGGTCTACATCACGCCTGGATTGTGCGGGATGATCCTCCTCTTCAGCGGCATGCAGTCCTCCCTGTCGATGGTCTATGACCGGGAGATGGGCAATATGCGTATCCTGCTCGTCAGTCCATTTCCGCGCTGGTATCTTCTCGTATCCAAGCTTTTGGCCGGCGTTGCCGTTTCCCTTCTCCAGGTCTATGCATTCCTGGCGATTGCCTGGTTTTGGGATGTCAAGGCGCCAATCGCCGGCTATTTCATGATCCTGCCTGCCCTGTTTTTCTCAGGGCTGATGCTTGGAGCGTTAGGGATGCTCTTGTCATCGCTTGTCAAGCAATTGGAGAATTTTGCAGGGATCATGAATTTCGTGATCTTTCCCATGTATTTCGCCTCCTCGGCGCTTTACCCGCTCTGGCGGGTTCAAGAAGCAAGCCCCCTGCTCTACAAGATATGCCTCCTCAACCCGTTCACCTATGCGGTCGAACTCATCCGCTTCGCCTTTTACGCGCGTATCGAATGGACATCGCTTGCCGTCGTTGTGGCCGTCACGCTTGCCCTGTTGGGGGGAGCCATCCTGGCCTATAATCCCGCACGTGGCCTGACCATCCGCAAGCAGGAGATGGGAGCAAGCCAGTGAGCCGACGCTTTTTCGTTTTCGTAATCCTTGCCGCGCTGTCTGCGGCACCGGCGGCACACCCCGCAACAAACACCGATCCCGACTGGCCTTGCGTTCAACGCAAGGTGCCTGAACTTTCGATCGGCCAGGTGTGGAACGCCGGCGAGCTTCCCGAAACGGCCAAGCAATGGGACAAGGACCCTCGATTGTCCGACCTCGCCGCCGAACTCGTCAAGCGCAGCAATCCGATCGATGATGCCCGCAAGCAAATTTCGGATTACATCGCATCGCTGCCCAAGGATCAGGCCCATGAAAAACTGGAGCAGCTTTTCATGGGCGTGTTCGACAAGATCAACATAGAACGCGGCCTGATCATCTCCGGCATTTCGCGCTATGCCGAAAGTCAAAGGCAGCTTGCCGCCGATCTCAGAAAAAAGGCCGCAGAGGTCGACAAGATGCGCACGGCATCTGATGCCGACCAGACCGAGCTTGCCAGGCAGACGGCGCAACTGACATGGGAGACGCGCATCTTCGAAGAGCGTGTCCAGTCGCTTTCTTATGTCTGCGAGGTTCCGACAATGATCGAGCAGCGCCTTTACAGCCTCTCGAAAATCATCAGCGAGATGATGCAAAGGAACTGATCTTGCCGCCGGCAGCGCCAGATTGGCTGCGAATGGCCCAGCTCTCGCGCCGTCGCGATCGAGCCGCCGGCGCGACCTCGACGCGTCGACGTTCGTTCGCGTATCCGGATGCTCAACGCTGCGGGGCAAGCGGTTTCTAGCTAGCGCGACCGCCGGGGCGCTTCGGCGGCGAGCGCAGATGCCGCCGTGCGCAGGCCACCCAGCGGCGAGGGTTCCTGCGAGGCGAAATCGTAGAGCCAGGGCGTTGCGAAGATTGCCCCGCTCAGAATAGAGATGATCAGCAGTCTCATTCGTCCTCCGCAGACATGGGGGACCCATGTCTTCTTCCGTTCGCGTTGCGCCTTATGCGGCCGCCGCAGACCCTTGGGCTGCGGCGGCCGCTTGCATTACTCGACGATCTGCAGTTCCACATGGATGTTGTCGCGCGTCGCCTTGGAATACGGGCATGTCTGATGCGCTTCCTCGACGAGGGCCGTTGCCAATGCCGGCTCGATACCCGGCAGGCGAACGTTAAGGCGGGCCTGCAGAAAATAGGCGCCGTCGCTGATTCCAAGATCGACCTCGGCATCAACGGAAAGATCCTGAGGCAGCTTCACCTTTCGCTTGCCCGCGGCAATGCCGATTGCGCCGATGAAGCAGGCCGACCATCCGGCGGCAAAGAGCTGCTCGGGATTGGTGCCGTCCCGATTGCTGCCGGGAGGCGAGAGCTTTATGTCCAACTGACCATCGTCACTGCGAGACGCCCCCTCGCGGCCGCCGGTGGTCCGGGTCTTGCCAGTATAAAGAACCTTATCGATCTTCGTCATCTCCAAACACTCCTTTGCTTCGTCGCTGGCGACGTCGTTTTGGGAAGTGTCATTTGCCCGATTGACGTATCGGTCATGTTTTCAAAACGATCCGAAGTGTAACGAAACGTCGCGACTCCCTGGTCAGACATCTTGTTGTACAGTTAAGGTAGGCTGAGGCTCGGGCGCGTTAGAACGTTTGCTTCCAGTTCCACGAACCGGCGCGAGCAGAGCCCCATAAAACCGCCGTCAGAGGGATGGCGGAGTTTCAAGAGATAAGTCGGCCCGCGCATCTCGGGAAGGATGGAGACCTAGGCCTTGATCGAATGGCTCGCTGCCAACAGCATTGACGTTAATTCCCCGGCTCCGGTTGCCACGCCAAAGGCGCCCGAAGAGGCAAGCAATGCCTTCCTTGCCGGCCTCGGGTCGGCAGGATCAACGAAGCCTATGGCGATCATGCCGGCGGAGACGGCTGCCGCAACGCCGTGCGGGCTGTCGTCGACCATGACACAGCGTGCCGGTCTTGCCGCGAATTTCTCGGCGCAATGCAATAAAAGGTCCGGCGCAGGCTTTGGCCGCGCCACAGCCTCGGCGCTGAAGACCCCCGGGTGGAAGCACTGCCAGAGATCGAGCCTGCCGAGGCTCGCGCGAAGCCGGTGCATTGTACTGTTCGACGCAACACATTTCGGCCGGGATAGGCTGGCGACGATGTCGCCGATGCCAGCCATTGGCGTCAAGGACCGTGCGAATTCGGCGTAAAGCCGCCGATGCCAGGCTTGGAAGACGTTTGCAATGTCACCCAAGCCGTAGTCGCGGGCGCACATGTCGCGGATCACCGTTTCGGAATTGCCCGTGAATTTTTCGTGGGCTTCGGAAGGGGTGATTGCCACACCCGCCTCCTGCAGGGCTTCCGCAAGTGTGCGGCTTGCGATCGGCTCACTGTCGATGAGCACGCCGTCGCAGTCGAAAATGACCAGGTCAATGTTCTGAAGGGGATCGAGGTTGGAGTGATTGGAGGAGCGCGTTTGGTCTGTCGCAGATAAGGACACGGTTTACGAACCCCGTATGCTAAGGGCAAGATCCGGCCTGTCGGTGGTGATCTGCCGGACGGGTTTGGCCAACCAATAGGCAAGGTCGGCACTGTGATTTGGCACCCATGCGCCGAGCCGGTCAAAGGGAATGAAGGACGTGATTTCGTCCCAATGCGTCGCAAGCAGAGACTTTTCGACGGCAATGATGTCGGCGAGCTCCTCCATTTTCTCAAGGCCGGATCTGAGCCCAAGTCGCTCGGCGGCTGCGCGGTCAAATGACGACAGCGTCCGGATATGCGGCGCAACCTCACGGACAGTTTGAAGAACGCTGGCGTGAAAGCTCGTCAGGAAAGAACGGTCGGCAAGCTTGAGGCCATCGACGAGGTTTGCAGCCCTCCTCTCAAGGCCCGGATAGGCATCCCCCTTCGCATCCGCCTTCAGCTCGATATGCAGCTCAAGGGCGCTGTCCTTGAATATCTCGAGAACCTCTTCAAGCGTCGGTATCGCCTCTCCGTCGCTGTCTTTCAGCGTGACGCTTCGGTGCTCGCCTGGAGCAAGGTCGAAGACCGGTCCGGAGTAATCGGTCGTGCGATCAAGCGTTGCGTCGTGAATGACGAGCAGTTCGCCTGAACGGGTCAAATGCACGTCGAATTCGACGCCTTCGACTGGCATTTCAGCCAGTTTGCGGAAGCCAGAAAGGCTGTTTTCGGGCCAAAGATTGCGGCCACCGCGATGGCCGATGATGTAAACCATTTCGAAATTGTCCTTATTGTCTGGGCAAAGGCTTACTTGCCGGAATCTACCAGCCCCTTGGTGAACCAGCGTTGCATGAGGAGAATGATGACTGCCGGAGGCAACATGACGAAGAGAGCGGCGCTCATGGCAATGTTCCACGCAGGCACGGAATCCGAGACCGGAACCAGCTCCTTAAGACCCAGAATTGCGGTAGCCATCGTCTTGTCGGTGGTAAAGAGCAGCGGCCAGAGATACTGGTTCCAGCCATAGAGAAAGAGGATGATTGCAAGTGCCGCGATATTGGCGGTGGAAAGCGGCAGCAGCACATCCTTGAAGAATTTAAGGGGGCCGGCGCCATCGAGTTTCGCCGCCTCGCATAGCTCCTCAGGCACGGTCAGGAAGAACTGGCGGAAGAGAAATGTCGCCGACGCGGAGGCAATCAGCGGCAGGATCAGACCGCCATAGGTGTTCACCATGTTCCACTTCAGGGATGTTTCTATGCTGTAGCCCGTCAAGTTTTCCACAACGCCGGCAAATCCGGTGATGCCGGAAAGCCAGCGGATCGGGCCTGCAGCGTCGGCCACGGCCTCGTAAGTGGGGATAATGCGGACTTCCACGGGCAGCATCAAGGAAACGAAAATCAGCCAGAATGCGGTCATGCGGAACGGGAAGCGAAAATAGGTTACGGCAAAAGCCGCAATGAGCGAAATGGCGAGCTTGCCGATGACGATCCCACCCGTCACGATGATCGAGTTGAGGAAAAGCTGCGCGAAATCGCCTTGCCTCCAGGCGATTGCGACATTCTCGATAAAATGCGAGCCGGGCACGAGCGGGAAAGGAGCCTGCTGCACCTCTTCCAGCGTGAGCGAACCTGCCACGAAGGCAAAGTAAAGCGGCAAGCATACGAAAGCTGCGCCAACCAGCAGAACGGCGTGACAGAAGATCGAAAGGCCGAGATTGCGTTCACCCATGGCTACACCTGATAATTGACCTTGCGCTCAAGCGCACGGAACTGGAGGACGGTGAAAAGGACCGCGACGATCATCAAGATCACCGACTGGGCAGCTGACGACCCCAGATCGAGCTGCACGAAGCCGTCCTGATAGACCTTGTAGACTAGGCTGTTTGTGGCGCCTGCAGGCCCGCCACGTGTGACGGCATCGATGATGCCGAACGTTTCGAAGAGGCCGTAGACGAAGTTCATGACGACGAGGAAGAACACCGTCGGTGAGACGAGCGGCAGGGAAATCGTGAAGAACCGCCGAACGGGGCCCGCCCCATCAAGCTTGGCAGCTTCCAGCAGCGAGGCCGGAACCGCAAGCAATGCGGCAACCAGGAAGATGTAGTCATAGCAGACGTTCTTCCAGATGGAGGCAATCGTCACCAGAAGCTGTGCATCGAATGGCCGTCTGTTCGGATCCCAGGCGATGCCCAGCGAATGCAGGAACTGCGCGATCGGACCGACGGCCGGATTGAACAGAAAGGCCCAAAGCACGCCTGATATGACAGGCGCAATCGCATAGGGCATCAGGATGATGCTCTTGTAGATGCCGCGGCCGCGGATGACGAAATCCGTGGCGAATGCAAAGAGCCCCGCAAGGCCAAGCGTTGCAATGTTCTGGAGCAGCGTGAACCAGAGCGTAAAGAGGGCGCTGCTTCTATATTCAGGGCTTGCCAGCAGCGTCTGAAAATTCTTCAGGCCGACGAAGATCTGCAGGCCACCGAATGGGTCGACCTGTACGAAGGCGAGCGACAGTGCCTTGTAGGAAGGGATGAAGAAAAAAAACAGCAGGATTAGCAACTGAGGCGCAACGAGCAGGGCAGCGAGCCACGGCTTGTTGAAATGCGCAGCCTTGAGACCCGCCTGGGGGGAGCGCGCTGTTGCCAGGCCGGACAATGGCCTTCCCAGGATGCGGAGGCGCCGTGGAGCGCCTCCGATGACCTGCACTGGGCTATTTCCCTGCATGGAGCTGCTCATATTGGCGAAGGATCTGGTTTCCGCGGGCAGCCGCTGAATCAAGCGCCTCTTGGGGGGTCTTCTGACTGGTCCAGACCCCTTGGATCTCTTCGACAAGAAGCGCCATCGACTGATTGTGGTTGCCGAAACGGAAGCCGCGGGAATTATCGTCCGGCGTACCGCGGGAAAGCTGCAGAATGGCGATCTCACGCGTCGGATGCTCCTTGTAGTAGCCTTCCGCCTTGGCCTGCTCGTAGGCTGCGTTGGTGACCGGCACATATCCCGTCTGCTTGCTCCACCAGACCTGTGTCTTCGGCGAAGCGACGAAATTCAAAAAGGCGGCCGCGCCCTTGTATTCGTCCTCGGATTTCCCCTTGAGCAACCCAGAGCGCACCGCCGCCGATCGTGCTGTTCTTCGGTTCGATGCCCTCCTCGTGCGGCAGGAAGGTCGCGCTCCATTTAAACTTTGCGCCCGCCTCCACAGCAGCATGGGCAGCCGTCGAGGCGACATAGGTCGAGCAGGTGCCCGAGATGAAGAGCTGATCGGGAGAAAGCCCCTGGCCGGCGATCTGCAAGACGCCGTCATCCATCCACTTTTTCAAGCGCTCCACCTGACCGACGATCAGCGGGCTCTTGTTGAAGACGAATTCGGTATCCAGCCCGCCAAAACCATTGGCTTTGGTGCCATAAGGCTGGTCCTGTATGGCCGCATAATTTTCGATCAGGCTCCAGTAGAAGTCGTTGGCGAGCGCCATCTGGCATTTCGAGATGCCTTTTTCCTTGATCGCATAAAGCTGCTTTTCGACTTCCTGCCAGGTTTCACCAGGCTTTTCGAAGCCGGCCGCCTTGAACTGTTCGGCATTGTACCAGAAGATTGGAGTCGAGCTGTTGAACGGCATCGCGGCGGGCTTGCCGTCGATGAGATAAAAGCCCGCAACGGGTGCAACAAAATCGTTCCAGTTGATTTTGTAGCCTTCCCGCTCCATGAGTTCAGGAACCGGAATGATCGCACCGGACCGGTGCATGGTCAGGAAGCCGCGTTCGGCAGCCTGAATCAAAACAGGCTGTTGGCCAACGCGATAGGCCGCAACCATTGCAGCCATCGTTTCCTCATAATTGCCCTTGCTGATACCGACGATCTCATACTTGTCCTGAGATGCGTTGAAATCGGAAATCAGCTGCTTGGTGATCTCGGCAAGCCGGCCGCTGGCGGCATTCCACCATTCGACCTTGACCCGGTCTTCGGCGAGCGCATTCCCTGCGATGTGTAAGCTTAAGACGAGTGCGGCGGCGCCAGCCGCAACGCTCTTGAAGACCCGCCCGAACGGGCCGTTTTCTGAAGCCTTGTCTATCATCTCGTTTTCCTCTCCATCGCCTGCTGTTTGTGCGTCGGCTTTGCCGGCTGCGGCTGACCCCTCCCAAGGTGGCGATGAAAACAGGTTAGGGGTGACTTGTTACAAATGTCAATAGCGTGTTACAAATGTATGACGGGCGCACGGGAGGAACGAATGGCAGCCATAGAACTAATCCACCTGAAGAAGAATTACGGTCAGGTTCCAGCGGTGAAGGGCGTCAACCTGACCGTCGCCGACGGCGAGATGATCGTGCTTGTCGGGCCTTCGGGCTGTGGCAAGTCGACGCTTCTAAGAATGATTGCCGGCCTTGAGAGCATCAGTTCAGGGCATCTGCATATTGCGGGAGCCGATGTGAGCAACGTCGAGCCCGCAAAGCGCGATATCGCGATGGTGTTCCAGAACTACGCGCTTTACCCACATATGACGGTTCGTCAGAACCTCGAATATGGACTGAAAAATCGCCGCGTCGCGCGCCCCGAAATCGACCGGCGCATTGCCGAAACCGCAGCCATTCTGGAAATCGGCCCATTCCTCGAGCGCCGTCCACGGCAGCTATCGGGCGGGCAGCGCCAGCGCGTCGCAATGGGCCGGGCAATCGTTCGCAATCCCGCCGCTTTCCTCTTTGACGAGCCGCTTTCGAACCTCGACGCCAAACTGCGCGTCCAGATGCGGGTGGAAATCCGGCGCCTGCAGCGGCGGCTGAAGACGACAAGCCTTTACGTGACGCATGACCAACTGGAAGCCATGACACTTGCTGATCGTCTTGTTGTCATGAATGGCGGACGGATTGAACAGATCGGCACACCCCTCGAAGTCTATCAGCGCCCGGAAACGATCTTCGTCGCTGGCTTCATCGGATCGCCGCCCATGAACTTCGTTGATCTTAAAACGAACGGCACCATTGCGGCGGAAGAACTAACTATGTCCGCGGACGCCGATATGATCGGCATTCGTCCAAATGCCATCAGGCTCGGCGAGACCACCTCGCCTGCCCTTCGTTTCAAGGGCAAAGTCGAGCTCGTCGAAACCGTGGGCGACGAAAACCATGTCCATCTGCGCCTTAACGATGCGAAGAACGAACTGATTGTGGCAAGCATTGCGGGCGACCAGAGACTTTCGGACGGTGAGACGGTCTCATGCTTTGCCCTGGCAGACAGTCTTCACTTCTTCAACAGCGCGACGGGCCGGCGGGTCAACTAGCAAAAATGCATGCAAAAAACCCACCGGACCACGGCAATTGACAAAGGCGGCCGATCTGGTGCCCATAGCGGCGAAAGCAGAGGTTGCGAGAGCGGTCCAATGACACAGGCAAAGACGGCCGGCGCGCCAGTTGCACTTCCCGACGAGCAGATGCAGGTTCGTGTGGTATGGCTCTACTTCATGGAAGGCCGTACGCAAGGCGAGATTGCCGACGCGCTTTCGACCAACCGGCTTCGTGTCAACAAAATCATCGCCGAAGCCCGCCGATCCGGCCTTGTGACGATTACCTTGAATTCCAGGCTTACGTCCTGTGTCGAGCTTGAGCAGACGCTGGTCGCGGAGTTCTCGCTGAGCCGGGCGATCATCGTGCCAACACCTTCAGATCCCGATCTCATACCTGTTCTGCTCGGCCAAGCGACGGCGGACTACATCGCCCAGCTGCTCAGCAACGGCAAGCTGTCGGGAATTGGCGTCGGCTGGGGAGCCACGCTGCGCGAAATGGTACGTCATATGCCATCCATGCGCCGGCCCGACATTTGCGTGAATTCGGTGATGGGTGGACTGACGCATGGCATCGAGATCAACACATTCGACATCGCAAGCGACCTCGCCCGCCATTTGAATGCGGAGTGCGCCTATCTTGCAGCTCCCATTTATGCCGGCAGCCCGGAATCCAAAACGGCAATCGTAACGCAGGACGTATTCCAGGCGGCTTTCCGGCAGATTGCCTCAAACGATCTTGTCGTGCTCAGTATCGGCGATATGACCGAGCGATCGCTTCTGATGCGCTACGGGCTGCCGCAGGACGTCACGATCGACGAGCTTGTCGCTACTGGCGCTTGCGGCGATGTTCTGGCGCAATTCATTGACAGGAACGGAACCCCCATCGACCACCCGCTCAATCTACGGGCAATCGCGCCGCCGCTGGAAGCGTTGCGCAAGATCCCGAACGTCGTCTTCGCGTCAGGCGGGATCAACAAAGTCGAGGCCATTGCCGCGGTCCTCTTGTCGGGGCTTGGAACTGTCCTCGTCTGCGATGAAGACACGGCGCGCGCAGCTCTGTCGGTGGCAGCCCGCGCGCGATCGCCCGCGGAGTTGTCCTGAAATGCATCGGCCCTAAGGACCGCGGAGCCGAAGAGGCTGTTGCGATCCCAGCGCGCAGTTTGACAGGTCAGGCCTGTCACGCCTGCATCCGGCATGCCCTCGGCGGCCCATCGCAAGCAAAGCGCCTCCCGGTCTGAAAGGATAAAGTCGGGTTTATGGGTCGGTGCGGTCGTGCTTTGGAGGCGCGCATGGATAAGTGCCGCCGCGGCGGCTGCGCCCACCGCGTCGATGTCGCCGCTTCCCGATGCATCGTAGGATGGACAAAACTTAATAAAGTGACCGAACAGGCATGCGTTGTCCGCGGTAACGACATCGAGATGAAAATCACGGCCTTGGGCAGCAAATGAGACATGCGGTAGAACGGAGATTGCTTTCAATTGGTCAACGCGGGAATTTCAAATGGTCGCAACTTGACTTTCAATTGGTCACGCCCTTATTTTCAAACGGTCACCAGGGAGCGAAGCTGTGGCGATTTATCCAAGGCTCGTTGAGCAGCGCGTCAACGACGCTGTGTCAGACACCCGTGTCGTATTGATCATTGGCCCCCGGCAATCCGGGAAAACAACACTTGCCAAGAAGATGGCCAGTGCGGAGATGGCGTACTACACGCTTGATAACGCAACGACCCTGGGAGCAGCTCAGCAAGACCCTGTGGGGTTTGTACGAGGTATGGATCGCGCCATCATAGATGAGGTTCAGCGCGCTCCCGAACTGCTGTTGGCGATCAAGGAAAATGTTGATACCGACCAACGGCCCGGACGTTTCCTTCTTACGGGATCAGCTAATCTTATGACGCTGCCACGCGTGGCGGACTCGCTCGCCGGACGCATGGAAGTCGTTCGATTGCTTCCGCTTGCCCAAAGCGAAATCAGATCGGCGGAGGGTAACTTCCTTCTCGATGCCTTTCGAAACGAAGTCAAAACCGGCGATTCTGTCATCGGGGACGACTTAGTGATTACGGTTCTTGCAGGGGGATATCCCGAAGCATTGGGACGGAAAACTTGGTCCCGTCGGCAGGATTGGTACATGGACTACATCCAGGCGATCGTGCAACGGGATGTTCGTGATGTCGCGCAAATCGAGCAGATTGCTCAAATGCCGCGGCTACTACGCATTCTGGCGGAGCATTCGGGTCAGCTGGTGAACTATTCCGGGATTGGTGCCGCAATTGGGATGAACCACATCACAACGCAGAAATACGTTCGCATATTCGAGAACCTATTCCTCGCCCGGACTTTGCAACCTTGGTTCTCCAACAAGCTAAAACGTCTTACAAAGACACCCAAAGTACATTTCCTTGATTCTGGCCTCCTCGCGTCCCTTCGTGACCTCTCTCTCGACCGACTAAAGGCCGAACGCGGGCAATTTGGACCATTGCTGGAGACTTTTGTTTTTGCCGAAATCCTTAAACTGGCAAGTGGCATGGAAGAACGCTTCGAGTTTTCGCACTTTCGCGACAAACAGCAAAATGAAGTCGATATCGTCATCGAAGACAGAAGGGGACGAATAGTCGGTATCGAGGTAAAGGCGGCAGCGACCGTCTCGAACTCCGATTTTTCGGGATTGCGAATGTTGGCAGAAGCATCCGGAGATCGGTTTGTTTCAGGGTTTGTCTTGTATGACCATCAAAACGTGATCCCGTTCGGAGAACGTCTATATGCCGTGCCTTTTTCGGCACTTTGGCGCTAGCTTTGCCAAATCGCTTTTGGAGTTCAGGCTCACGTCAGCGCCGGACAATCCTCAGATCGTGAATTGCACGGTTTCGCGGCGATGACGGAAATCGCTTCGGCATTTCTTCGCGGGAATGGATATCGCGGGCTGATGGCGCTCCGCAAGTCGCTCGAACTCCAGCTTCGCGCGCGACGGGAGGCCTCAAGGCGCCTTTCCCAAGCCGGATGCTGGAGCGCCTCCACCCTCAGCTCATCGACCGAGGGGTGTCGCAGTGGCTCTATGTAATGGATGGGCTTGCTACGATCGGCGAAGACAAACTCGGCAAAGGTGATGCAGCGGCGGATGCCGAGTTACCCCTACCTAAGATCAGAGCCGAAGCATCGACTACGCTGGTTCTCTTTCCCGTTGACCGCCACGCTCACTCGTCTCTTGCGGGCACGATTAGCGGGCGTTGAACGGACAGACAAAAAGTATGCAGCGGGCTTCGCCTGAACTACGCTGATGGGGCAATGGCGATCCTGGCTGTGCGCTGCGCTCACGCCGAAAAGAAGGAGCGCGGTAACGCGTTCGAACTCTAGGGCCGCGAGCGCTTGGCGGGATGTTTGGCTCGCTACGGTCAGACGGCAAATGAATCGCTTGACTCGCTTCCCCAATAGGAACATTTAAAGAACAAAATGAAAGGCAAAGCCATGTCAATCGCCGAGAAGTTCATCGTCCTGCCCTATAAGAAGAACCGCGGAAATCTTGTGCCGGGGGAGATGCGCCAGGCTTCAAACGGTCCATCGGCTGAGAAGATTGCTGCCTCGATGGCTGCTCGCTTCGTCGGGGTCGCTGCCTATGCCGTGATGGTCGACGATGAGACCGGCGACATGACGTCGCCCCGCTTACTTGCAAGGCATGGCGAAATCGCTGATCTAAACATTGGTTAGAGGCAGTGGATCCAGAATATCTTGCTGGGTTGCGAAAAATGCCCTTCGAAGACGATTGGTAGCGCCGAGCTCCAAGTTGCCGTGCGAGAGATGTGCCGCCTGTGCTCGCCGCGCGCTACCATTCGATGTCACTGGATCTATTTTCTCCAATCGCGGGTTTTCGCATCGAGCTGAGCAGCGTGCCGTTCAAAGCCCTGCCTGATAAGGATGGCGAGTTCTTCGTGAATATCGGCCCGCGATCTTCTTACACCCTGTTCGCAAATGGGATCGGGATCGCCTACCGACTTCAGGAAATTCGCTGCGCCTTGCTTGCAAATGGGCAGAAAACTGAAATGGTCGGAATCGTCGACCTGCGCATAAGCGGCATTCGGGACCTGTTTCGCCAACCGATTAGAAAGCACCGCAACCGGGATTTTGCCGATGCTGCCGAGATTGATGAAGGCCAGCGGGATATCAATGCTTTTCACGCTTTCGATGTTGAAGGCAGTCGCAAGGCCGGGATCGACCAGCACCGCGGAGGCGATGCGCGGATCGCGGTTCGATTGTTCGAAGCGCGCCCGATCGATGCTGCGCAGATCGAATTTTTCGACCGTGACCTGCTTGTTGTTGACGAAGCCGCGCCCGCCTTCGAACCAGCGGCAATCCATCATGGCCGGATAGTCGTCGCAATAGCGCACATAGGCATCAAGGTCGGCTTGAGCGCCGGCAAGCTCCATCGCCGTGCTGCCGCCGAGGGAAAAACCGAGAACGCCGATGCGATCCGTGTCGATCGACGCCTGCCATCGGGCATCGCTGACGAGTGCCGTGATAATTGTCGAAATATCCTGGGTGCGCTCCCAGATTTTTGGCGTGGCAGCCGGCGTGGAATCGCCGCTCGTTGTGCCGGGATGGTTGGGGCCGGCCACGATGAACCCTGCCTCCGCCAATACCTTAGCGATCCACGCCATGCCTTCCACCCTCGAACCGGAGCCATGCGAAAGTAGCACCAGCGGGAAACGACCCACTTTGATTCTTCGAGGCTGGCGTACCTTCGAAAATTTTGCTCTCGCCGGTCAATGCGGGTTCACCATCGCCCTTCGATGGATACCAGATCGTCACGGCAAGTGCGCTGCCGCGTTCATGCGAGAAGATGCGGATATCCTGCAGGCCGACTTCACCTGCGAAAACGGATGCGGTTGAAGTGACGACAAAGAAAAAAGCTGTCAATGCTGTGGTCAGTCGCATGAGAACCTCGTTCGGTTTGAGAAACGATGACTGACCTTCGGTGGAAACACGGTCTTTTCGACCTCGATCAGGTTCAAGGACGTTCTCGAACATGATGCGGTTCTACTTCTTCGAAGAGACGATAATGGTCGACCGGCATCAGCTGCAATGGTGATGAAGCGGTAGCTGCTTCCCCAAAAACGGGAAAGATACGCGTCATTCATTTGAGGCCTGGGGAACGATTATTACTGAGGCCTGCATCTAGATTAAAGTCCGAAAAGCGTCATCATTGCTTGATTCTTCTTCGTAACTGCCATGTCTGCCGAGGATCGTCCGGCTGTATTTTTGCGATGGGGGTCTGCACCTTTTATTACAAGCAGATCAATCAGTGGCAGACTCGGGCGCGGGTTGAGCACCGCCGTCCAAAGCGCGTCATTCCCATACTTATCGAGACGACGCAGATCAGCACCCTTGTTCACGATGTCCGTCGCGAGATCGTACATACCCCGTGAGATCGCATATTGAAGCGCTGTTTGGCCATTGCCGTCCTGATGATCGAGAGGTACGTCAGCCTGCAGGATCGATTCCGCATGTTCAGGTCTCTAAGCAATCGCTTCCTGAAGGTAGCTGCGATTGTCTTCACTTATCTCGGCAAAGTCCGGGATCATGTGAGGATCAAAATTCGGATTTGTTCGTAACTCTGCGAAGAAATTTGCCATTCTTTCTACTCCGCTTCGTAGCGATGACTGCGATTTGCGTTTATGGACTCTGGTTGATAATTATTCGGATCTCGATACTGGCGCACGAACTCGTCCTTCGATAGCCGTCCCTCCATATAATCCTGGTGCAATGTCCGATACTCGTGGCCTGGCTTGTGCTGTTCCACACAGACACAATTTGCGTGCCAACGGTGGCGATCGCCCTTTGCGCCACCGTTTCACCGCATATGGTCGCATTTGGGCCATTGCCTTGTGTGCTATCGACGGCGCAGGCCACGAAGCTTGCGCTCCTCTGGGTTGCAATGATATGAAGCACTCGGGTTTCGCCGAGCCGGGCAAAGACTCGGGCGCGCTGTTCACCTTGGAACTCCGAGAGGCGCTAAGAGGGTTCTCCCGCGACCAGCGCCACGATCAGCTGGCGGGCGAATAAATACGGATGCAAATGGAAACGCGCCATGGGACGGCCGGTACGAATCGTACTTAAGATAACGCGTGGCACTTGTCATTGCGGCGCTGTGCGTTGGGAGTATCGAGGAGACATACCCGATGCCACGATCTGCAATTGCACGGTCTGCCGCCGCTATGGAGTGCTCTGGACCTACGGATACGATGGTCAGGAAATCGCCGTGGAAGACCCAGGGAATGCTATGGCAGCGTATATTTGCGGGTCTCGCAGGATCTCATTCAATTTCTGCAAACTCTGCGGCAACCTTATCAGCTGGCGCAGCTTGAGGCCAAACGACGACGGCCGAACAAGAATAGCTGTCAATCTTCGCCTCGCTGATCCGCAGCAGGTGGCGGAAGTTCCACTGCGCCGCTTTGACGGCCTCCACAGCTTTCACGACCTGCCGCTTGATGGACGCACGGTCGCTGACGTCTGGTTCTGAAGACGTAATCGACGCTGTAACTTTTCACTGGTGCAGCAGCACCGAACGATCTCCGAATGGGCGAACGTCTTAGCTGCCTTGCTTCTTTCAGAGTGCGGAACCAATCAAACCAAATCCCGAAAGACGCCTTGGAAGGCCAGGATTCGCGCCAATATCCCTGTCGTCACCGGGATCAACGCCACCGACTGCCATCTCTTCGGCGAGCCTGAAATTGCCTTCGAGCGCCCGCATGGAACTAACGGAGGCCGAAATGACGTGCTCGTCCGGCAGAGGCCTAGTCGCGATAGCGTTCGAGATCGGCGAGAGCGCTCAGCAGCCGTTGCTGCACCTCCTGCTCCTGTTGACTAATCGCGGTCAATAGCCGGCGCATGGTTCCGCGCAGCCCGTGAAGCTGGTCTACCAGGTCCATAACGACATCGACGCCAGCCTCGTTAAGTCCCATCTTCCGGGTAAGATCGAGGATCAATTGCGCGCGGGCGACGTCGCTGTCGTGAAACTGCAGCCGTTCCTCCACGGCATCAGGCACCAGCCAGCCCTCCTCGATCCAAAAATTCAACTCGGTGACGTCGATCCTCAGGAACCGCCGGAATTCAACATCATCCATGCTCAGACCTCCATACTCCTTCTTGGATCCTGCGCGCTCGTTTCGGCCCAATCCTTGACGAATGCGGTCAACCGGTCATCCGGCTTGTCGGGCAGGACGATCTTGAGAGTGACATAGACATCGCCCTGTTTACCGCCGCGCCTTACAACGCCTTTGCCCTTGAGGCGCAGCACCTTGCCTGTATTCGAATACGGCGGCAGCGTCAGATTGACGGGACCCGAGGGTGTCGGCACGCGCACCTTGCCGCCGAGCACGGCTTCGCTGAGCGAGACCGGCAGTTCCAGGCGAATATCGTCACCATCACGGGTGAAGAAGCGATGCGGACGTACGCGGATATCGATCAGCGCATCGCCCGCCGGTCCGCCGCCAATTCCCGGCTCGCCCTTACCGCGCAGTCGCAACATCTGTCCGTCTCGGGTGCCTGCCGGAATCTGCACGTCGAGGGGCGGGCCATCCGGCAATCTGACCTGCTTTTTGGCGCCGTTGACTGCATCGAGGAAGTCGACCTCCATCGAGAACTGACGATCCATGCCCTGGGCGCGAAATTGCGCGCCACCGCTGCGGCGCGAAAAGAAACTGGCAAAAGGATCGTCGGCGTCGCCGAAATCGGCAAAGCCGGAGGTATTCTGGTAGGGGCCGCCAGGACTGCTCGCCGAGGCGTAGTCGCGATAATAGTTGCGCGGCGCCTGCTCGGCGCCTGTCATATCGATCTCGCCGCGATCGAAGCGGGCACGCTTTTCCTCATCGCTCAGAAGTTCGTAGGCAGCGGAAATATCCTTGAACCGCGTCTCGGCTCTCTTGTCACGCGGATTGAGATCGGGATGGAACTTCTTGGCGAGCTTGCGGAAAGCGCTTTGAATTTCCTTTTGGGTCGCATCCGGCTTCACGCCCAAAAGCTCATATGGGTTCTGGTTCATACATGTCTCCTGTCGAGGCACGAATACTGCAAAGTGAATTCAGGCTGATATAGGTTGCCGCCGTCTGCTAGAGGAGAGGTGAGCAGAGCATTCAGCCTAAGGAGCGGTTGTTTCAGGGGCTGCAACACGACTCCATAAAAAGGCTCGATGCGGACGAGCTGGTCCTTCACTGACAATACGCCGGCGTGTCCTCATCCGCGACCTTGGCTGCCAGACGCTCGCGTCATCAAAGATGGTGCCCGCAAGTGCCGCGACGCCATCGAGGAGATCGACGTGGATAATGCCGTTCTTGCTCCAGCTTTGCTTTCTACGTCCGACCCAGCTTTGCGCAGATCGAGGTTACTCCGGCAGTCCCGCTTTCCGAAGAGCCTCTATATACCGAGTACGATCGTCCAGTCGTCGGAACGGTGGGAGTATATCGGCAAGATTCGAAAGGCGCAGCGCAGGGTCGAAGTCGCATAGGCGAGCGATCATTTCCTGGGCTTCCACAAACCGCCCCGCCATGGCATGACCCGCCGCCACGACACGCATCGCACTCGGGTAGTTCGGCTGGTGGCGCAACGACTTTCCCGCCCAAGCGACGGCGTCATCGTAGCGGCCAGCACAAAAATGAGCGAGCCCGGAGTTGAACTGCCAAGCAAACAGGCGCGGATCAAATGGGCTCAGGCGCATGGCAAGCGCGGCGTGTTCGACGGCCTTGTCCGGTTCGCCCAAGCAAGCTTTCACCCAGCTGCTGACGCCCAAAGCAGCGGCCAGATTCGGGTTGAGAGCAAGCGCGCGATCGATGCAAGCCGCACTGTCATCGAGGTCACCACCAACGTAGCCGAGGACGTATCCGCCGTAGGAGAGCGCAATGGCATCGTCCCTTCCAAGTTCGACCGCTCTCCTGGCCAGTCGGGTAGCTTCGGCGATCTCTTGCGCGCGGTCGATCATCCAACCGTTGCTCTTTCGGGTCGCGTAACACCGCGCCGCCCGTGCATGGGCCATAGCAAACTCCGGGTCACGGTCGATCGCCTTCATGAACAGCCCCAAGGCATCGTCGATGGTGGATCTAACGGTGATCGTCCGGTCAAAGACCGCCAGCCCGCGGAGATAGTAGTCGTAAGCGTCGAGGCTCTCTGTCGGCTTGCGTTTGGCACGCTCGATCTCAGCCTCCTCCACTTTCGGTGTTATCGCGCCCACGATGCTTGAGGCGACCTGATCTTGAAGATCGAATACATCCGCCAGAGTTCCGTCAAAACGATCTGCCCAGAGGTGGGCACCCGTCGAAGTGTCGATGAGCTGCCCGGCAATGCGCAGGCGGTCACCCGTCCGCCGCACGCTTCCCTCGACCACATAGCGTACGTCCAATTCGCGTCCGACCTGCTTTATGTCTACGGCCTGACCCTTGTAGGTAAAGCTCGAATTCCGCGCGATGACGTACAGGTGACGGAAGTGAGCCAGGGCGATGATGATTTCCTCCACTATGCCGTCGGCAAAATATTCCTGCTCTGTATCGCCGCTTAGATTCTGAAATGGCAACACCGCCACCGATGCCCGATCGTGATGCTTCGTCGGGACTGAGAGGACCTGCGGCTGCGACACGACGTCAAGGCTCGGTGCGGTCCGCTGATATTCGGTTTCCTCCAGCGATCGCAGCGAAGCCGCCAGGAAGGCCGTCTGTGCCTCGGGCTCCGCGCGCAGATGCTTCTTCAAGAGAGCTCGACAGGACTCGAACTGGCGCAAGACCGCGTTTTCGTGCCCCCTGAGAGCGTGGATCCGCATCAACGCTCGATGGGCGGCCTCCACAGTCGGGTCCGAAGCAAGCAGCCTCTCCGCGAGCCCTTCGCAGGCTGTTTCTTCTGCGGAGCCGGGCCCAGAGAGCGCCAGGCTCAGCCGCTCCACCAGCTGCTGCGCCTTGCGTTGATATTTACTCTGATGAGGTCTGAACCATTCATCCAGTCCGTCCGGAATGGCGTCGCCTGCAAGCACCTCACCGCGATAGAGATCCGCAGCAAACGCGAGATCAGTGGTCCGGCCGCCTTCCAGTTTCAGGTCGAAGATCGAAATGTCCGCGTCATCCGGTCCGGCAACCAGCGCGACGGCCTCCTGGTCCCCATCGATGTAGACGGTGGCATCTTTGCTAGCCGGGAACGACCGCCTGATGTCGACCAGCGCCTGCCGCAAGCTATTGCGGGCCTGCCCATTCCTTCGTCCCGGCCAAAAGGCTTCAGAAAGCTGTTCCCGACGATAGCCGCGGCTGCCTCCGAGAACCAAGGCAGCAAAAAGAAGCGAAGTCTTGCGCGTGGTGAAGCGGACTTGCCGGTGTTCCGGAGAAGTAACTTCGAGGCCACCTAGCAACCTGATGCGCACAGATCGTCTCCAGATTTTGACCGCTGCCGCAGAGTAGCATTTCGGCAGATAGATTTAACATCGATTTAGCGGCGGCTTGTCGAACTTTTGCTTTTTCTTCACGCACAGCCGAACAGCCCGAAAACACCCGCGTGGCACGCTCCCACCTGCAAACCTCAAAATGGGAGACTGAAGATGGCTAATACGGAAACTCGCGCTGGCGGCAGCGCGTCGAAAACACAGTTGTTTGGATCCACGCTGAAGTGCGCCGCAACCATAATCGCTGCCTTGCAGGGGTGGCGGCGGACCGTCGCTAGACGGACGGCGCTGGCAGACTTGACGCCCGATCAGCTGAAGGACATAGGTCATCCGGAGGCCAATCGGCCCGTGCTCGTAATTAGAGCAGGTCTGATCACGAACTTAACGTCGATGCGGTAGTCAGCAAAATTCAGCCGCGCGGAAGCGTCAGTTGCTGGTCAAAAATGAGAGGACCCAAACAACCGGTGCGGCGCTAATGTGCGTTCCTGCTCAAGCGGCTGCTTGTCGAAGGCTTCGCGGCAGCCTCAGGGTCCAGACAAGACAAGGATCGAGTCGATCTTGCCGTCAGGAGCCCAAAGCACGCGCAGGACGCTCTCGAGAGATAGCATTTTCGCGCCTGGCAGCAGCCCCAAGACGATGATCAACAAAGTCGCGGCGACGACGAACCCAATGACTATTGAGGATTTCCGTGCGTCCATCGTCGTCGCGATCATCAGCCTTTTAGTTCTGGGCTTCACCCGGAATGATCTTCGTAGCTTCCGCCCTCACGTCGACGGCAGAAAACGCATCGGGATAGAGATAGTGGGCAGCCTCACGAAGGACGATCTCGCGGGCGATCGGACCGTTCGTCTCACCCACTGGTCGCCGACGTAGAAGACCCGCTTGTTCTTCACGGCGGTGAGCTCCTGCCAAATCGGGTTGTTCTCATGCGGCCGGTCTGGACCTGAGTCGTAGATGAAGAGAACTTCGGGATCCTTCTCGAGCATGGTCTCCGGGCTCAAATCGATGCCGAACTCCCCGCCCGGCGTCATGTTTCCGGCGATGTTGTCGCCGCCGACCGCAGTAACGATGGAGGCAGCCGTATTTTCGGTGTGAAACGCAAAGGGTGTTTCGCCACCCCACATGATCGCGAACCGGGGGCGCACGTCCTTGGGTGCCTTTGCCGCAAAATCGACAAGATGCGCGCGGAACTCCTTGTTGAGATGGATGCCGCGCTCAGGGTTGCCGAGGATTTTTGAAAGCTCTGCGATCTCGCGGTCGCTCGCGTCCAGGAACTCCATGTTAAAGGCGACGAAGGGAGCAATCTTTTAGAGTTGCGGTGCGTTGCCGACCGTGTAGCGGCGGATCGCGACGATCAGGTCGGGCTTAGCCTCCGACAAAAGCTCGAGATTGGGCTTGGCGCGCTGGCCGACCTGCTTCATACCCGCAGTCGTGCCAAGAAGAAAGTCAGGTTCGCGGCCAGCTGTCATGTAGGGGCTGGCGACGGGCTTGATTCCCAATGCGAGCGCTACGTCATCCGCAAAATACGAGATCGAAGCAATTCGCTTCGGTTGAAATGGAACCTCGACTTTAACCCCGCGGCCATCGGTAACTGAAAGGGTCTTGCCGTCCTGGGCATAGACAGTGCTGCCCGTCATCATAGTCAGCAGACCAAGAAGTGTGACGATTTTACGTGCGTTGTTCGTCATTGCGATATCCCCCCAGAATGTGCGACATCGCTTTAGCCGCTAAACTGCAATCCACTTTGATGCGATGCGCGCCGTGGCAGTAAAGTGTTTTGCCAGGAGCGGGAGCTCGGCGAGCTCAGCACATAATTCTGGTTCCTCTATGCGGTCGGACCTATTGCGGGCATAAGCGAGTGGCCGCAAGCAATCATCGCCATACGTGGCCTGGGCGTTTCCTGCACTGAAAGGACGATGCATTGACGACGTGCAAATTCCTGTCTAGCTGTATCGTCATGAAGATCGCAATGGTTCTCGTCGTGGTGATAGGGCGCATGGGCAGGATGGTATAGCCATCCGGCGAAAGCACCCATGCGCGGTAAGCAGGCTCCTGACGGGGCCTTTTTTTATGCCCGGAGATTGGGCCGCGCCTCGTCAGACTTCCGCAATCACTCCTGACAAGACGGACAAAACCATGACGAGCGAAAATCCCATTCAGACGTCGTGCACCCAAGTGACCGGCAAAACGGATATCACCCTGACGACTGCCCCGCCCCGGCTAGCGACCCTCATCTTGCTTTCGGCGCTTGCGGTGCTGCCGGTGAACATGATCTTGCCGTCGCTTCCGAACATTGCAGCCACGTTCCAAGCTGATTTCGGGCTCGTCAATCTTTCGGTTGCGGGCTATGCAACCGTATCGGCGCTGACAACGGTCATCGCAGGGGCGATGACGGATCGATATGGGCGCAGGCCGGTCGTATTAATGGCTGTCTCCATCTTCATTGTCGCGTCCGTTGGCTGTGCACTGGCGACCAATATTGGCGTTTTCCTTCTGTTTCGAGCAATGCAGGCGTCCATTGCTGCGTGTTTTTCCGTGGCCCTCGTCCTGATCAAGGAGACATCGGGCGAGCGCGAAACCGCAAGCAAAATCGGTTACGCCGCCGTGGGATGGGCACTTGCGCCGATGCTCGGTCCGATGTTTGGCGGGACGGTGGACGAGTTGTTCGGATGGCGGGCGAGCTTTGTTGTCTTTGCGGTCCTTGGTTCAGCAATGCTCGCTTTGGCCCTTTGTGATTTAAGGGAAACGACCGCGCGCTCACAGAGACCGCATGGGAACTATCTTGCCGCCTATGGACAGCTCCTGAGTTCGGCGCGGTTCTGGGCCTACACCCTGTGTATGGCCTGGTCCATGGGGACGCTTTACATCTTCCTGGGCGGAGCACCATTGGCCGTCGGTCAGACGCTCGGCGGCTCAAGTGCGAAACTGGGCTTGTACATGGGGTTGGTCCCGGCGGGCTTCATCCTGGGTAGCTATTTGGCTGGCCGCTACGCCTCCAAGCACGCGCTGGGCGCTACCCTCATTGTCGGGCGCCTCATAACGTGCATGGGGCTGGTGGTTGGCCTGATCCTATCGATGTTGGCGACAGCCCACGTTCTTGCGTTCTTTGGGCCTTGCATGCTCATCGGCATCGGCAATGGACTGACCATGCCCGCCGCCAACACAGGCGTGCTGTCGGTGCGCGCCGATCTCGCCGGTACCGCGGCGGGGCTGGCCGCTGCAATGACAACCGCTGGCGGAGCGCTCATAGCCTCAATCGCCGGCTTGTTCCTTGTGAAGTCAGGTGCAACCCATGTACTGCTCGGTATGATGCTGATATCGGCATCACTCGCATTGCTGGCAGCACTTTTGGCCGCTTTTGTCGATTGGCGTGCCTCCAAGATGGTTTCCTAGGGAGTGGCTGATTTCTATCAACCCTTGCTCAGTCCACTTTAAGCCTTGGGGTTTCTTCTCGCAAAAACATGCTCGTCTTCTGGCTCGCGCGCACTCTTTCGCGAGCCCTGGTCGGCCAATCGTCTGGCGATCTGGCCCTGCAACTGGTCCTTTTTCCGACACCAGCGCGCGCCAAATGACCGCTAAGATCAGTGACGGCCGAATGCGGTGCCCGCGTGCCGGAGCAACCACCGACGATCAGATAGCGAGCATATTCCACCTGCCGGCGCGCATAGCCAATGCGCCCTCGCTCAACATGCGCTGTCCATCTAGCTCCTGAACCTGCCCAAAACGCATCTCCTCACATCAAAACCTGACCGGGCTTGGCTGTTCCATAAATTTCGCAGCCAAGGTCGCGAACCTCAAGTTTTCAAGATGATCAATCCGTCGGTGTTCAGGCAGGCTTTGTATCCTCGACATCAATGCCCGCCCGTCGAAGTGTTCGTGCCCTCCTGCAAATGCCTCGATGCCTCCCACCTTGATCAAGGTGAACGCCGATCTACCTTCTTCTCTAAGAGGCGAGAGCCCTGCAATCGGTAGATAATATGTGTCCGGAAACCTCCTGCAACCATCGACCAGTCGTCCCTCCATTGAAGGATCGTCCCGCCATCGTTGGTCCTGATTGTGATCCACTCTCTTTCAGATCGCCAAAAGGCAGAGGCAACCAAGGAGCGCCGGCGTGTCCGGCTGGCGGAAAAGCAATCCCGACAACTTTAGGCAGGGCTTAGTTCAGAAAGGTCGATCACTGACAAACCAAATCGAGGTTCCAAACAGCGCGTGTTCCGACACCGGTTCTTTATGGAGCGTCAGGAGGGGCCAATCTCCGGTCATCGCGACGGCAATCCATGACGGTCGGCTTATGCGGCAGGACTTGCTGCCGCTTTGTGCTTTGAGCGAGTCCGAGCGTCTTCGTGAGGAAGACCCCTTCACAGCCTTCCTGATCAGTGGCGTGCCGAACCAGGTCGTCTTTCATCGTTCTCGTTTTGAGATCGATCTCAACCGGAGTCGCGAACAGGCGGTCTATTTCCGTCCTGAGCAGGCTTGGGGGCTAACCGTCTGGAAAAATGGCCTTCCCGCCTCCGAACACTTGGCCTCGCTGATGGTTTACGATGACTACTATGAGATGCTTGGCTCCTTTCTAAGGGGTATCGAGCGAAACCACGGGGAGTTCGTCCTTCTCGACGTCCACAGCTATAACCATCGCCGCGCCGGTCCCGACATCCGGACCGATCCCGAGCAAGCCCCAGATATCAACATCGGTACCTTCTCGATGGACCGCGATCGCTGGGCGCATGTCGTTGATCCGTTGATGGAGCACTTCCGAGCCGTCAAGACCGGAGACAAGCCGCTGGCTGTGAGCGAGAATATCGCCTTCCAGGGCAAGGGAGAGCAAACCCGGTTTATCCATGAGCAGTTCCCCAAGACGGGATGTGCCATCGCCATCGAGTTCAAGAAGATATTCATGGACGAGTGGACCGGGCAGCCGGACAACGCCGTACTCGGCAAGCTTCGCGACGCGGTAACGGCGGCGGTTCCGCTTCTGGAACGCATTGTGGGGCAGCCTCGATGATGCGACAGACGTCGGCAGTTCAGGAGAGTTGGCTGGAGGA
The DNA here is from genome assembly GCF_015353075.1 of Rhizobium sp. 007. Classification (NCBI taxonomy): domain Bacteria; kingdom Pseudomonadati; phylum Pseudomonadota; class Alphaproteobacteria; order Hyphomicrobiales; family Rhizobiaceae; genus Rhizobium; species Rhizobium sp. 007. The sequence continues at coordinate 788,637 of NZ_CP064188.1, read as the reverse complement.
GGTCACACAGTGTCTGCGTGATGATAAGCCGATCCGCAAGGAGCTGCCGGAAGGCGGGCGACTTCATATTGATCGACTGCTGCCCTTCCTCTTCATTTACGTTGAGACCCGCAAGACCGAAGAGGTTGCCCGGTCGGTAACACAGTCAAACGCTTCGTATCTTCTCGCATCGACTCCAAAGCAGGTCATGCCTGTCATCCAGGCTCTTAGCGCCATCGCGGTCGAACGATTTGGATCATTCCTGGTCATCAGAATCGGAGAGCTCGGGCGCGACAAGTTCCTTACCGATGACGCGCCCTATCTACCGCCCTTCGAGGTTTCGGTCTGGTCAACCGAGAATGCCGTTGTAGCCAAGGAGACATTCTCGCAGGCGGTCATGGCGAGCGAGGCTCGGTTTCGCACGCCAAGGGTCGAGGAACGAGGCGCTCCGCCATCGATAATCGACGAGGAAATTTCTGCTTTATCCGGTTGCGCCGTCCTATCGGCCGAGTTTGCTCCGATTTACCGCGCGCCCGAGTCCGCAGAGATATACCCAGAGCTTCGAGATCAGCTGATTGCAACCCTGTTCGATGCCGGGCTACGGGCATGTGCCGCATTCATTGGCTCTCGTGGCATCTTGAAACTGACATCGCATCGATCCTTGGGTCGACGCGCCTTTGTTGATGCCGTGAGCCGTGTTGACCGGGGCATCGATGAAATTGCGTCGGCCTTTGACGTGCTCCTTGCGGTTACGCCCATCAACGCTCAGCAGGCGTTTCAACAGTTCAAGTCGAACAGTTTCAGAGGCGAACCCGCCTTCCTCTACCGCCCTTTGACCATCCAGGTCGAAAGCGCAAAGCAGCACCTCTTTTCGGTTTCCTTTGATCATATGGAAGACCCGGTTCTCTACGATCTCTATCGGGAAAAGCAACGCGAAGTGGATTTGCAGCTTTCCTTGATCGCGTCGCGCCAGGCAGCCAGCTTCATAGAGTTCGGAAGAGCGCTATACGGGCCTGTCGAACCGTCTCTCCTTGCCGAAGCCGAAAGCATTCTCGGCACGCTTTCGAACGGCGGCCCGGCTGATTTTGACGACCGGGTTTCCGAGGCGCCGAATGCGGACGCCAACTATGTTTCGCGACGGGCACAGGCGATGATCGCTATGTATCGGCGGGCGTGGCCGGACTTCAAAGTCGATATCGAACTTCGCGATGATCTTCCATCAGGGTTGATGGTGACCAATCATCGCCTTCTGATATCAAAGACGACCAATATGGATCGACGGCGCGTGGAGCCACTTCTTTCCCATGAGATCGGCGTCCACCTGCTCACCTACTTCAACGGATCGTCGCAAGGCCTGCGGCTCTTTCGCTCTGGCCTTTCTGGCTATGAAGGGATGCAGGAAGGCCTTGCGGTTTTCGCCGAATACCTCTCGGGCGGTATGACCGTGGAACGGCTGAAGTTGATTGCTGCCCGCGTCGTCGCATGCGCCGACATGCTTGCGGGAGTGCCCTTTGAACATACGTTCTATCGTCTGGTCCAGGATTACAAATTCACCCACTTCGGGGCATTCAATCTTGCGCTGCGGATTTACCGAGGCGGCGGTCTCGCCAAAGATGCGATCTACCTGAGAGGACTGCTTCAGCTCCTGGATCACCTCAAGCGCGGCGGTGCGCTTGAACCCTTCTGGATGGGAAAGATCGCCTCTTCTCATTTTGGCGTCATGGAGGAGCTTGCAGCACGCGGGTTGCTGAAGCAACCGTCTGTCTATCCGCTGTTTCTCGCCACCGGTGAAGGGCGCGAAAGGCTCGACAGGGCCAGACAGGGAATGCGGCCCATCGACATGGTCCAACCAAAGGAAAGCTAGATGCGCATTGCGTTCTTCGTGAACTCCATCGAGGGCGAGGCTCCGTCCTATACGACGACCTCTCTGGCGATTGCGGCGATGGCCCGTGGCCATGATATCTGCTACGTCACGCCCGATGGTTTTGTGCTTCGACCGGATGACAGTCTCTCTATGCGGGCGATCATTCCGGGTGTTGGAAAACCCAAGAACGCCGAAGCATTCATCGCGATCCTTAATGAGAAAACCTCGACCGAAACGATTGACGTGGTGGATGTCGATGTTCTCTTCCTGCGCAACGACCCATCCCTGGACGCCGATGAACGGCCTTGGGCAGCGCATGTCGGGGCAATGTTCGGACGGCTTGCGGTTGAGCGCGGCGTGATCGCCGTCAATGATCCCGACGCCTTGGCGAAGGCGCAGAACAAGCTCTATTTTCAAGACTTCCCCGAGGTCATACGGCCGACTACTCTTATTTCCAAGAGCCTGGACGAGATCAGGGCCTTCATCGACAGCCAGAAGCGTGGCGTCGTCCTCAAGCCGCTTCAAGGATCGGGCGGCCGGCACGTGTTCAAGATCAAATCAAGCAAGGAATCCAATCTTAATCAGATATTCGAAGCAGTCAGCGGCGAGGGATACCTGATCGCCCAGGGCTATCTTCCCGATGCCGTCGAAGGCGATATTCGATTGTTTCTCATGAACGGCAGGCCGCTGGAAAAGGATGGTTCTTATGCGGCATTTCGCAGGGTCCCGGCAAAGGGCGAGGTCCGCTCCAACATCAGCGCGGCTGGAACTGCAGCCGCAGTGATGATCACGCCAGAAATCCTTGAGGTCGCCGAAATCGTAAGACCGAAGCTCGTCGCCGATGGCATGTTCTTGGTCGGTCTCGATATCATTGGTTCCAAGATATTGGAGATCAACGTATTCACGCCGGGAGGGCTCCAAAACATTGAGCGGCTCTACGGCGTGGATTTCTCCTCCGTGGTGATCGAAGCGCTGGAAAAGAAGGTGAGCACGCGTGCGAATTACGGCAGCCGGTTGTCGAACGCAGTCCTGGCGACATTGTGATCGGCCAATCGTGCGAATGTCAAATGTCACGCCAAGACCGGTCGGCCCCAGAGCGTATAGATGACCTGCACGAGCCAGTCCGGTACAAGTGCTCGCGGCAACGATTGCCGCCGAGGCCGCCATCTAGGCACCGGACGTGATTTCGGCTACCTTTGAACGGTCATTCCAGTCGTTGGGGCCTATGGATCGATTTGATGCGATGCGGGTACTGCTTGCGGTCGTCGACGCCGGCAGCTTGTCGGCTGGCAGCCGCAGGCTGAATGCTCCCCTGCCCAGCGTCAGCCGCAAGGTCGCTGATCTTGAACGGCACCTCGGCGCAAGTCTCATCATCCGAACAAGTCGCAATCTGCAGCTTACCGACGCCGGGCGCGACTATGTCGAAGCCGCACGCAAGATTATGGCAGACCTCGAAGAGGTTGAACGCCGAGCCTCCGGCGAATATCAAACGCCGCGTGGAATGCTCACGATCACAATGCCAGTGGAGTTCGGAAGTCGGTACGTGTTGCCTATTGCGCTGGACTTCATGAAAGAGCACCCGGAAGTGACGTTGAACCTCCTGTCGCTCGACCGTTCAGTTCATCTTGTGAATGAGCAGGTGGATGTTGCCTTTCGGCTTGGCGAACTCGCCGACAGTTCCCTCTATGCGGTCAAGGCCGGCGAATTTCGCCTGCTGACATGTGCCAGCCCAGCCTATCTGGAGCGGCATGGCGTTCCTCAACATCCCACCGATTTGTCGAACCATGAGGGCATCATGTTCAACAACCGGTCATTCTTCTGGGGATTCGAAGTCGAAGGCAAACCAATCGAAGCGGTGCCGCGAAGCCGCATCGAGGTCAACACCGCGGCCAACTGTGTTGCCGCGGCGTTAAGCGGAGTCGGGATCGCCCGCCTCTTCGACTACCAGGTTCCCGACGAATTATCCTCTGGCGCGCTTGTGCCGATCCTGAAAGGCAACGGTAGCGAGCCGAGGCCGATCCATATCGTCTATTCGCGTCAAGGGCTTCTTGCCTTGAAGGTGCGCACATTCATCGACTGGGCTTTGCCACGGTTCCGCGCGACGTGCAGTAACTATGGTGGCATTGCGCACTGACCGCAATGACGCGCGGACGTCGTCGATTGTCCGCTCCGGGTCTTGAAGATGGGGGGAGTGCCCGATGCCGGGAAGGAGCGAGAATTCCGCATTGACCCTTTCGGCAAGCTCGATTCCCATTTCTTTCTTGATATAAGAGTCTTTCCTACCCCAGACCACCTTCACCGCTGTTTGTGAGCCGGCCGAGATTCGCCTCGACGTAATCCTGGTCCTTGTAAAATGCGCGTAGTCACTGGAGAAAGCATCTGCCGTGGTCATGTGGTCATGGCTCCATCCGCGGGGCATGTCTTGTTTGAACTCCCGGGAAACCTCGAATTGAGCTTGCCTGGCCAGTCCTCTCCGTGATGAGTCTTCTCAAAGACCATTGTCATGTCGGTGATCCTTTCCCCTCGACCGGATCATCGGACCAGTCGATCGACGTGCACCTGAAGTCGCGGTCCGATCAGCAGGACGGCGGGAATGACGATTAGATACCCGATGCTCCACGAGCGCAGCCATGTCAGGACAAATCCCTTTGAGGAGCCGAGGTTGAGCGCAAGAAGGACGAAGGAGATAATTCCGGTTGTGATGATGCCCATCGACAGGGCGAAGGCGATCTTCCGTTTCAATTGCGTGTTCATGTTCTTCTCCAATGAAGGTTCAAAGCCTCGATATGACCGCTTTGCACTGATCGAACCGGGCGGTCACGATCTGGTTGATGATCGGCGCCGAGAAATCGAGCATTGCCACCCGGGGCGGTAGAGCAAGAATGCGAGAGGCAGCCTCTTGAATCCGGCAAGTCCCAAACGGTGGGGAACGGACTACATCTGTCGCGAAAGGACCGAAACGTCATGTCGCGAACTCACCCCAAGGCTCTCGTCACCTACGCGTCCTGCGCGATCGGCTTGCTATATGCCGACCGCCTTGCTCGCCGCGGATATGATCTCGTGTTGCTCGCAAATAACCCTGACCGGCCAATTGCCCTTGCGCGCATTTTGCAAGCTGAGACCGATGTGGCGGTCGAGGTGGTCGCTGTCGACCTTTCGACGGATCAAGGCCTCCAAGACGTGGAGGCTAGGTTCGTGGAGGAGAAGGGCTTTGACCTTGTCGTCAACAATCTCGACTTGCCAGCCGGCAAACCGCTTCTGGAAGACCGGGCGCTCAACCTCGACCGCCTGATCGGAATGAACGTTAAGGCATATGCACGCCTCGCAGCAGTGGCCGCACATGGCATGGCTCGGCGACGTCAGGGTGCCATCATAAACGTGGCATCCGCAATTGCCTTTGCGCCAGAAGTTGCGACGGGTGTCTACGGCGCGAGCAAATCCTTCCTTGTCGCCCTGACCCGCACGATGCAGGCCGAACTGACGCATCAAAACGTCTATGTTCAGCTCGTTCTGACCGGCGCGGTGCGCACCGATGTCTGGCCGTTCCCCGCTTGCGTGCCTGAAGCAATACCCGGAATGATGACGGCTGCCGATCTCGTCAATGCCGCGATGGTGGGTTTCGACCGTCGCGAGGCCATCACCATCCCCTCGCTGGTAAAGACCGGCCGCTGGGCGAGTTATGAGCGCGCGCGCAAGGCGCTGCTTGACGACCTCATGAACAGTGAGCCGGCACCTCGGTATCTACGCCAACGCTGATCAAGTCTGTCAAACGAGAGGCTGGCTCTCATTTTTGCTCGCTACCGGGCCAACTTTACCGAGCTCATATTCTTACCCATCGCAGTCGACAAGTCGCAACTGACGCTTGGCTGTGTCCACGACAACCCGAAAGGAAATGCCATGCAGGAAACGTTAGGAATCGCCGTCGTTACCGGCGCATCGGGCGGCATCGGCGCCCTTTATGCAGATCGACTTGCCCGGCAGGGCTATGACTTGATGCTCGTTGCGCGAAACGGCGACCGGCTGCAACGAGTAGCGGCTGCTATCCGCGAACAGACGGGCCGCACCGTCTTGATCGTCACTGCCGACCTCACGACAACGGACGACGTAGCCCGGGTCGCAGCGCTGATCGCTGAGGACCCGCGGATCACGATGCTGGTCAACAATGCCGGTGTCGGGGCGACCGCGCCGCTCGTCCAGTCCGACGTCAACGCCATGAGCGCGATGATTGCGCTCAATGTCGATGCGCTGATGCGGCTCACTTACGCCGCCGTCCCTGCGTTTGTCGAGCGGGACCGGGGTACGATCATCAACATTGCTTCGATCGTGGCGGTCGCGCCGGAAAGATTGAACGGCGTCTACGGCGGCACGAAAGCCTTTGTTCTCGCCTTCAGCCAGAGCCTGCGCCAGGAACTGGCCGACAGCAACGTCCACGTACAGGTCGTTCTCCCAGGTGCCACCGCGACTGACTTCTGGGATGTCGCAGGGCTTCCGGTTCAGCACTTGCCGCAAGAAATGGTCATGCCGGCTCAAGACCTGGTCGACGCTGCCCTACTGGGGCTTTCGCGCAAGGAGTTCGTCACCATCCCGAGCCTTCACGATGCCGGCCAATGGGATGCCTTCGACGGCGCCCGGCAGGCGATGGCGGGAAATTTGTCCACCAACAAGCCAGCAGCCCGCTATCAGGCCGGCTGACATCCGATCAGGAGCAAATGAAATGTCGAAAGTCGTCTACACGGGTAAAACCCACACCACCGGCGGGCGCGACGGCGCCTCGCAGCTTAGACGGGCGTCTTGATATCAAGCTGTCGCCACCCGGATCGACGGGCGCTGGCACCAATCCCGAGCAGCTCTTTGCGGCGGGTTGGTCCGCATGTTTCCTCGGCGCGGTCGGAAAGGCAGCCGGCGAGCGCCACCTCCGCCTGCACGCCGATGCTTCAATCAATACCGAGGTCGACCTCGTCTTGGGTGATGATGGCTATTTGCTACGCGCGCGGCTGAGTGTGAGCCTGCCGGGCATCGCGCCTGAACTTGCGACCACCCTCGTCGAACGGGCGCACCAGCTTTGCCCTTACTCGAAGGCCACCCGCGGCAACATCGAAGTCGAGCTCAGCGTGGCTTGATCGGCATCTCGGTTATTTCCTTCAACCAGACATCGCGCCGGCGATCGGAAATCTCCCGGTCTCGACCGGCGCGGCTATCACGGGATGATATTTGTCATGATCACGACCATTAGAGCCCTCGGCCTTGCTGCAACCGCCCTTCTGACTGTAGCGACCGCGACTGCCCAAGCCCAAACGCCAGGCAGTGTCCAGACTCAGTTTTTACCTGTCAAGGATGAGCCCGAGCCGAAACTTCTTGTCGATCAGCCCCTTGCAGAACCACTCACCACGCGAGGGGTGGCCATTATTCCATATCGGACGGAGAATTTTCGCATCCTGCCGATTTTCGGTCCCGGTGCAAGCGACGTATCGCCACGGGTGGGCCACCTGCACGTCAACGTCGACGATCTGCCGTGGCGCTGGGCGGACGCAGGCGGCACAGGTGCAATTGTTCTGACCGGACTGCCGGCTGGCAAACATAAAGTGCTGATCGAAATTGTCACGCCTGAACACCGTGTGATTGGCGGTCAGGCCGTTTCGTTCACTGTTCCGGCGATCCATGGCCAGCATCATTAGAAAGGCCATCGCTCCTGAGTTCGGATCAGATGAACGCGCAACGCCTTGTGGAATAGTCTGATCAATGTTGCCGGCCAGATCGCGCCATGGGTCGGTGTCCACACCTCCAACGTCATCCCGCAAGGCTGGGAGGCTCCCCCCGTTTGCAGGCAAAACGGTCCAGGGCAACTTGCGCATTTGCACCTTGCATGACCTGTCAGCCTGCATGCTTGAAGAACTCGATGAAGGCGCGCAGTGCTGGGCGCATCTGACGCCGGCTTGGGTAGTAAAGATAGACACCGGGAAACGGCGCGCACCAATCGGCAAGAACCCGGCGCAGCCGCCCTTCATCAATGGCGGCGTTCGCCATGTTTTCTAGCAGGAACGCGATACCGGCGCCGTCTAGCGCGGCCTCGATCACCAACCGGTCGTCGCCTAGAATAAGCGGTCCATCGACATCAAGGACCAGCTCTTCGCCATCTTTTTCGAATTCCCATCTATAGACCTGTCCGCTGGCAAATCGCCGCCGAATGCAAGCGTGATCCATCAGCTGACGCGGATGGACCGGCACGGTCTTTTGCTCGAAATAAGAGGGTGAAGCAACGACGCTTGCCCGTATAGGAGCGCTCATTGCGACGGCGATCATGTCCGGCTCCAGACTCTCTCCGAGGCGCATGCCGCCATCAAGGCCCGCAGCGACGATGTCGTTGAACGGCTCCTCGACCCGGATTTCCAGAACGACGCCCGGGTAAGCCCTGCTGAAAGCCGCAAGGCGTGGCGCCAGAAGCCAATGCGCCGCAAAGGGCGGCACGCTGAGTCGAAGATTGCCGGCTACACGATTGTTGATTTCCTTTACCGCATCAAGCGCCAGGTCGATCTCGCCCAGCGCCGGCCCCAGCCGTTTGAGAAGCAGTGCGCCCTCTTCCGTTACCGCGATGCTTCGGGTCGTACGAGAAAAGAGTCTAACTCCCAGACCAGCCTCCAGGCTCGAGACGGCGTGGCTTACAGCAGAAGGCGCTATGCCCAGCTCCTTGGCCGCCCCCCGAAATCCCCCGCATGCGGCCACGGTAGCGAAGATTGCAAGTTGAGGTAGGCGACTTCTGTCCATTGTTCCATTCTATAGAACAGCGTGTGAATTTCCAGGCGAATTAACGAACAACCTTCCTTGTCCTATCTTCCATTCATCACAGAAGGAGATCAGTGATGAAAAAACGGAAGCTCGGAAACGAACTCAACGTCTCGGCGGTAGGCCTCGGATGCATGGGCATGACGTTCGCCTATGGCGGTCAGGATGAGGCAGACGCCATTCGCACGCTGCACCGCGCTGTCGAGATCGGCGTAACCTTCTTCGATACCGCAGAGGTCTACGGTCCTTTCGATAATGAAATTCTGGTGGGCAAGGCTTTGAAGCCGCACCGGGATCGCGTCGTGATCGCAACCAAGTTCGGCTTCAAGATCACCGATGAGGGCGAAGGGCCGTCGCGCATGGTCGGCGTCGACAGCCGCCCTGAACATGTAAAGGCAGTAGCCGAAGCCTCTCTCGGACGGCTCGGCATCGAGCAGATCGACCTCTTCTACCAGCACCGCGTCGACCCCAACGTGCCGATTGAGGAAACTGTCGGAGCCATGGCGGACCTCGTCAAGGAAGGCAAAGTGAAAGCGCTCGGCCTTTCGGAGGCAAGCGCTGCCACGATAAGGCGCGCTCATAATGTGCACCCAATTGCGGCGGTGCAGAGCGAATACTCGCTGTGGAGCCGGGATCCGGAGCAGGAGGTCTTGGCGGTGTGCCGCGAGCTTGGCATCGGCTTTGTCCCTTACAGTCCGCTCGGTCGTGGTCTCTTGACCGGCACAATCAATAAGCCCGATGAACTTGGTGCCGATGACTGGCGCAAGAACCTGCCTCGCTTTCAAGCTGATGCCATGGCCGCGAACGCTGCCCTTGTCGCAACGTTGAAGGACATGGCGCAGGCAAAGGAGGTAACGGCGGCGCAACTTGCACTGGCCTGGGTGCTGCATCAGGGCGACTTCATCGTGCCGATTCCCGGCGCGCGCAAGCTCAAGCATCTGGAAGAAAATGCTGCGGCAGCCGACATCACGTTGTCGGACAATGAGCTTAAACAGATCGGCGAGGCGCTCGCTCCGGCAAAGGTCACCGGCAGCCGTTACCGCGAGCAGGAGCTTGCCCTTGTGAACGGGTAGACTTTTTACGCCTCAGCGTTCGACAAGGCGTTCCTTCCACTACGTCTTGACATCCTCGGCCTCAGGCGACGGACCATCCACCGTCCACCAGCAGGTTCGCGCCGGTGATTAAGCTCGCAGCCGGTGATGCAAGGAAGACTACGGCACCCACCACATCATCGGTCTCACCGATCCGGCCAAGTGGAATGTGAGCGAGCGTCGCTTTGCGATTGTCGGCATCGGATAGAAAAGGTTCGGTACCATCCGTGTGGATGAACGTCGGCGATACGGTATTTACGGTGACATCATAGCGTGCCCATTCGGCTGCAAGGCAGCGCGTGAGGTGATTAATTGCCGCCTTGCTCATGCAATAGATTGCCTCGCCGCGCAGTGCCACGGTACCGGCCTGCGAGCTGATGTTGATGATCCGGCCCCCATTGCGCTTGATCATGTGACGGCCTACTGCCTGCGTCATCAGAAAGGTGCCCTTGATGTTGACATCGAGTATCTCGTCAAGGTCCTTCTCCTCAACGAGTTCCGCGAGATTGCCCGGAGCCACGCCGACGTTGTTGACAAGGACGTCGATCCGACCGAACGTAGTAAGCGCCGCGTCGACGGCTTGTGCGATATGGGCCTTATTGGGAATGTCCAGTTTAACAGGCAGAACTTTTCGTCCCGCGCCCTCGAGTTCGGCAACCAGGCCCGCCGACGCTGCGACATCGCGGACCCCCAAAACAATATCGGAGCCTGCTGCGGCACAGGCAAGTGCGCAAGCTCGCCCGATGCCACGGCTCGCGCCCGTCACCAAAGTCACCTTGCCCTCAAGGCTGAAGTCCGGCGCATTCTTCTGCATCATGATGCCTCCCTCGATGAAGCTCATTTATGGCAGCGTCGGCGTGCGGATGCCAGATGTTCTGTGCATGCCGAGGAGCGTTCCTTTGACCAATGGGCGATCCCGCAGCGTCTCTAGAGCCAGATTGACCGGGCAGCCCGAGCATTGCGCGTTCACGCGCAGTCCAAAACCAATTGCGACATAAAATCAGTCCAGCTATTTTAAAACTGATTGCATAACGCAATTAGAACGGCGGTGGCGCGGGCGCTTAGGAGGAGAAAGAGGGCATGGCCAAGCTCGTCTTCGCAATGATGCAATCGTTAGGCGGTTGCGCCAGGCCCTGCGCTCTTGCGCCACTTCATCGAGGAAGTGCGCGGCCTGACCGGTTGCGTGTACGGTTGCCGCATGTTGGCAAAGCCTGGATGAAATCCGCGGCAGCGGACCTTACTACCAACGATCGCGATGAATGCGGGCCGGAATCATCGAAACCGCGGGATTGCCTGGCGCATCCTGGCGGAGATGAAGCACCCATCGTCCGAGCACGATCGCGGCAAGTACCGCTACCCCCATGCGAAGCCACGGAAAGGCGCCGACACGGTTCCCCGCCACGGTTTTGAGCTGACCAGGGAACAGGGCCAGCTGCTCACACAGGTCGGCAACGTCCTTCCGGAGCCAGGCAACTTCCCGCAGGGCCGATTGCAGCTCATCCTCGCCGGGTATGTCTTCGGCCAGATCGTCGGCCGGGGCGCCTTCCTCCACGTCCGCAAGGTGTTCACGAAGCTGGGTTGGACTGTCAAAGCCCTTGAAACGGATGTTCGTCATTGCCTTTGCCTCAGTGCGTTTTCGCTGTCGTCGTCCTCTCCCTTGCATTTGCGGCGACTAGCGGCGGAGGGAGCGGAGGTTTTGTCGCTTGGCACGTAGCGCTTGCCCGTACCGATACCGGTGAATTCCCGCCTGGCCATGGTGCGTCTGCTTGCTGTGCGTGGGGAACGCTTCAGGCCGCAAAAAGATGCATCGGCGGCGATCGGAGGCGCAGGTCGATTGCTGCCTTAGAAGGCGGCTAGCTTGCGTAGCTGGACCCGCTCCAGTTTTCTTTCACCGTTTCCATGGCGACATTCGTCGATGTGCTCGCCACAAACGGCAAGTTTGAAATCCGTTCGCCAAGTACATGTCTATAGCGGCGTATGTCACGCGTCCTGATCTTGAGCAAATAATCAAAGCGTCCGGCAATCATGTGACATTCCTCGACTTCCTTGATCTTCTTGACTGCCGCATTGAAGGCGCGAAGCGCATCTTCCTGCGTGTTTGAGAGTTTGACCTCCGCAAAGGCAATATGCTCCAGATTCAGTTTCGAGGGGTTGATGACGGCTTTGAACCCTTCAATGTAGCCGTCAGCAATGAGCCGTTTAAAACGCAGCTGGCAGGGCGTTTTAGAAAGCCCGACGCGCGCCGCAAGATCGGTGATCGACATTCTTCCGTCGTCGGAGAGCGCTTCGAGAATTTTCCTGTCGAATAGGTCAAGTTCACTAAACTCATGCTCGTCTTTAGTCATTTCATACAGCTCCGCTCGCAGCAATAAATCCATACAGACTATAAACCAGGAAAATCAAGTCTGAATGCCTTGATTGCGCGTGCTAGAGTGGGCTGCTTGCTGAGGAGGAACGCCACCCTGACCATCCCCGTTAGGATCGAGGATCCGCAACCACAGAGATTGTCGTTTCCGGAGAGTGTCGAGACTTACATGGACCGTGCGCGCGCCAGCTTTCCTCTGCCCGAAGGTTCGCCTGAACGCATCCAGGCGTACAATTCGACGTATTGGGCTTGTTTCGGCATCCGACTGGCCGGGCGGATTTTTGATTCGCGATTCCTTTCGTGAATGCAAGTGGCGTTATCTTGTCGTATTTTGAAGAGGTAAAGAACGTGATGCATATACGACTTCCTGACGGCAGCAGCGAGATCGTTCCCCTCCGCTCTCGCACGATTGACGTTATGCGCGGCGCTTACGACCGCATGGCGCCGCTGCACGCCTCTCCGGAGATCAAGGACTTCCGAACGGGCGGGTATCATACCCCTCCAACCGCATCACTAACGCTTAAAACGCAATCGGCATCCAACACAGGGAACTGAAAGGCACCAAAATGTCGAGCCAATCCAACAAAATCCACAAGGACAACACTTTGCCGGACCCGATGCCTTTTTCGCTGTTTGCACCACCAATCAGAGCACAAACGCCTTTGCGGCAGGCAATCACCGCAGCGTATCGTCGTCCCGAGCCCGAATGCCTTCCTCCCCTCGTCGAAGCGGCACGGGCGCCTTCCTCGGCGAAGGCCGATGCGGCTAAGACCGCGCGCAGGCTCATCGAAGCCCTGCGTGCCAAGCACAAGGGTACCGGGGTCGAGGGGCTTGTGCATGAATATTCTCTCTCAAGCCAGGAGGGTGTCGCCCTCATGTGCCTTGCCGAAGCCCTGCTGCGCATCCCCGACGCTGAAACCCGCGACGCGCTGATCCGCGACAAGATCGCCGAGGGAGACTGGAAGTCGCATCTGGGGGGCACGAAGTCGATGTTTGTGAATGCCGCGACCTGGGGCCTGGTGGTCACCGGTAAGCTGACGTCCACCGTCAACGACCGCAGCCTGGCTGCAGCGCTTACCCGTCTCATCGCGCGTGCCGGCGAGCCTGTGATCCGCCGTGGCGTCGACATGGCGATGCGCATGATGGGCGAACAGTTCGTCACCGGCGAGACGATCGACGAGGCGCTGAAGCGCGCCCGGCCGCTCGAAGCCCGCGGCTTCCGCTACTCCTACGACATGCTCGGAGAAGCTGCCACAACTGCTGTAGATGCAGAACGCTATTATCGCGACTACGAGGCAGCGATCCGTGCGATCGGCAAGGCCTCCAATGGCCGCGGCATATATGAAGGGCCTGGAATATCCATCAAACTCTCGGCGCTGCATCCACGTTACGCCCGCGCGCAGGCGGACCGCGTGATGGGCGAATTGCTGCCGCGGGTAAAGCAGCTCGCGCTCCTGGCAAAGAAGTACGACATCGGTCTCAACATCGACGCCGAGGAGGCCGACAGGCTCGAACTCTCTCTCGACCTGCTCGAAGAATTGAGCCTCGACCAGGATCTCAGCGGCTGGAACGGCCTCGGTTTCGTGGTGCAGGCCTATGGCAAGCGCTGCCCCTTCGTCCTCGACTACATCATTGATCTTGCCCGCCGTTCCGGTCGCCGGATAATGGTGCGGCTGGTCAAGGGCGCCTACTGGGATGCCGAAATCAAACGCGCTCAGCTCGACGGCCTTGAAGACTTTCCCGTCTTCACCCGCAAGGTTCATACCGACGTTTCCTACATTGCCTGTGCGCGCAAGCTGCTCGCTGCCGTCGATTTCGTCTTCCCGCAGTTTGCCACCCACAACGCGCAAACGCTTGCGACGATATATCATCTGGCCGGTCCGGAGTTTCAGGTTGGAAAATACGAGTTCCAATGCCTGCACGGCATGGGCGAGCCGCTCTATGACGAGGTCGTAGGCAAGGCCAAGCTTAATCGTCCGTGCCGCATCTATGCGCCAGTCGGCACGCATGAGACCTTGCTCGCCTATCTCGTCCGCCGCCTTCTCGAAAACGGCGCAAACTCATCGTTCGTAAACCGCATCTCTGATCCAAACGTCTCGGTCGATGAGCTTGTTGCAGACCCTGTGGACGTCGTCGAAGCCATGCCCGTCGTCGGCATGCCGCATGACCAGATCGCACTTCCGGCTGCGCTTTTCGGAAAGGACCGGCTCAATTCGAAGGGGATTGACCTTTCGAATGAAGCAGCCTTGGCGGAGCTTTCCGCTAATCTCGCCACCACCCTTTCCCGAAACTTCCATGCCGTGCCGTTACTCGCCGACGGCTCGCAGGACGGTGAGACACGGCCGATCGCCAATCCGGCCGATCACTCCGATATCGTGGGTCACGTTACGGAGCTCAAGGTTGACGATGCGCCCAGGGTTGCACGTATGGCTGCCGATGGTGTCGCAGAATGGGCTGCGTTGTCGCCTCGTGAGCGAGCAGCCTGCCTTGATAGAGCAGCCGACATAATGCAGGCCCGCATCGAGATACTGATGGCCATCGCCATGCGAGAAGCAGGCAAGTCAGCCGCCAACGCGGTCGGCGAAGTCCGCGAAGCGATCGACTTCCTGCGCTATTATGCCGACCAGGCACGCAAGACGCTCGGTCCAGCGCATCCACCGCTCGGCGCGATCGTCTGCATCAGCCCCTGGAATTTCCCGCTGGCGATCTTCACGGGCCAGGTGGCGGCCGCCCTCGTTGCCGGCAATTCGGTGATGGCAAAACCCGCGGGCGTCACCCCGATCATCGCGTTTGAAAGCGTGAAAATCCTGCATGAAGCCGGCGTGCCGCGCGGCGCGCTGCAGTTCGTGCCCGGCAGCGGCCGCCTGGGAGCCGCACTGGTGGCGGCCCCGGAAACGGCAGGGGTCATGTTCACCGGCTCGACCGAGGTCGCCCGTCAAATCCAGGCCCAGCTAAGTGAGCGCCTCTCGCCGGCCGGAAAACCAATACCGCTGATTGCGGAAACGGGCGGACAGAATGGGATGATCGTGGATTCGTCGGCGCTCGCCGAGCAGGTCGTTGCCGACGTGATTGCCTCCGCCTTCGACAGCGCCGGCCAGCGTTGCTCGGCTTTGCGCGTGCTTTGCCTCCAGGATGATGTCGCCGACAGGACGCTCGCCATGTTGAAGGGGGCGTTGAAGGAGCTCAGGATCGGGCGCACCGACCGGCTCAACATCGACGTCGGACCGGTGATTTCCGAGCAGGCAAAGGCCGAGATCGACCAACACATCGAACGGATGCGCTCGCTCGGCTGCAAGGTGGAGCAATTGCCGCTTCCCGACACTGCCGCTCTTGGCACCTTCGTTCCGCCGACGATCATCGAACTGAAGCAGATGTCAGACCTGACTCGCGAAGTGTTCGGACCTGTACTGCATGTCATCCGCTATCGCCGCGAAGATCTCGATCGCTTGATCGACGATATCAACAATTCCGGTTACGGCCTCACTTTCGGGCTCCATACGCGACTGGACGAGACAATCGAGCACGTTACGGGACGGGTGAAGGCGGGCAATCTCTACGTCAACCGCAACATCATCGGCGCGGTGGTCGGCGTCCAGCCCTTCGGCGGACGGGGCTTGTCCGGCACGGGACCCAAGGCAGGCGGGCCACTCTACATCGGCCGTCTCGTACAGCGCGCGCCCGTCCCGCCGCAACACAGTTCGGTCCATACCGACCCTGCGCTTCGCGATTTTGCATCCTGGCTGGGCCGGAAAGGCCACAACGCCGAAGCGGAAGCAGCGCGCGAGCTTGCCGCGATTTCCGCGCTCGGGCTCGAAAAGGAACTGGCGGGACCTGTGGGCGAACGAAACCTCTATGCCCTTCATCCAAGGGGGAGGATCCTCCTTGCGCCGGCAACGGCAACGGGCCTTTTCCGTCAGCTTGCGGCGGCATTGGCCACCGGAAACCAGATTGTGATCGATCGTGCGTCAAACCTTGAGATCGCCCTCACCGCGCTTCCAGCGTCCGTTTTGGCCAGGGTCTCCTGGAGTTCGAATTGGGAATCCGACGGACCATTCTCCGGCGCCCTGGTCGAAGGGGATACCGAACGCACAGGCTCGATCAACAAAAGGATTGCCGCCTTGAAGGGTCCTCTTGTCCTCGTTCAGTCGGCCACGACCGATGAACTCGCAAAAGATCACGAGGCATATTGCCTCAATTGGCTGCTGGAAGAGGTTTCGATTTCGATCAACACGGCTGCGGCCGGCGGCAATGCAAGCCTTATGACGATCGGCTGACAGGGGAAGTGCCGCGCGTGTCCGGATCAGACCGCGCGGCCGCTTCCGCCACCGCAACTTTGAAAGTTGAGAACGACCATGTCCACTGAACCGAAATCCGAAGAACGTTCTGACGAACTTCTGGAGCATTACCGCCCTATCGCACTGAGGGCGGTATTGGCAGCATGCGCGGTAGAAGGCGAGCACAAGAAGCCGGCGACGGTTCAAGATCTTGAAATATTCGGCGCCCTACCCGAAGGCTTTCACATGCCGCACGATCTCGAGAGCTGAGGGTCTTCCCGCGGCTCTCCTGACGGCCAGCCAATGGCTCAAATTGCGCTGACCTGCGCGGTCCGAAAAGCGCCACTTAGCGGTGGCTCGTCTAGGTGCTACCGGTCCGGTTCGCAGTCGCGCGCTTCATGTTTCAGCCACTCGACAAACTGTGCGACGCGAGCATTCTTGGCGCTGCGCGACGGCTCGATGACGAAATAGCCGTTTCGCGTTGTGATCGAATCCTCGGTCAGCCTCACCAGAGCCTTCTGATCCAACAGGTTTTGGACAAGACGCTTCCACCCCAGCGCGATGCCCTGACCGTTCAAGGCTGCGTAGATGGCTTCCGTATAAAAGCTGCATCGCAGTCCCGACGGCCGCCTTGGGGCCTGGATTGCAAAGGCGGCGAACCACTCGTCCCATCCGGTCCAGCTTGGATCTTCAGTATCAGAGCTGATGAGAGGATGCCGCGTTAGGTCGTGCAGGTCTGCAAACCCCTCCAGCTTCTCCTGGTAGTCCGGGCTGCAGACTGGGAAAATCTCGTCCTCGAAGAGTAGCTCGGCTCTACCGTCTGACCACATCCCATTTCCGTACCGGATCGCCAAATCGACATCGCCTCCATCGAGGCTTACAGCATTGTCCTGAGAGATGATCCGTAGCGGGATCTCAGGGTGCTTTCTGGAAAATGAGGCGATCTTCGGCAATAACCAGAAATGGGAGAAGGCGACGCTAGCCGAGATTGTAAGGCCTTCGTGGCTCTCGTCCCTCTTTATCTCCGCGATTGTGTCGGCCATGAGGTTAAAGGCCGTTGTTGCAGCCGCAGAGAGCGAGCGACCTTTGTCTGTGGCTTCGATCTTTCGATGCAAGCGCCGGAAGAGCGGAAATCCAAGGCTTTCTTCCAGCAGATGGATCTGACGGCTGACGGCTGCTTGCGTGACGCCCAATTCGCGCGCCGCCTTCGTGAAGCTCCCTAACCGGGCAACAGCCTCAAATGCTGTCAATCCGGTCAAAGGCGGAAGCTTTCTTCGCAAACTCACCAAGACAGCCTGACCTCCGATGATCTTGTCCGCCAGCCTTGCTAGCATTACATTCGTTTATGTCAAGTTGCGTTGAAAATGCCTCCGCAGAACCCGCTTTTCGGGGTTCACCACGATCAAAACATGACCCTTAATTATGGCACGGCGTAAAAGCTCAAAGCGTCGCAGCAGCTGTTGGAAAGCCTTTCCCGCACCTTTCGCCTAAGCAGCTCACATAAAAGCGCTGACCCTTGCCGTGCCGGGCGGCGGTTGCAAGCCTTAAACAAGGACGGCGTCGCCCACGCTCAAAGTGCCCCTATCACTGGGCCGGCAATAGACGCCCATGTTCCGGTTGCCATGCCGCATGACATTCCTGAGTATTTCGGGATCATTCTCAAGGCCTTCCTGAGCGATAATTGTAAATCCACATCGTTTTGTCGGGGCAACGACGGTGCTCGGGACGGCTCCCAGGTGGAGCGGCCGGCCGACCCAGTCCAGCTCGGCAAAGCCTTTGATGTCGGCGTCAGATTTCACGAATATATTAGGCCTGAATCTCTTTCGGTCCGGATCGCCGTCGGGATGGATGGACTTGAGGTGTTCCACAGAAGCGCTCGTCAGCAGATGGAGTGGCGCGACGTCATATCGATTGACGGCAAAATCCGTTTCGGCCGTAGCGTTTCCGGAACGTTGATACGGTCTTACAGCCACTGCGAAACCGAAGAATGCAGACAAAAGTTGGGCGAGATACGGTGCACCGGTCGCAAGCCAATCTTCGTCCGGCACTTGGATTTCCACTTCGCCGGCAGCCGTCGTTCTGGATTTGACGAATGCGGCTTTATGCCAACGCTGATCGCGTTCGGGATGTGCAACAATTCCCGTCGCTACCTCCACAAGGGCAAAGCGTCGATCACCGATCAATCCATCGATGGAAACCTCGGCATGATCCAGCCTCTCTCCTGCGAGAGAACTTACCGGATAGCGCCAAAGTTCATTGATCTTTCCTATTTGGCGCACGTTTAGTGAACGCCCACGGTCGTCGCGCGAAGCTGGGAGGGAGTCTGTCCGAATATGCGCTTGAACGTTCTGGTGAAATGCGACGCGTTTTCGAAACCGACGTCGAGGGCAATCTCGATCATCGGCAGTCTTGAATGGGCCAGCAATGACTTTGCACGCTCCATGCGCACACGGGTATAGGCCTGGGCCGGCGACATTCCCGTCTTCTCAAGAAATACGCGCTCGAGTTGGCGCCGCGACAGTCCCACCGACGCCGCCAGCGCCGGGATCGAGATCCCGTCTTCCAGATGCTGTTCCATCGTGATCATCGCGGCCCTCACGCGCGCATCGTCATAGTTCTCATGGAGCGGCCGGCGGGGCTGCACATCTGCAGGAGACCGAGCCCTTTCGATCTGCAGAACCTCCAAGGCGTTTCGCTCCGCCTCCCGGCTGATATAGCGCCGCACGAGCAAGGCGGCCATGTCGGCGGCGCTACTTCCGCCTACGCAAGATCCGCGCTGGCGATCGAGATTGAAAAGCCGATCCGACCGCACCGGAAGATCGGGAAAACTCTCCCGGAAACTCTTGGCATGCAGCCAGCTTACGCACGTCTCGTGACGTGTCATCAGTCCCGCGTCCGCAAGAATGAACGTACCGGTGCAAAGCCCAATCAGCGGTACCTTCTGGACGGAGGCCCGCTTCAGGAAGGCAACCGTGTCCTGGTCAACAGGCCGTTCCACGCGAAGCAGCCCGCCAACCACGACGATGTAGTCGAAACGGGACGGATCGACGAAGTCCGACGTGGGAGCGACCTGGACACCGCAGCTCGATGTAATCAGATGTCTGGTACTTCCCAGGACTTGCCAGTCGGCAAGGACCCTTCCGGAACGATCAGCTTCGTCACTCGCCAGGCGCAAGGTATCGACGAACAGCGCAAAGGCCGAAAGCGTAAACGATCGAGCCAGAACGAAGCCCACCTTGAGACGCTTAGGTGGCTCGGTCGCATCGCCGGGTCGGAAATCTTCTGGTCGCATCATCTTGTCTCCTTGGTACAGTTGCTCGCTGGAGCAGACGTTCATTCGATCCGAAAACCGCGAGCAAGCGGGGTGCATCAATGCAGAAGAAGCTCTTTCTCATCCCGCCTTTGAAAGGCTGTTGCGATTAAACAAGCCACGGGACAACCGGTCCAGCAGCAGCGCGACGGCGACGATTGCCAGGCCGGCTCGCAACCCAAGCCCCATCTCCATACGTGTCAAACCGCGCGTCACCTCTGCGCCGAGACCACCTGCTCCCACGAGACCAGCCAACACGACCATCGCCAGAGACAGAAGAATGCACTGGTTGAGCCCGACAAGAAGCGTCTGCTTGGCCAGGGGGATCTCGATCTTCCAAAGCACCGATCGCGGATGGGCGCCGATGGCGCTGCCAAGCTCCATGAACTCCTTCGGCACCTGGTTGAATGCCAGTGTCGTCAAACGCAGCATTGGCGGAATGCCATAGACGATGGTGGCGATAATTGCCGGCACCCGTCCGAGGCTGAAGATCATGACCGCCGGGATGAGATAGACCCACGGCGGAACCGTCTGCATCACGTCGAGAACCGGACGAACCATTGCCTCCAAGGTCTTGTGGCGCGAGCATAGCACGCCGATCGGAAACGCGATGAGAACGGATATCAACACGGCAACGGTAACCAGAGCGACTGTCTGCATCGAGGCCGTCCACAGCCCCACGAGCAGGCAGAAGCCGAGGCAAAGGCCCGCAAGGATTGCGGCACGGAGGCCGACCGCCACGAATGCCAAAACGATGACAGTCGCAATCAAAGCATAGGGCGGCACGAAAAGGAGTGCGGCCTCTATTGAAGACAGAACCGCTTCGACAACGTAGCTGATCGCAGCGAACAAAGGATGAAGGTTGGCGTTGAGCCAATCGACTGCTGGGGCCAGGAAGGCGCCAGGCGAAAACTGAAAGGTTGAAGGGTTCATGACGTCCTCCCCGCACCGAGGCGTGCTGCGCTCTGGGTTATCCGGTCAAGCACCATGGTGAGAACCACGAT
Source organism: Rhizobium sp. 007 (assembly GCF_015353075.1). Taxonomy (NCBI): domain Bacteria; kingdom Pseudomonadati; phylum Pseudomonadota; class Alphaproteobacteria; order Hyphomicrobiales; family Rhizobiaceae; genus Rhizobium; species Rhizobium sp. 007. The sequence continues at coordinate 767,970 of NZ_CP064188.1, read as the reverse complement.
GGCGATCGCCCCGTTGATCGAGGTTGCGATATCGAGCGTTCGGATCGCGCCGTAGATCGTTTCCCCGAGCCCGCCGGATCCGACGATACCTGCGATGACGACCATGCCGAATGCCATCATCAGGCTTTGATTGATCCCTGCCATGATGCTGGGAAGCGCAAACGGAAGGCGGATCTTGAAGAACATCTTGGCTGGCGTGATGCCGCTTGCCTCGCCGAGCTCGATGAACTCCCTGGGCGTCATTCGGATGCCAAGAGACGTCAGCCGGATGGCAGGAGGCATGGCGACGACGACGGTCGCAATCAGCGCCGTGGCCGGCCCGTAGCCGAGAAGCGCGATCGCCGGCAGCAGGTAGATGTATGGCGGAAGCGTCTGGATCAAATCCAGGCCAGGCTCCATGAAGCGATCCAGGGCGGTGAAGAACCCGGCCGCAATGCCTGTCGGAATTCCGATTGCCAACGCAAGTACGGTCGCTGTCAGCACCAGAGCCAAGGTGCTCATCGTCTCCGGCCAAAGGCCCATGAAAAAGCAGAGCGCGAGTGCAGCGCCACTCAATATGGCAAACCAGGCATTGACCAGCCGCCAGCCGACAAGCGCTATGACGAGAGCAACCACGTAGAAGGGTGGAAACTCCAGGAGCCACAGGATCGCGTCGTAGAGCCCTTCGAGAACCCATCGAACGCAATCGAACAGGAACTCTCCGTTGTCACTCACCCACTCGAGCGCGGAGTCCGTCCATTCGTCAAAAATATCGGTGAAGCCTGAACTGTCCATGTCACTGAGCTCCAAGTTAGGGGTCACGCAGCCGCGAGATCGTTTGTGGACGTACCCTTGACGCCCATCAGCAGGCTCCGTGGCGTGACCACGCCGACGACCTGATCGTTGTCTACGACGGCGATGGCATCGCGCTCCGACTGCATCGTCAACGTGATGAGTTCGTCGATGTCGGCATCGGGCGTGGTGCGCGCCAGAGACGAAATGTCGGAGTTCGGCTCGCTTCGCTGGAAATCGGTGACGCTGCGCATGACAGAATGTGCCTTGATCAGATGAAGGCGGGATATGCCGGCGACGAATTCGGCGACGTAAGCATCGGCGGGATTGAGAATGATCTCCTCGGCCGTGCCGGTCTGGATGATCACACCATCCTTCATGATGGCGATGCGATCGCCGATACGGATGGCCTCGTCCAGATCATGAGTGATGAAAACCGCGGACTTGCCCAGGGCTTTGGTGAGTTGTCTGAACTCATCCTGAAGCTGGCGCCGGATAAGGGGATCGAGCGCGCTGAACGGCTCGTCCATGAGGATGATTTCGGGGTCGGCCGCAAGCGCGCGGGCAAGACCGACGCGTTGCTGCATGCCGCCGGAAAGTTCTCTGGGATAGCGGTTCACCCAGTCGGCAAGGCCGACCTTCTCCAAAGCCGCACTCGCCGTGGCGTTTCGCTCGGGCTTGGCAATTCCCTGCACCTCAAGGCCGAAGGCCGCGTTCTCCAGGACCGTCCTGTGCGGCAGGAGCGCCACACTCTGAAAAACCATTCCGATATTGCGGGCGCGCATCTGCCTGAGATCAACAGGTGACAAGGCAGCCAAGTCCCGTCCCTTCACCAGGACCTTTCCCGCACTGGGCGTGATCAGCTTGTTGAGGAGACGGATGAGCGTCGACTTTCCGCTCCCCGACAGTCCCATGACGCAGAAGATTTCACCGCGCCGCACCTGGATGCTCGCATCGGATACGCCGACAACGCAGTTGAATTCCTTCAGGACCTGTTTTTTGTTGAGACCGCGCTCGGCGATGGACTTCATCGCGGCAGAGGACTTGTCTCCGAAGACCTTCCAGAGGGATTGGCAGTCAATCAGGACTTCATTGGTATCGACATTTGCGGTTTTCATAGCGATCCCCTTTGAGCCAATTGGCGCTGGCTTTTCTCGTTGGGCGTCGGGGTGGCCGCCCGACAAGATCGGACGGCCACGACGCGGTTAGTATTTCTTGATGTTTTCCCAGCGCTTGATCAGATTGGCATGGGCGCCGATCCAGTCCTGGACAGCCTGGTCCATCGTCTTGCCATCCTTGACCTCGCCATTGATGGTGGTGATGTCGGCGAGTGGAACGTAGACGCTGGCCATCACTTCACGTGCATGCGGGTTCTCTTCCGAAAAGCCCTTTTGACCGATCCAGTAGTAGCTCTGCGGTGGCGGGAAGACGCCCTTGGGGTCCTTCAGGTACTTCACCTCATACTTCTGGACCATCCACGACGGTTCCCAAATCGTCACCGCGACCCATTCCTTGCGGTCGTAGGCGGATTTCAGCGCCGCCGTCATCGCCGCCGTGCTGCCTTCGACAAGCTGCAGCTTGATATCGTAGTCCTTGACCGCGTTCGACGTGTCGCGCATGAGGCCGGAGCCCGGTTCGATCCCGATGATCTTGCCGCCGAACTTATCGGCGTTTTCGTTGAGCTGTTCGAGCGAATCGATCGGGACATATTTAGGAACGGCAACGCCCTGGTAGAGACCGTGCGAGACGGGCGAAATCTTTTCCAGACGGTTCTTGTTCTTGTCCCAGTAGTCCTGGGCGACGTAGTCCGTCTGAGAGGCGAGCACCTGGATGTCGCCCTTGGCAAGAGCGGCATAGGCAATGCCCCATTCGGAGAACTCGGTCACCTTCACGGTGTAGCCGGCGTCCTCAAGAACCTTCTTTGTTATTCCGGTGATGGGCGTCAGGTCTTCCCACGACAGCGTGCCCATGTTGATCGTCTTTTTTTCCGCATGCGCTGGAAGCATGCTCATTGCGATCATCGCAGCGGCGCAGAGCGCCTTCCACAAAGCCTTCATTGTTCTTACTCCTAGTTCTCGTTCCCATTCTCATTGAAGTCCTGCGGGCGGCGCAGTCTTCATATTGCGCGGCGACGGATCATCCCTCGCGGCCTGCACGCAATTCCTGAAAGCGGATGACCGAATTGACACCCAGCCACGCGACGGGCTCGGGGGGCAGTCTGCTCGGTTCCGGTTGATTCTTGTATTTGTCGAGTTCGGGGCTAGCAGCGCCGGTCGCCAGATCGGCCGCCATCATGCCCGCAAGCGTGCTCTTGACGGTGCCGAGACCATTCTCGCAGCACGCCGAAAAAAGGCCCTCTTCCACCTCGCCGAATGCCGGCACATGGTTCCGGCTGAGGCACAGCGCACCGGCCCAGCTATATTCCATCGGCAGGCTTTCCAGTGCGGGGAAACGGGCATCGAACGACCGGCGCTGCTCGGCAGCCACGCCGGCAACCCGCCTCTCCGACACCTTGAGACCTGGGTCGTATGTGAACCTCGTCCTGATGACGATCCTCGAACGGCCATCGGTGGTGATCTTGCGAACGGTCGCCCCCATGGGATCTGCCGGCAGCAGCGCCCATCGATCGGCGCCGGTAACGTCGCCTGCGAATTCGTTCTGGGAGAACGCGGCGGTCATCGACGCGTAGGTGAAGATATGCATCAGCCGTCCACGGAAGTGGCCGAAGCTTTCGACGTGGCCGTTCACCCCTAAAATGACCTTCGGCGCAGAGACGGATCCGTGGTTGGAAATCGCCTTCCAAGACTTGCCTTCGCGTGAAAGTTCCAGCACCGGCGAATGTTCGTAGATGGTAACCTTCGATCGAAGCCCGCGCGCCAGCCCGCGGATATAATCGGCGGGCTGGATCATCACGGCACCTGGCGTGTAAAGCCCTCCGCGATAATAGCGCGAGCCCGTCATTTCCAGCATCTGGTCGGCATCGAGAACGCGATGCTCTTCACCGATCTTCTCAAGAGATTTGCGGTAATTGTCGTTGAGGCCGAGCCCTCGGTCCGAGGCCGCGGCATTGACCTTGCCTGACGGATCGAACGTGTCCCTGGACAGGTCGTATTCGGCCGCGACGTCCGCCGCAAAAGCGATCGCCAAACGGTTCTGTCTGATCTCGTTTCTGGTTGCCTGCTCGTCTGCCACCGAGTACTCGCCTGCCGACAGGTTGTGGGGCACGTCGATCATGAAGCCGGAGTTCCTCCCGGCCGGTCCCTTCGCAAGTTCACGAGCCTCCAGGACGATAATCTTGTCTTGGGGGCGCAATCGCGAGAGGCGCCGCGCCGCCGACAGGCCGGCAAATCCAGCGCCGATGATAAGCCAGTCAGCCGTAGCGTCTCGATCAAGCGCCGTTGCGGGAAAGGCGCGTTCGCTGATCGCCTCCCATCCCGAAGTGCCGGTGTCGATCGGCAGACGCTTGATCACATGCCGGGTCATCGGATCGTCTCGTCGACAGATCGGTCCGAGACGTCGATCCAGATCGTCTTGAGTTCGCAATAGTTGTCGTGGGCAAAGACCGACTTGTCGCGGCCGCCGAATCCCGACTCCTTGTAGCCGCCGAACGGCGTGGTCGCGTCCCCTTCGCCAAAGCAGTTGACGGTGACGACCCCGGCACGGATTTCCCGCGAAAGCTTGATGGCGTTTCTCAGGCTTGCGGTATAGACGGACGCCGTAAGGCCGTAGTTGGTGTCATTGGCAAGAGCGATGGCTTCGCTGAGCGTATTGAAGGTCGTGACCGAGAGGACCGGCCCGAAGATCTCTTCCTGGAACAGACGGCTGGAAGGCGTTACACCCTCGACCACCGTCGGCTCGATGAAGATGCCGCCATGCGTGTCGCCGCCGTGGGCGACTGAGAGCTTCTCCTTCTTCGCGTCGTCGAGAAAGGATTTCACCTTCTCAAAGTGGGTCTTGCTGACGAGCGCGCCGATGCGGTTTTCGGGATCGAGCGGATCGCCCGTCTTCCATTCGCGCATGTAGGCTCCGATGCGCTGCAGCAGCTCGTCCTTGACCCTGGCATGGACGATAAGCCGCGATGTGGCCGAGCAGTTCTCACCCATGTTCCAGAAGGCGCCGTTGACCACCTGCTCGGCCACAAGGTCGAGGTCTTCGGCGTCATCGAGAACGACCGCGGGGTTCTTGCCGCCGCATTCGAGCACGACACGCTTGAGGTTGGAGTCGGCGGCATAGCGCAGGAAGCGGCGGCCGGTAGGCGTCGATCCGGTAAATGCCACCATGTCGACGTCCATGTGCATGCCGATCGGTTCGCCGACCTCCTTGCCGCCGCCGGTCACGACGTTGAAGACGCCCGCAGGGATCCCTGCTTCATGTGCAAGTTCGGCGACACGCAGTGTGGTGAGCGTCGTTTCCTGCGCGGGCTTCACGATCACCGAGCAGCCGGCTGCAAGGGCCGGACCGATCTTCCAGGCCAGCATCAGCAGCGGGAAGTTCCACGGAAGCACACATCCGACGACGCCGACAGGTTCGCGGACGATCATTGTCAGCGCACTTGCTCCGACAGGTGCAGTGTTGTCGTATAGCTTGTCGATCAGTTCGGCATGCCAGCGAATGGTATGGATGGTATCGGGAACGTCGACCGTCTGACATTCGCGGATCGGCTTGCCACTGTCCAGGCTTTCCATAACAGCGAGTTCATGACGATTGCGCTCGAGCAACTTGGCGAGCTTGAGGAGCACGGCCTTGCGCTCGCCAGGCGAACACAACCGCCAGCGGCCGTCGTCGAAGGCTTGCTTGGCCTTGATCACGGCATAATCGACATCGGTGGCGTCGCACGCGGCGATTTCGGCAAGAACGTCGCCCGTGGCAGGGTTCGTAGACGTGAAAGTCCGGCCGGAATGCGCCGGACGGAAGGCGCCGTCAATGAACGCATTCGTCGGGAACTGAAGGCCTGCGGCGATCGCCTTGTATTCGGCAGCGGTCAAGGGTTCATGCATGATTTGCTCCCGACGTGATCTGGGCAACCGTGCGCTTCAACGTGGCGACGACGGTCTGAAGGGTTCGCTTTTCTTCGGAATTCAGCGGACGCAGCGGTGCGCGGACCGGCCCGGCGCTCAGGCCGATCAACTCGCATCCATGCTTGATCGACTGGACGAACTTCCCGCATTCCAGGAAATCCATAAGCGGCAGCATCGCGGTCATGATCGCGCGGCCCTTGTCGAAGTTCTTTTCCAGCACACAGGCTTCGTAAAGCGCGACGTGCTCGCGCGGAAGGAAGTTGGAGCCGGCGCATACCCAGCTCTTTGCGCCCCATGCGAAAAATTCGAGAGCCTGGTCGTCCCAGCCGCAAGAGAGCGAGATATGCGGATACTTGCGCGCGAGACGATGAAGATTGCCCATGTCGCCGGAACTTTCCTTGATGGCGACCACATTTTTGGATTTACCGACCCGGGAAAAATACTCCTCGCCCATCATCACGCCCATGCGGGCCGGATAGTTGTAGAGCATGATCGGCAGGTTGGCCGCACGGTCCACCGTGAGCGCGTGGACCGCATTCTCCCGTTCCGTCGGCAATGCGTAGGGCGGCGAGGACACGAGGATCGCGTCCGCGCCGATTTCTTTTGCCGCCTTCGCGTACTCGACCGAGTCTTCGGTTCTCGTTGCGCCCGTTCCAATGACGAGCGGCAGCCGGGTGCCGATGACGTCCTTGGCATAGGCCGCAAGTTCGAAGCGCTCCTGGCTGCTGTGGGCATAGTACTCGCCCGTCGAGCCGCCGACGATGATGCCATGCACGCCCGCATCGATGAGCTGTTCGATGACGGCGCAAAACGCCACGCGGTCTATCTGCCCATCCCGGTCGAGCGGCGTCACCGCCGGCGTATAGATCCCCTCAAACTTCACGGTGATTTCTCCAATGATTGCGTGGTTGGAGCGCCGATCAGGGCGTCCGCCTTAAGTCCGTGCGGCGCGATGAACATTTCCATGTTTTCGCGGGACAACTCCCAGTGCTCGAAGACAAGATCGACCACAGCGTCCTCGTCATGAATGCTGAGCGCCTCGATGAAGCTGTCGTGGTGCTCGACAGCCAACTGCAGCCGCCGCTTCATGTCCGCGTTCCTGGGTCGGAAGAAGGTGTGACCGATGCGCGCGTGGTCGATGAGGAGCCGGCCCAGGCTGGGTTGCAGGTAGACGTTGGCCGACATCTCCCCGAAGATCTCGTGGAAACGGTTGTTCTCGAGGACCATCGCAAGCGCGTCCATGTTCTCGCTGGCGGCGCGGAAGCGCTCCTGGGTCTGCTTCAGGTCCGAGAGTTGCGAAGGCTTGAAGTTCTGCACTGCAAGGCGGCCAATCGCCGCGTAGATCATCGGCGCAACAAGAAAGAAGTTCCGCAGAGTCGCGTGGTTCATCGGGATGACCCGCGCCCCCCTGTTCTCGCGAATATCGACGTAGCCCTCACCCGCCAGGCGGCGGAAAATATCGCGAACCGGCGTTCGCGACAGGCCGTACCGCTCGCTGAGACTGGCCTCGTCCAGGTCGGCGTCGGGGTCCAGCTCCATCGTCAGGATCTGACGTTTCAGGTCATCGTAGAGATTGCTCTTGACGCTCTTCGCCATCGTATCTCAGCCCTCTTTTTTCATCTGACAGCCCCATGATCGCATGGCTTGGCGCACGAGTCAAATTTTGTGTACTTTGTGTACACAATAGATATTGAGAGAAAATACAATTCAGCCCCGCCGGCACGCTGTCCCGGCTGACCGGGCAGCTTCTATGTCGACGTTTCCGCATTGCATTACATCTGGTTATGTGATGACGGCCGATTTGTGCCGTTGAACCATGTGAAGATGAAGCGGATGATTTGCCCATCCAATCATGAGGTAGAATTATGCTTCAGACCGTCGCTTCGTCGATTTCATCGCTTCTCGGTTCAAGGGCGGACGGCCATTCGCTTCCCGCCGGGCTCTACAGCCGCGAGGATGTTTTCGAGGCCGACGTCGACGTATTCTTTCGCAAACACTGGATCTGCATCGGTCTGGAATGCGATGTTCCAGAACCGGGAGACGCCAACGTTATCGATATTGGCAACAGCAGCCTCATCATTCTTCGCGGCGACGACAATCAGATCCGCGTCGTGCACAACGTATGCCGTCATCGCGGCTCGCGGATCCTTGACGCGGGATCGAGCGTGGTCTCCAAGCTCGTCTGTCCATACCACCAGTGGACCTACGAGCTTGACGGCGAACTCGCCTACGCGCCTCACATGGGCGCCGATTTCGACAAGAGCTGCAAGAGCCTCAGGCCGGTCAATTTCAAATCGATCGGTGGTCTCATTTACGCCTGCCTCTCCGACAATCCACCGGCCGACATCGACCGCCTTGAAGAGGTCATGACGGAACGGCTCGCGCCCTACGATATCCGCAACACAAAGGTGGCTTTTCAGGCTGACGTGGTCGAACACGGCAACTGGAAGCTGACGATGGAAAACAATCGCGAATGCTATCACTGCTCTGCGAACCATCCGGAGCTCTGCGTATCGTTCGTCGATCTGGATTTCGGATTCGATCCGGAAAGCCTGAGCCCGGAAGACCGGGAGCAGGCAGAACAGCATGAAGCTCTCTACGCAGAGAAAACCAAGAGCTGGGAGGCCTTCGGCTATCCTTCCGCCGCCGTCGAACAGCTCGTCGATTGCGAGACAAACTTCAGAACACAGCGGCTGATCATTTCGGGTGCCGGTGAATCGCAGACGCCTGACGCGACCGCGGCTTCGTCGAAGCTTCTCGGCACCATGACCAGGAAAGACCTGGGTGACACGCATCTGTGGGGACACAATAGCTGGAACCACTTCATGGGCGACCATGCGGTCGTTGCAATCGTCATCCCGCTTTCGGCTGACAAGACCCTCGTGCGCACGAAATGGCTTGTTCACAAGTATGCCGTGGAAGGCGTCGACTACGATCTCGAAAAGTTGACGAACGTTTGGGTTGCGACGACCGACCAGGACGCGGAGCTTGTCGCGCGATCTCACGCAGGCGTCCTCGACCCCGCCTATGTCCCGGGTCCCTACTCGCGCTTCTCCGAAACGAATCTCGACAAGTTCGCGACCTGGTACATCGACCGGATGCGAGCTCATGGATATTAAGACCTTGACGAGCGCTTCGAACGCGCCGACGGACGTCTGGGATCCAGAACTGGACGATACCCTTGTCTGTATCGACGTGCATCAAGAGACGCACGACGTGAAAAGCTTCACGTTCGCGTCTCCCCAGGGCAAACGGTTCGCGTTCCAGGCCGGTCAGTATTTTCTCTTCGACTTCCCACTTGGCGCAGATGCCGAACCCCGTTGCTACAGCATATCCTCCTCACCGCAGAGACCGAATGCCTTCACAGTCACCGTGAAGCGGGCGCCGGACGGACGGGTCTCCAACTGGCTGCACGACAATCTGAAGTCCGGTGCGACCGTGAAGGCGCAAGGTCCGCTTGGACATTTCATCCGTCCCTCCGGACGCGGCAAGAAGCTGCTGCTGTCAGGCGGATCTGGCATCACGCCTGTGATGTCGATTGTCCGTGATCTGGCCGACACCTGCGACCCGACAGACGTCGTGTTCATCCATGCTGCGAGGACGCCGCTCGACCTCATTTTCCGGGACGAGCTGTCCACGCTTACAACGAAGATGAAGGGGCTGAGGCTCCATTTTCTTCCGGAAAATCTCACGGGTGAACGCTGGTGGCCTGGCATCACGGGACGAATAACGCCCGAGTACATAACGATGGCGGTACCGGATATAGCCGAGAGGATCGTCATGTGCTGCGGCCCGGCGCCGTTCATGGCCGCGGCCAGGAAGATATCTGCCGACCTGGGGGTACCGACGTCGAACTACATTGAGGAAAGTTTCGACGCGGCCATGCCTGATGAATCCGAACTGCCTATCGGCGAGGCGGCGCCGGTCGTCGCGAAGACCTTCCAAGTGCAATTCCTGAAGCAGGCTCGTACCATCGAGGTTGCATCGGAACAGACGGTTCTCGGCTGTGCCAAGAAGGCTCGTCTGAGGCTTCCGTCATCGTGTGCCAATGGCGTTTGCGGAACGTGCAAGTCCAAGCTCGTCTCGGGATCAGTCGAGATGAAGCATAACGGCGGCATTCGCCAGAGGGAGGTCGATGCCGGTCTGTTCCTGCCTTGCTGTTCAAAGCCGCTGAGCGATCTGGTCATCGACCGCTGATCATCCCTGAATGACCGACACGCTCCTCGGGCTGACACGCGGCCGTTTATGCACGAACTGTGTTCGAGAGGATCCCGACCCAATGAATGAGAACGTCATCGCCCCAGGAGGCCCAGCGGGGTCGACCGTTTTCAAAGACGAAAGGAAGAAGGCCTATCTCAATCCAGAGGGAGCGGATCGGCCGCTCAAAAGTCCCCTTCCCTCCGCCACTCTGGATAGGGCTCGCCGATATCGACTCGGCAGACTGCGGGCCACGATGCAGGAATGGGACTGCGGCGCACTCCTTCTCTATGATCCCGTTAACATTCGATATGCGTTCGACTCATCGAACATGAGCATCTGGACCCGAGCTGGGCGCCCAGGGATGGATCGCTCACTTCACAGGCGTTTGGCCCCGCTATCTGAGGGAAGATGCAGGTCGCGACGTCGGAACGCCTCGATCAAGAACCCGCTTGCGTTTTGCGACCCGCGATATTCTGCGGAACGAACCGATAGTGGATTAAATCCATGACAACAGTCTCACTTTGCGTCCGATTGCGGTAGCCATGGCGGCGGTCGGCAGGAAACCTCAGGGACTGCCCTTGCTCGACCCGTCTCCACTCTTCCTCCACCAGCAATTCGATCTCCCCGCGCAGGACGGTCACATGCTCCACAACCCCGATGTCATGCGGCTCTGAGATACTCTCGAAGTCGGGCGCAAAGGTCAGTTCATAGAGTTCGAAGCCGAACCGGGTCTCATAAGGGAACAACAATGCGCGTTGCATGCCTTCCTCCGACGGGCGCACCCGGAGACAACTGGCGTCACGCAAAAGCAACACATCGCCTACTTCGCGATCTGGCTCAAGCAGGGTGGTCATCGGAACCCGCAAGCCCGTCGCGATCTTCCAAAGCGTCGCAACCGTCGGCGTGGATTCGCCACGCTCGATCTGGCCCAGCATCGCCTTGCTCACTCCAGTACGCTCTGCAGTCTTGTCGAGGCTCCATCCAAGGTCGTGCCTGATCGATTTCAGTAGATTCCCCGTGTCAACGGGACTGATGGACTTCATTTCTGACTGACCTCGCATTTGTGCGTTATAGCGCACACTTCGAACGTGCGCTATAACGCACAAATGCGCAACTGCAACAACAGCGTCGGAGGATGTCACATGCAGCCTGTCAGTGAAAGACCCGCAGCATCCCGGGAAGCCGGGCAACCAGACACCAGGCTCGACCTCGGGCGCATCTTTGAGGCGAGGGAACATATCTCACGGATGTTTCGCGACACGCCCCAATTCGGCTGCCCATCTCTTGGCAATCGTCTAGGCTGCGAACTCGTCATCAAACTTGAGACCGCAAACCCGATCCGATGCTTCAAGGGACGTGGGACCGAGGTCGTAATGTCCCGCCTCGCAAGAAGCGCTGATCGGAAGGCCGCGGTCTGCGCCAGCGCCGGCAATCTCGGGCAGGCACTCGCATATAGTGGGCGGGAACGCGGTATTGGCGTGACAGTGGTCGCCGCCACAAGCGCCAATGCCGCGAAGATCGATCATATTCGCCGGCTCGGAGCTGCCGTCGAACTTGTCGAGGGCGACATCGAGGACGCGCGAAAGCGCGCTCGCGAGATCGCGGCCAGCGGCAACGCTTTACTCGTCGAGGACAGCGAAAACCTCGACACCTGCGAAGGCGCGGGCACGATCGGGCTGGAGCTTGTCGAAGGGTTCGACCGCATCGACACGATGCTGCTCGCGCTCGGCGGCGGTGCGCTCGCCACCGGCGTTGGCCACGTTTTCAAGTGCCTGTCGCCCGCAACGGAGGTGGTGTGCATCCAGCCGAGCGGGGCGCCCGCCATGGCCCTGTCCTGGCGGGCGCGATCGGTCGTCACCACCGATCGCACCGATACCATCGCCGACGGTGTCGCCGGCCGGTTCCCAATCGCGGCGGTCCTTCAGGACCTGCTCGCCGTCGCCAATCACGTGCCGCTGGTTGAGGAGGCAAGCATCAAGGCAGGCATGCGCCTGCTCCATCGGCACGCCGGCCTCGTGGTCGAGCCATCGGCCGCCCTTGGCGTTGCCGCGATCCTGGAAGAACCCTCGCGATACTGCGGCAAGCGTGTGGTCACGGTGATCTGCGGGTCGAACGTACTGCCCGAGGCGTTTTCGGCGTGGACACAGGACTAGGGTAAAGCGCAACCGCTTCCAGTGAAGGATCGTGATGACGATCGGGTTGAGCGCCGATGTCCGGACCGACAGGTGTCCGTTACGCGCAATCACCACATCTTGCATTCATCGGCGGCTGCCATCGTCCGATCGGCCAAATCGCTCGAACGCAAGCCTCTCCTTTTCGTTGAAGCTCTTGTCGTCAGGTGTATTCGTCCTTGAGGAACGTCAGACTCTCGCCCACCTGGGCAGGTGTGAGCGACGAGGTGCTGTCTGAGGCCGACGGGTCGCGAAGAACGCGGACGTCATCAGGAAGCAGAGGAGGCGATGAGATTTCTCCCGGCTTACATCTGAATCGCCTTCATATCGCACCTGGTCAGCGACGGCGCTCAATGCTGAGAGTGAGTTTCTTATGCTGGCGCGACATCGAGATCACGAGGTTGCTTTATCGCTCGGGCCTGCCTCTATACTCATGACAAGCTTGCGCAGCAGGGCGGCCAGAGCCGCGCGCTCTTCGACATCCAAACCTTCCAGGAACAAGAGTTCACTGGCCATATCCGCGCGAAACGCCTTTTCGGCTAGCGCGATGCCCGTTGCGGTCAGGCAAACGACAACACTTCGCCCGTCGTGGGCCGATTTCTCGCGCACAATCAGACCAGCCTTTTCCAGCCGATCAAGGCGGTGCGTCAGTCCGCCGGAAGACAGCATAAGCGTCGTATACATTGCCGTCGGCGTCAGCTGGTAGGGTGGTCCAGATCTGCGCAGGGTCGCGATGACGTCGAACTCGCCGCGATCGAGACCGAACTTGGCAAAGGTCTCCTCGATGGAGGGCGCCACCAGATTTGTTAGCCGTTTCGCGCGTCCCAAAATCGCCATCGGCTCGGTGTCGAGGTCCGGCAATTCGCAGGCCCATTGCGCGCGGAGCCGGTCGACATGGTCTTCGACAGCGCCCTCCTTTGAGCCGCGGTTGTTGTCTGGCGCCACCCGCATGATCCTCGTTTGCTTCGTCGTGCCCCACATTTGCGTGGTGCTGTTCCATACACCATGGGGCCCCAGCCGCAAAGATATCTTTGTGCGAAGATATTTATCTTGACGAGAAGATAGTTTGACAATATGTCTTCTTGTGAAGATAACTGCGAACAGTTGGAGGAGATCAGGATGTTTTCGGTTTATCGCTATCAGCATCCCGAACCCGGCACGAGCCGTACTGTCCGCTTCGAAGGTCGTCACTTCGGCAGCGAGGTATCGGTTTTTATCGTGGACGCGGATCCGGGCCGCGGCCCGGCGCTGCATGTTCATCCCTATGCCGAGACCTGGGTGGTTCGAAAGGGGGAGGCCGAGTTCACGGTTGGCAATGATAAGACGCGCGGCTCTGCCGGCGACATCATTGTTGGCCCGGCCAACGTTCCTCATCGTTTCGAAAATGTCGGCACCGGCCGGCTGGAGATCGTCTGCATCCATCCGAGCCAGACGTTCGAGCAGACCTTTGTTTAAGCCATCTCTGAGAGCAAGATAATGACTAAAATGATCTTTCTGAACCTGCCGGTGAAGGATCTGGCAACCGCGACGGCTTTCTACGAGGCCATCGGCTGCGTCAAGAACGAGCAGTTCTCCAATGAAAATGCGAGCTCGATGGTGTGGTCAGAAACGATCACGTTCCAGCTTCTGCAACATGGCTATTATCAGACGTTCACAGCAAAGCCGATCGCTGACGCGCACGCGACGAGCGGTATGCTGATCGCTCTGTCTCGCGACAGCCGCGAGGAGGTCGATGCCATGGTGGAGGCCGCCGCCAGATCAGGCGGCCAGGCGGATGTCCGCGAGCCGCAGGATTTGGGATTCATGTACCTGCGCAGCTTTGCTGATCCGGACGGACACGTTTTCGAACCGGCTTACATGGATATGGGCAGCGCCAGTTGAAATCGGAGGGTTACCTGAGCTTCAACAGCCATCGGCAGACCTAGATTTTCTTATGCCTAAGGCGAGATTTTGTCGTTTGCTCAAGGCGCGGACGACGGCCTATACAGTGTCGCGCCTGCGGGCGGCCGCGTGTGCCTTGGCGGTACTGCGTGTGACCGCAGCTGCAGGCCCGTCACACCGCGCAGGCCCGCTTCCGGGAGTGCGGGCGGCCCCATTGAAGCGAGGATACCAGGAGCTATGAGGACAATATCCAGCAGGACATATGCGGTTTGCGCCGGTGCCTGTTTTTCCCTTTTCGGCGCCTTTCTTGCCTGCCGTGCAGAGGCAGACGTTATTGAAGGCAGGATCAGGCCCGTGGTCGACCGGACCGTCAAGGCGTTGATGACCGAAAACGGCGTAGCCGGCATGGCGGTGGGCATCTCTGTTGATGGCCGCCGGTTTATTTTCAACTATGGTCTCGCCGACAAGGAAAAGGCAACCCCCGTCACCGCTGACACGCTGTTCGAGATCGGCTCCGTCAGCAAAACCTTTACCGCCACGCTCGGCGCCTATGCTGAGGCCAAAGGAGCGCTCGCCTTCTCCGATGCTGCGAGCGAGCATATGCGGGAGCTGGCAGGCAGCGCCTTCGATCATATCACCGTGCTCGAACTGGGTACCTATACGGCGGGAGGTCTGCCGCTGCAGTTTCCCGACGAGGTCGTCAACAACAGCACGCTCACGCGTTATTTCCGCGGATGGCGCCCTGGCTATGAACCCGGCACGTATCGCGTTTACTCCAATCCCAGCATTGGTCTGTTCGGAACCCTCGCAGCTGCGAGCCTCAGAAAGCCCTTCCCCGAGCTCATGGAGGGCACCCTCTTTCCTGCACTTGGTCTCACCAACAGCTATATCCGAATCCCAGAGGCGGAAATGGGAGATTACGCCTTCGGCTACAACAAGCAAAACAATCCCGTGCGAGTGAGCCCGGGAGCGCTCGATGCACAGGCCTACGGGGTCAAGACGACTGCGGCCGACCTGTTGCGCTTCGTCGAGGCGAATATAGATCCCTCTGGGCTTGAACCTTCGCTGCAGAAAGCGATTGGCGCAACCCAGACCGGCTACTATCGGATAGGCGATACGTTCCAGTCCCTGGGGTGGGAGCTCTATGCCTGGCCGGCAGGACTGGATACACTCCTCGCTGGCAACTCATCCGACATGGCGATGAAGCCTCACGCGGTGGCCCCGCTCGTGCCGCCACAAAAGCCAGCCCAGGACGTGTTTTTCAATAAGACGGGTTCCACCGGTGGCTTTGGAGCCTATGCCGCGTTCGTGCCAACGCGCCGGATCGGCGTAATACTGCTTGCCAACCGTAACTATCCCATCCCTGAGCGGGTTAAGGCCGCCTACTCGATCCTCGGGATGCTCGAAGCCGTATCGCAGGACGAGAGGCATCGGTGAGTTGACCGATGCCTCGCGAAGAGAAAGGAGTGGCGGGCGGCCGGCTGCCTCGAACCGAGTGCCGGTGTTCAGGCGCCGCCCCGTCGGCAGGATCAGTAGACAACCACGCCGCGGATGCTTTGACCGGAATGCATGAGTTCGAAGCCCTTGTTGATGTCTTCGAGCGGCATCGTATGGGTGATCATCGGATCGATCTCAATCTTGCCTTCCATGTACCAGTCGACGATCTTCGGCACGTCGGTGCGGCCACGCGCGCCACCAAAGGCGGTGCCCATCCAGCTACGGCCGGTGACCAGCTGGAACGGGCGGGTGGAGATTTCCTGGCCGGCACCGGCCACCCCGATGACGACCGACTTGCCCCAGCCGCGATGGCTGGCTTCCAGCGCCTGGCGCATCACCTTGGTGTTGCCGGTGCAGTCGAAGGTGTAGTCGGCGCCGCCGATCTGGTCGGCGCCGCGCTTCGTCATGTTGACGAGATAGGGCACGATGTCGTCGCCGACCTCCTTCGGATTGACGAAATGCGTCATGCCAAACTTTTCGCCCCACACCTTGCGGTCATTGTTGATGTCGACACCGATGATCATGTCGGCGCCGGCAAGCTTCAGGCCCTGGATGACGTTGAGGCCGATGCCGCCGAGGCCAAAGACGATCGCCGTTGCGCCGATCTCCACCTTGGCGGTGTTGATGACGGCGCCGATGCCGGTGGTGACGCCGCAGCCGATGTAGCAGATCTTGTCGAAGGGGGCGTCCGCATTGACCTTGGCAACGGCGATCTCGGGCAGCACCGTGTAATTGGCAAAGGTCGAGCAGCCCATGTAGTGATGGATCTTGTCCTTGCCGATCGAAAAGCGCGACGTGCCGTCCGGCATCAGGCCCTGGCCCTGGGTGGCGCGGATCGCCGTGCAGAGATTGGTCTTGCGCGACAGGCAGGACGGGCATTCACGGCATTCCGGCGTATAGAGCGGAATGACGTGGTCGCCCTTCTTGACCGAAGTGACGCCCGGTCCGACATCGACGACGATGCCGGCACCCTCATGGCCGAGGATTGCCGGAAACAGGCCCTCCGGATCGGCGCCAGACAGCGTGAAATCGTCCGTGTGGCAGATGCCGGTCGCCTTGACCTCGATCAGAACCTCGCCGGCCCGCGGGCCTTCCAGCTGCACGGTCATGACTTCCAGCGGTTTTCCAGCCTGAACGGCAATGGCAGCGCGCACATCCATGGGTTTGCTTCCTTCCTGATTTCGTTTCGCAATTCACATATTCGGTAAATCATCGCGTCGATCAAAGAGACGTGTCTTCGACGTGGCACCAGACTGCCAATAAGGGCTCAGCAGTGCATCGCATCGCGAACTTCTTGCCAGCTTCATTGAAGAAGACGGTCCCTGCAGTGGCACGGAACCAATTGCTGTCGTCGAGGCAAACTTCGCCACCGGACAGAAGCAAGAATACACGTGAATGGAATTGCACGTGATCTGGAAAACGGCTGTAAGGGGCCATCAAGGTCAGTCCGAGGCGCACGTCACTGCGTTCCTCAAGGCCGTGAGGTCCGACGACGATCGCATGAGCGTGAGATTGCTCGAACCTGAGGCTTGCAAATGGGCCGGTCCGGCCGCTTCGCCAGGACAGTTGCTCGTTCAATTCCGCCAAGCCTGTTGCGCCGCCAGCAAACCGGGGCAGAGAGGCATGCAGATTAGAGAGAGCGCGGTCAAAATGCTCAGGTTTCAACGGTGTGGCGGTATCGATGCGTCTGGCCACACCCCTTTTTTCGAGCCTCTGGTATATTTTGCCCGCAATGTAACTTGCCATGACAGGAGCCTGGGACGACAAGAGGGCGTCGCCAATTGCGTTGAGAACCTCCTGCAAAGCTCGGGGACGAAAACCTCCGCCAAGCACGGAGACCTGTCGTCGTATTGGCGCGCTGTCGTCATTGAGTAGCAGGTCCGCGCTCCGCTTGAGTGGTGTCGAGACTTGCGACATGTTTTTCTCCGCCGTGGATGAAACCGGACTGCGACTGAGGCAGCACGTTCATGGATTAGATCGGCGCGCCTGTTAACACGGAAATAACAGCGATCAAATTGAACTCTGCAGTTCCGGCAGGGCCTCGAAGAGATCGGCGACGAGGCCGTAGTCTGCGACCTGGAAGATCGGGGCCTCCTCGTCCTTGTTGATGGCGACGATGACCTTCGAGTCCTTCATGCCGGCAAGGTGCTGGATGGCACCGGAAATGCCGCAGGCGATGTAGAGTTCCGGGGCGACGACCTTGCCGGTCTGGCCGACCTGCCAGTCGTTCGGCGCATAGCCGGCATCGACGGCCGCACGGCTTGCGCCGACGGCGGCTCCCAGCTTGTCGGCGAGCGGCAGGATGACTTGCCTGAACTTCTCGGCCGAGCCGAGTGCGCGGCCGCCGGAGATGATGATCTTTGCCGACGTCAGCTCCGGGCGGTCGGAAGCCGACAGCGCGTCCTTGACGAAGGTCGAAAGACCCGGATCGGAAACGGCCGGGATTGCCTCGACCGGAGCCGAACCGCCGGTCTCGGCAACAGCGAAGGAGGCGGTGCGCACGGTGATGACTTGTCTGGCGTCGGTTGCCTGCACCGTCTGGATGGCGTTGCCGGCATAGATCGGCCGCTTGAAGGTGTCGGGCGCGACGACTTCGATGATTTCCGACACCTGCGCCACGTCGAGAAGGGCTGCAACGCGCGGAGCGACGTTCTTGCCGGTCGAGGTCGCAGCCGCAATGATCGTGTCGTAGCTGCCGGCGAGCGAAACGATCAGGTCGGCCAGCGGCTCGGCCAGATTGTTGGCAAGCGTGTCGCTTTCGGCCAGCAGCACCTTGGAAACGCCGGAAAGCTTGGCAGCGGCATCGGCGGCAGCCTTGGCACCCTTGCCGGCAACCAGCACGGTGACATCGCCGCCGATCTGGCGAGCAGCGGTCAGCGCCTTGGCGGTCTGGTCGGAAAGGCTTGCATTGTCGTGGTCAGCCAGAAGCAGAATGGCCATGGTCGTATTTCCTTTCTCGCCTTAGAGGACGCCGGCTTCGTTCTTGAGTTTCTCGACGAGCTCGGCGACCGACTTGACCTTGACGCCCGCCTTGCGGCCACTTGGCTCTTCGGTCTTCAGCACCTTCAGGCGCGGAGCGGTGGAAACGCCGAAGTCGGAAGGCGCTTGTCTGTCGAGCGGCTTCTTCTTCGCCTTCATGATGTTCGGCAGCGAAGCATAGCGTGGTTCGTTCAAGCGCAGGTCGGTGGTGACGACGGCCGGCAGCTTGATGTCGATCGTCTGCAAGCCGCCATCGACTTCGCGGGTGACGGTCGCTTTACCGTCGGTAATCTCGATCTTCGAGGCGAAGGTTGCCTGGGCAGAGCCCAAGAGCGCGGCGAGCATCTGGCCGGTCTGATTGCTGTCGTCGTCGATCGCCTGCTTGCCGACGATGATCAGGCCCGGCTTCTCGGCGTCTGCCACGCCCTTGAGGATCTTGGCAACGGCAAGCGGCTCGAGCGTCTCGTCGGTCTCGACCAGGATCGCCCGGTCGGCACCCATGGCAAGCGCCGTCCTCAGCGTCTCTTCGGCCTTGGCCGGACCGATCGACACGACGACCACTTCCGCAGCCTTGCCGGCTTCCTTCAGCCGCAGCGCCTCTTCCACCGAGATCTCGTCGAACGGGTTCATCGACATCTTGACGTTGGCAAGCTCGACGCCCGTGCCATCCGGCTTGACGCGGATCTTCACATTGTAATCAACCACCCGCTTCACGGGGACGAGAATTTTCATGGGGTCCTTCCTTTTTCACGTCATCTCCGGCCGCTTGAGCGCGGAGAATATTTGAAGAATTGAGCCGTGCGAGCATGGCGCATGGGTGACTGATCAGATGCTGCAAACGCCGTATCCACAAACCATCCAGGCTTCGACTGCCCCTGCCCGACGTCACTGCGTGAAGGTTGGCTGTCCGACATGTCGGACCGCCTTTTCGTCAGATATCCTTGGCGATCCGCAACCCATCGTAGATGGCAGCATGGGTGTTGCGAGCGGCCACAGCATCACCGATCCGGAAGAGCTGGAATTTCCCTTCAGGATTGCGCACGACAGTCTGGGGTTCGCCGGCGACCAATTGCTGCTGCGAAATTTCGCCGAGATTGGTGGAAAAGGGTTTCAGCTCGAAATAAAGTTCATCGAGCGGGATTGTCCCATGGTTGATGACGACCTGGTCGACCGTGCGCTGCTTCGCAACACCGCCGTAATCGCTGCCGACATGGGCAATGAGGTGATTGCCGTCCTTTTCGACCGCTTCAAGCCTGAAGGTCACGGTGAAGGTGACGTCGAGGTTCTGCAGCGAACGCATATAGGGCACGAGGTTCATCGCCATGACTTCCGGGGCGAAGGAACGGTCAGGTGTCATGATTTCCACCTTGGCGCCCGCCGTGGCAATGAACTCGGCAGCCTGCAGCCCTGCGTGGTCGCCCGCGTCATCGAAGATAAGAACGTTCGTTCCTGGTTTCACGTCACCTGAAATGATGTCCCAGGCCGAGACGACCAGTTCATTACCCGTGGAGAGGACGTCTGTATGCGGTATGCCACCGGTGGCAATGATCACCACGTCGGGCCTTTCCGCCTCCACCGTGTCGGCTTCCGCCCAGGTGTTGAAACGGAAGACCACACCGTACTTCTCGCACTGGTTCATCCGCCAGTCGATGATGCTGATCATTTCCCTGCGGCGCTCGCTTTGGGCCGTCAAGCGGATTTGGCCGCCGGGATCGTTGGCCGCCTCGAATACGACGACGTCATGGCCGCGCTCGGCTGCAACCCTTGCGGCTTCCAGCCCCCCCGGGCCTGCGCCGACGACAACAACTTTCTTACGAACGTCCGCCTTTTTGACCACATGCGGCATCGTCAGCTCGCGGCCGGTCGCGGCATTGTGGATGCAATAGGCCGCCCCACCCTGGTAAATGCGGTCCAAACAGTAGTTGGCGCCGACGCAGGGACGGATGTCCTCTTCGCGCTTCTCCATGATTTTGCGAACGATGTGCGGGTCCGTCATATGAGCGCGGGTCATGCCGATCATATCGACCTTGCCCGACGCAATCGCATGGCGGGCAGTTGCAACATCCGGGATTTTGGCCGCGTGGAAGGTGGGGAAATCCGTCGCGGCGCGAATCTCACCCGCAAAATCGAGATGCGGGGAGTTCGCCATACCCTGGATCGGGATGACATCTGTAAGGCCGGCGTCGGTGTCGATATGACCGCGGATCACATTCAAGTAGTCAATAAGGCCGCTTTCTTTGAGGCGCTTGGAAATTTCGAGGCCGTCAGCCTTGCCGGTGCCGCCGGGAAGACATTCATCAGCGGTGTAGCGTATTCCCAGAATGAAGTCCTCTCCGACCCGTTTCCGGATCGCCTTCAGAACATCCAGACAGAAACGCATGCGATTGTCGAGCGAACCACCGTAAGGACCTTCGAGTTCGTTTGTCAGCGGGGACGCGAACTGGTCAAGCAGGTGTCCATAGGCCTCCAGTTCGACGCCATCCATGCCCCCGGCCTTCATGCGTTCTGCAGCGTCGGCAAAGTCCTTTATGATGCGCTCGATGTCCCAATCTTCGATCTTCTTGGGGAAAGCCCGGTGTGAGGCCTCGCGCTGATGCGACGGTGCGACAACGGGAAGCCAGTCGCCCTTGTCCCAGCGCGTGCGACGGCCGAGGTGCGTGAGCTGGATCATGATCGCCGCCCCTTCCTCATGGACCGCATCGGTCATTGCCTTCAGCCACGGCACGATCTCGTCCTTGTAGGCGAGCAGGTTGTTGAAGACGGGCGGGCTGTCTTTCGAAACAGCCGCAGAGCCGGCCGTCATCGTCATGGCGACACCGCCCTTTGCCCTTTCAACGGTGTAGGCGAGATAGCGCTCCTTGGGCATACCATCTTCAGGGTATGCCGGCTCGTGCGACGTTACGATGATGCGGTTGCGAAGCTTCAGGTGCTTGAGCTGATAAGGCTGAAGGAGAGGATCGTTCGACATCTGTCGGGCTCCGGACTAGGACAGTTGTGCTAGACGCTATGCGGAAATGTACATACGTGTCAACAGACAAAACACTAAAGTCGTTTTTGTCGACATAGGTGTTCATTTTTCTTGTGTCGGGTTTCGTTTTTTGTTAGGAGGTCAATCATGGAGCAGGCTTTGAACGATACCGGTTGGCGCGGATCGCAGGAGGGATGGCTGGAAGCGGCCTACGAATCTCTGCTGGAGTCGGGCGTTGATTCAGTGAAAATTCTCCCCTTGGCCAAGAAACTCAACCTTTCTCGGACGAGCTTCTATTGGTTCTTCAAGGATCGCGAAGAATTGCTTGCCGGCCTGATTGCGCGCTGGCGAGAGAAAAACACAGGAAACATAATAAAGCAGAGCGAAGCCTACGCGGAATCACTTGCCGAGGCCATGCTTAACGTTTTTGATTGCTGGCTCGATCAGAACTTGTTTGACTCCAAGTTCGAATTTGCAGTGCGCAGTTGGGCGCTGCAATCGGAAGAGATTCTTTTCGAGGTCCAAAAGGCAGATCAAGTTCGGCTTGAGGCGCTCAAGCGAATGTTCGTGCGCTTTGGATACGAGGAAACACCAGCCGACGTCCGAGCCCGGACGACCTATCTCGTTCAGATCGGCTACATCTCGATGCAGTCCCGCGAAGAGGTCGCGGTGCGAATGAAGCGTATTCCCGAATATATCGCGATCTACACCGGCCAGATACCCCAGCAAAGAGAGCTTGACCGCTTCTTTGCCAGGCATGGCCATAAACCGAAATGAGAAGAATCGGATGCAGGACTCAATAAGGATCGGCGTGATTGGTGGCGGAGGGTGGCTTGGGAAAACCCTTGCCAGCGCAATACTCAACAAGGGCGTTGTTGAGCACGAAGGACTGACACTCTCCTATCGGCATGAGAGGCCCGCGTCTTTTCCGAACGTTCACTGCACGCAAGACAACCAGGAGCCGTCTCTGTCGGTCGACGCCCACGGCAAACTCGTCATCTCTGTCATGGCGGGCATCCGCCTGGACCAGCTTGCGGCACATCATCAAACGGGCCGCGTTGTCCGCGCCCTACCCAATGCCGCGGCTGAAGTTAGCAGATCCTATACGCCCTGGATTGCATCAGGTGACATGGACGAGGCCGATCGAAGCATCGCACGTCGTATCTTTCGTGCTTTTGGCGTTGAAGACGAAGTGAATTGCGAAAGCGATATTGACTATTTGACCGGCTTGTCCGGGTCCGCGTTTCCGGCGCTGTTTGCCACGGCCTTCCCCCAGATATTGCACGGCGCGCCGTGAACACCGTGCTGATAGGGGCCGGGGCCCTGCTTGAGCATCAAGATCACTGTCCGAACAACGTCGTCAATTCGTTTCTCGACTATCGGGGTACGACCGCAGCGGCGATCGAGGCGATGCGCGCTTTTGGCCTGGAAGCCACCGTTTCGGAAGGACTTTCGGCAGCATTCAAAAAATCGGTGAGTATGGGAGACGCCTCCTGACGACCGCATGAGCGGGCTAACGCAGCGCCCCGCTTCAAAAAGCGCCGCTCAACAAAGGGAACGATAATGAACAAACTCCTTGCATCAACATGCCTGATGTTCGGCCTTCTCGGCGGAACATCGCTTGTCAGCGCCGCAGAATGTGGAAGCGTGACGATCGCCAGCATGAACTGGCAAAGCGCAGAGGTTCTTTCAAACCTCGACAAGATTGTTCTGAATGAAGGCTATGGATGTAGTGCCGACATCACCGTTGGTGACACGGTTCCGACCATCACTTCGATGGCGGAGAAGGGCCAGCCGGATATCGCGCCCGAAGCTTGGATCGACCTTCTCCCGGATGTCGTGAAGAAAGGAACGGAAGAAGGTCAGATCATTCAAGTGGGCTCCCCTCTTCCCGATGGCGGCGTTCAAGGCTGGTGGATTCCCAAGTATCTTGCCGAGGCTCATCCCGACCTCAAGACGATCCCCGACATGCTGAAACACCCCGAACTTGTCCCCGATGCGGAGGATAAGAAGAAGGGCGCGATTTTCAACGGCCCCCAGGGTTGGGGAGGAACGATCGTCACTTCGCAGCTCTACAAGGCTTTCGACGCTGACAAGGCGGGCTTCACCCTTGTTGACACTGGTTCGGCTGCCGGCCTCGATGGGGCGATTGCAAAAGCCTATGAGCGCCAGCAGGGCTTTGCGACATATTACTGGGCTCCCACTGCGCTTCTGGGCAAGTATGAGATGGTAAAGCTGGATGCCGGTGTGCCCCATGATGCGGCCGAGTGGAAGCGCTGCAACACCGTGGCCGATTGCCCTGATCCGAAGCCGAACGCCTGGCCTGTCGACAAGGTCGTAACCCTGGTGGCGAAACCATTCTCGGAAAAGGTCGGTCCTGAGGTCATGAGCTATCTCGAAAAGCGCTCCTGGAGCAACGACACGGTCGGCAAGCTGATGGCCTGGATGACTGAAAATCAAGCGTCCGGCGAAGATGGTGCGAAACACTTCCTGAAAGAAAACAAGGGCCTCTGGACCAAGTGGGTCTCGCCTGAAGCAGCAGAGAAAATCGAAGCTTCTCTGTAGATCCTTTGTGCGGTGCGTATCCATGCGCACCGCACACGTAAACGCCGAAAATAAGAAGAATTTGGCCGGCTCTTTTTAAGAAAAGGGGAACCGCATGGAATGGTTTTACAAATTCCCGCACATGGATGATGACGCTCTTCGCAATCTCAAGAAGGCGATAGACGACGGATTTAGATCGTTCACCCGCGCTTACGGTGAAGGTATCGAAACCATGTTCTCGCCGCTGCAGCACTTCCTGATGGCCGCAGAGCGTTTCATGACGCAGACGCCATGGCCGATTATTACGCTGATGATTTTAGCCATCGCGTGGGCCGGCAGCCGAAGCGTCAAGGTGGTCTTGGGCTGTCTTCTGACATTGCTGGCAATCGGCTACCTCGACATGTGGGACGACACCATGCGGACCATCTCGATGATCCTCGTCTGCACCATCTTGTCCATCGCGATCGGAATTCCGATTGGAATCCTCATGTCGCGGTCGGACCGGGTCCAGAGAGTGATCAATCCACTCCTTGACGTGATGCAGACGATGCCCAGCTTCGTATACCTGATACCTGTGGTCATGCTGCTTGGCATCGGACGCGTGCCAGGACTTATCGCAGTCGTTATCTATGCGATACCTCCGATGATCCGATTGACCAACCTTGGCATCCGCCTCGTTGACAAGGATGTCCTGGAGGCGGCCGATGCTTTTGGCTCCTCAAGCTGGCAAAAGCTGAGAAATGTTCAACTCCCTCTGGCGCTCCCGACGATCATGGCCGGAATCAACCAGACGATCATGATGGCGCTTGCCATGGTGGTTATCGCCTCGATGATCGGGGTGCAGGGCCTAGGTCAGCCTGTTCTCAAGGCCATCGCCAATCAGTATTTTACATTGGGGATCTTCAATGGACTCGCCATCGTGGGCATCGCAATCATCTTCGACCGGGTCAGCCAGGCATACGGACACCGCCTGCAGAAGCACCGGGAGGTGGTCCATGGTTGATAAAAAACGCTTCGAAGGGATAAAAATACGCAACCTTTACAAGATCTTCGGGCCTAACGGCGCTGCCTATGTCGACGCCGTCCGGAACGGTCTGAGCAAAGCCGAACTGAACGAAAAGCACGGGCACGTGCTTGGTCTGAAAGATA
This sequence comes from Rhizobium sp. 007, assembly GCF_015353075.1. Taxonomy (NCBI): domain Bacteria; kingdom Pseudomonadati; phylum Pseudomonadota; class Alphaproteobacteria; order Hyphomicrobiales; family Rhizobiaceae; genus Rhizobium; species Rhizobium sp. 007. The sequence continues at coordinate 742,792 of NZ_CP064188.1, read as the reverse complement.
TCAACATCGAGATGCCGGCTGGTTGCATTCAGGTGATCATGGGCCTGTCGGGCTCCGGGAAATCCACGCTGATCAGGCATATCAACCGTTTGATCGATCCGACCGCAGGCGAGGTCCTGGTGAAGGGTGTCGACGTAGTCAAGATGAACCCCGCAGAACTGCAGGAGTTTCGTCGCCACCAGACGGCAATGGTGTTTCAGAAATTTGCGCTGCTTCCGCATCGCAACGTGCTTGAAAACGCGATCTACGGATTGGAAGTCCAAGGTGTCCCTCGCGCCAAAGGCGTCGAGACCGCCATGCAATGGATCGAGCGCGTCGGACTGAAGGGATTCGAACAGAAATATCCCAATCAGCTTTCAGGTGGCATGCAGCAACGCGTTGGCCTTGCCCGCGCGCTCGCCAACGACGCGCCGGTCCTGCTGATGGACGAAGCTTACTCGGCACTCGATCCGCTGATCAGGATGGACATGCAGACCGTCCTGCTGGACCTGCAAAAGGAGATCAAAAAGACGATCGTATTCATCACTCACGATCTCGATGAGGCCCTCCGCCTGGGTGACCAGATAGCCATTCTGCGGGACGGCGAGGTCATTCAGCAAGGCACCAGCCAGGACATCGTCCTTAGACCGGCCGACGAATACATCGCCAACTTCGTGAAGGAGGTCAATCGGGGACGGGTCATCCACGTGGATGCGGTTATGACGCCGGCCGAACCCGGACACCGGCTGAACGGCACGAACATAGCATCGGGAACGACAATCGAAGATGCAATGAGGATATTGACCGATCGACGCGCGGATGAGGACGCCGCCGTGACGGATTCGACGGGAGCGGCCGTCGGCACCCTTAACCTTCGACAACTGGCCTTGGCGATCGTCACTCCTCATTGAACTGGCCGCGCCGGACGGCGCGGCCCCAAATAGCGCAGATTGAAGGCCTTGAACAAAGACGCCTACCTCGGAACGGACCATCATCTTCGTCGCGAATTGCACGACGAGTTGCATGCTCGACCTTCGCTCTACTTCGATAGCGATACCAACGTTTGGTACGTCGCGATCGCTGGCGGAAAGCCGCCTTCTCCGACGGCCATCGAATCCATGAACGATCTGACGCGAAGTCCTGACGGCAGGCGTGGCATCAGAAAAACAGCACCGGTCGTCTGAAATGTGAAATCACGCTGAATTCGTAACCTTGACCTACGCAGAGAGCGTGTACCGCCTCTGGACGATATGGATCAGGTGACGCCACGGATGTGGACGCGGGAGAATTCGTCGCCGGCTTCATTCACGATCTCAGCCATCAGCATCGTAATATTGATTTATAGAACTGGCGGCCACAGCGGCATGGCTACTGCGCCGCCTGCATCTCCCACTGCGGCCATCGCTTCAGTGCTTCCCGTCCGTCATCCGTCAAGCCGTAGACGCCTCTGTCGAGCCGCTCAAACCACCCGTAGACATTGGAAAGCAGGATCTTCCCGGCCTCCGGTACACCACGCCTGATATCCCGCACACGCAGGGGGCCGGATGCCAATGCGGCTGCGCAGCCGAGCGCCTGCTGGCGATATGCCGTCATGACCGGCGTGCGCGTGCTGCCGCCGAGGGCTGGATCGCCGCGCCGTTCCTGATGCTCGCGCATCAGTCTTGAACGTCGCTTCGGATTGGTCCGCGGCATCGGTGATACTGAGCCGACGATGATGCTGACGTCGCCGGCATCTGAAATGCCGAGCATGCCGATGCCGAGCCTGCGGCAGAGATCGCGAAAGCGCTTATCTGCCTCGCGGCCTTTGCCCTTGCGCGAAACTCGGGCCGCGATCCAGACCTCGTCCGAAACGGCGGCCCGGTCGACGGCCTGCAGGATGAGCTCGAGATTGAAGCTCATCTTTAGTTCGCAGACCACGACAACAGGCGGATCGTCATCGCTCACGCCCACGAGATCGCAGCCGCCGACTTCACCCTTGACGACGTATCCTGCCTTTTCCAGAAAGCCTTTGACCGGCTGATAAAGCGAAGTTTCCATTGGCCTGCGGATCAAAACGGAGAATCGTTCGATAAGCTACATCGATTTGCCAGCGCGGACACCACATCTAATGCCAGCGCTCCGATTGGTTAGGCAAAGGACTATGCACCTCGACGAGCTCCGCTGATCGCATCGATAAAAGCAGCGGCGAGCAGTTCAGCAGCACAGAATCGCCGAATTCATGCGCGCGGTAGCCGCACGCGGTGAGCGCTGCGGAGGCCTTGGCGAGCAAGTTATCATCGGCGAAGGCGCGCAGGAGCTCGAAGTGGCTTTCGCCGGGCTGGTGGACGCCCGTGAGAATCGCATCGACCACGCGAAGCGCAGTGTCCCGCGCTATGCGCCCTGTCGCAATGCCATTTCCGGCGCGCACGCTGCCATCGGGATTAACGGTTGCCTCGAGCGCGCGCACGACGCTCGTGCCGATCGCGATGATGCGGCTGCCGCGGAGCTTTGCCCGCGCGACCTGCGCTGCGGTGCGCTCAGAGATGCAATATGGCTCATCGAAGGGAAGGCGCGAGTCGAGCGCCGGATCGCCGGTGGAAGAAACGCCCGCGGCATGCGTGAGTGTTGCGAAGCCAACGTCGCGCCGGCGCCAGGCGTTGAGCGTGCGCCAGTCGAGCGCGAAGCCTGCCGACGGCGCCTCGAACGCGAACGGCCGGGCGGCAATCTTCGTCCAAACATCCCACAATGCCAACGGCTCAGGAACATTCGCGTATTGGATTGGCCGGCCGTGCTGCGCCATTCCTGCAAGCACCGCTGCGCGGTTGCCTGAAAAGCACAGCTCGAGTAGTCGAGGATGGTCGAGAAGACGCTCGACGACCCCTTCAAGTGGGCCGAGCCGGAGGCGGTGGCCTGCTGCCAGCGTCGGCGGAGGCAACCGGTCTTCCGTGCGCGTGCGGTGATCGCCCGAGCCGAAGGCAATCGCCACGAAGCGGGTGGGACCGGGAAGTGATAGCCAGCCTGCCAGGCGGATCTCGATCGCCTTGCCCGTTGGGACATGCGTGCCGTGCAAGCTAGCAGGCAAGGTTGCGGCGTCATTGGCGACGACCAGATCGCCGGGATTGAAAAGCGTCGCGAGCCCGACGCGCGGCAGATCCCGCATCGTGCCGTCCGCCTCGACGACGAGCAGCCTGGCGGAGTGCCGATCGGGGCGGTCGGCGGCGATCATGCATGTTCTCCGGCGTGAAGCCCAGCCCAGACCGGCAACGCGTCGAGCATCTTTTCAATGATCTCGGCAGCGGCCAGTTCGGGACGCTTCAATGCCGATGGATCGGCGTCAGGAACCGCCAGCGCGTGTAGCGTGGTGTCCATATCGCCGGGGTCGAGCGCGAGGATCCTTATACCATCGTCTTTCGCCTCCTCGTCCCAGATCGCCGTCAAATGGGCAAGAGCGGCCTTGCTCGCACCATACGCGCCCCAGCCGGGATAGGCAGTCACCGCCGCGTCGCTGGAGATGTTGACCACCACCGCGCCGCGGCCCTCGCGAGCGGACGCGGCAAGCGCGCCGAACAGGGCTTTCGTCAGCCGGAACGCGCCGAGGAGGTTGACTGCAAGCGCTGCTTCCAGCTCCTCACACTCTGTATCGGCCAGAAGCGCCAGAGGGACAGGACCGAGGTTCGACGCATTGTTGATCAGGACGTCGACTCCGCCAAGGATGGCGTTGACCTGCATGGCCATCGGGTAAATGTCGTCCTTCTTGCCGATATCGGCGACAATGCCGTGCGCGCCAGTCTCGTCTGCTATGCGTTCGACATTCGCTGCGGTGCGGGCGACGAAGGCGACGCGCGCACCCCTTTCGGCAAGCTGCCGCACAAGCGCCAGTCCGAGGCCAGACGTGCCGCCGGTGACGGCCACACGCAGTCCCTGAAGATCGATATTCGTCTGCATAGCCGGTGCTCCTTCAATCCGCAAAGGTATTTGCTACAAGTTCAAGTTAACTTGAAGTCAAGCGAGAATCGTGCTCTCGTTTATGCATGGATTCGATGCTGACCATCACAGAAGTGTCGCGTCGTAGCGGCGTCGCCTCGTCAGCCCTGCGTTTTTACGAGGAGCGTGGGCTGATAGCGTCCGAGCGGGCCGGGTCGGGGCATAGGCGCTATCACCGGTCCGTGTTGCGCCGGATCGCCTTCGTCATTTTCGCGCAGCGCATTGGGTTGACGCTTGAGGAGATCGGCGCCGAGCTCGCCAAGTTGCCAGCCGAACGCGTGCCCTCGCGTCGGGATTGGTCGCGATTGTCGGGGGAGTGGGCAAAGCGCATCGACCAGCGCATAGCCGAGTTGCAGCGCCTGCGGACCGGGCTTACCGAGTGCATCGGCTGTGGCTGCCTGTCGATCGACCGCTGTAGCCTGGCCAACCCTGCTGATGTAGCAGGACGCAAGGGGCCGGGGCCGAGGTATTGGACAGGATGAACTGCTCTCCGGCAGGAGGATGACGATCTCAGCGCCTTCGACCGCTCTTATATTGCGCGTCGCCCTGACCAAGCATGGTGGCAGGCATTGTTTCGGCTCCCCTCCGCGATTCAGCACAAAAAGGTTGACCCCGCCGATATCCGGCGACGGTCTGGAAGTACTGCAGAAACAGAAAAAACAGCGGGGTCGCGATCGGCGCACCGGTCGCGGCCCCGCTTTAGGTCGAGGGTTTAGGGAGATTGCACGTCGCATCCAGGTATCGACTCGGTCCTGATTCACAGCGAGGCATCCAACGGCTTCAGCGGTCGTGGGCATCATTCCGTCACGAGTCCAATGCGCTGTTTACGTGCAACGAGTCGAACCTCCGGGCGTTCGTCGGGGAAATTCATGACGTCGAGGAGCAGCGCAGTGTCGATAGGCTTTAGCCAAACCTTGTAGATTGCGGCCGGCGCAGGCAACTCCTCATCATCATTCCCCACCTAGCAAACGGTATGGCTAGGAACGTCACCAGCTTTCTTTCAAATAGCTCAAATATTCCAGAGCAGCAGTCGAAAGGCGATCGATACTTCCACACCGCAGGGCATGTTTTCCTTGCAAGTGCTCGGCGCTGTCGCCCAGCTCGAGCGCGCCCTTATTGCGGAGCGCACGAAGGCCGATATGAAGGCCGCCAAGGCAGGCTGGCCGACTTGCCGGCAACCCCGGCCCTCGCGAACGTCGCCCGGAGGCAATCCGTGCCGTTTCAGCGGCTCGCGAACGAGCCTACCTGAACGAACTGATCTCGTCGGCGCAGACATGACTGCCCACCGTACGGCCGCAGCACAGTTGGGACAATGTCATGCGAATCCTCAATAGCCGAGGTCACGACTGGACGGCCGAACGACTTCACCGGGCGATCCATCGGATGGTACGCGAAAAGCTTGTGGAACCAGAACTGCTTGCCCGGTCGCCGCGGCGGCCCCCTGAGGCTCATCTGATGAAACTGGTCGCCGGGATCGCAATTGCCGATCCTGATCTTTCGTTGCGCGACATTGCAGCTCAGTTGGACCAGATGCGTGGGCCGCCGGCGCGTGGGGGCCGTAAATGGCAACCGTCCTCCGTCAGGGCCCTCCTGGACGAGGCCCGTCTGCCTGAAGCTTGTCAGCCCGTTGCTTCAACGAAGGAGCCCTTCGATAGTGAAATTCGATTGGACCCACCACCCTAAGAGCATCCCGTCGCCTCAGCGCCAGGACAGCTGGTCTTTCGGCATCCGACCGCTTGGATCGACCACCGTTACCTTGTGCGGAAGCGCCGCGCCCCAGTCCCAGAGCACGAGATTCTTGTCATCGCCCTCGGCCCCGGGCGCGAAGCTCGGAACAAGAATACCTGAAACGCCTTGAGGTCGCAGGCGATCGTAAATCGCCCACGACGCCGGCCGATCTCCAATACTAAGAGCCGTAGCCCATGCGCAGGCCATATCCACCAATGCGACGGAAAATCCTCCCCTTCCCTCTTCTACCGTCAGATCCACGATATGGTCGCAATCGACCTCGTAGGAGCAGAGCACACACGGATCGATCCGATGAGCAAAGCCTTGATTGGCCTCCTTCACTGCCGTCATGATGCTCAGGCCCAGATAGAGCGCTGGCACACCCTTGGGATTGAAACGCGCACCCCTGATCGCCGCTCCATCACCGGAGACCGGCTTGAAGGCCCAACGAGGATCATGCGCCCGATAGCAGGTTCCGACGAACCTCAAGCAAAACCGCCGAGGGCCATATGATCGAGGTATTCGCGAACGGCAGCTGCCTTGCCGTCTTTCACGAGCGATTCGGCGGTGCGCCCGCCGAATGCCGGAAGCGGCTGGGCCCGATACCAGGCCATGGCCTGCTCTTTACCGCCCGCCCAATCTGTAACGCGGCTGATGATCTCGAGCATTTCACGCAGGCGACCTTGCGTTTTGGCCGTGCCGCTGCGCTCCACCCGATACAGCGTCTCTCGTGCAAGCCCTGCGGTTTCTGCGAGCTGGGTCTTGGACATGCCGAACCCGTCCACGAGCCGATCGACTACGATCCTGCCAGACCTATCCATATACGATAGAACCAGCGGCCCATTCTGCCTTGCAATCTTCATGGCCTCAGCCATCGCTATCACCTCGCCACATCTGATGCCTTATATTTCGTACAGAATATATGACCTCTCCGTGCGCAATGCAATCTCCAAAACCATTGCCGGCAGAGCATCTGCTTCTGAAAGCATGCTTGAAGGATTATCTCCATCTGAGTGCAAAGATGAATTCGATCACTAGCGCCAAATCCGACACTAGGACGCCCGACCCATGCCAGGCGAAATGGCCGACGAACCTGCGCTCATATCCTTTTCAGGTTACGCTGGGATTCCAGAACGCACAGAAATGCCGGTGGCGCCAGCTTGCTACCTTCGACCTGCGCTCACCTTGTCGTCATGCTGGCTACCAGATCGCTGAACCTCTCGCCTTGTATTCCGACATGTACCCGCAACAGGCGGCGAGCCTCCTCGCCGTTTCCGGCGAAAATTGCATCGACAATGGTGCAATGTTCGGAAAAGGACGTCGACAGGCGGTTACGCACACGCAGCTGAAGTCGCCGATAAGGGCGCAAGCGCCGATGCAGTTGCAGGCACTGCTCCTCAAGGAACTCGCTGCGGCTTGCTGCGTAGATGGCCTTATGGAATTCCTCGTTGTCGTAATAATAGGCGTCGCTGTCGCCGGCCCCGGCTGACAGCTCACAGCGCCTGTGGGCAGCCGTGATTGCCGCGCGAGATTCGTCGTCCAGCCGGCGGGCGGCGAGCGATCCGGCCAGGCCTTCGAGCTCCGCCATGACCTCAAACATCTCGAAAATTCTGTGCGGCGCCGGATCGATGACGATAGCCCCCCGGCGCGGGCGAATTTCGATAAGCCCAATCGCATTGAGTTGCATCAGCGCCTCGCGGACGGGTGTCCGCGATACACCGAACCGGGTGGCGAGCACCATCTCGTCCAACCGTTCGCCGGGCGCGAACTCATTGGAAAGAATGGCATTTTCAATCTCGTCTCGAAGCCACCTGCCAACATTTTCAGACATGCGTTCCACCTTCATAATACTCAAATCAGTTTCTTGTATACACAATCATTGACATTGTACGCGATATGCGCCAATTTAAATACTATACCGCGAAGCCTTAGAAATGAGAACGGTGGCGACGGGGACGCCTTTATCGCCGCGAAGCAGGGAGGAGAATGGCATGCCTGGAACCTCATTTTTCAGCGACATGCTGCAAAACATCACGGATCGCGGACGCAAGCTTTTGTTTGCGGATTCGCGTACGCCGGCGGATGCAACAAAAGTCGATTTCGAAACCCTCTGTGAAATGCTGATGTCGAGCCGCGGCGAGGCGTCCGGGATGGCCATCGCTGCCGAGATCCTCGATCGGTGGAGCAAACTCGAAGCAAACGGCGTGCAACAGTTTCTGCAAATGCTCTATGACAGGTTCGGGCCAGACACGGCCAAACTCGATCAGGCGATCGAAACGTATCGTGCTCAAAAGAACTCCGCGACGATCACGGCGCTCCATCAGGCAGCTGAACCACGGCGCCAGGAACTCCTGCGCCGATTGAACCAAGCGCCCAATGGTACGGCCAAGCTGGTCCAGATGCGTCAGCAACTTCTAGCTTTAGCCGCGCAAGCGGACGAATATCGCGCCATCGACACTGACTTTGCCCACCTCTTCGGCTCCTGGTTCAATCGCGGCTTTCTCACACTTCGGCCAATCGACTGGTCGACGCCGGCTCACATTCTCGAAAAGATCATCAAATACGAAGCCGTGCACGAGATCGCCAGTTGGGAGGAGTTGCGCCGCCGCCTGGCGCCAGCCGACCGTCGCTGCTTTGCCTTTTTCCATCCTCGCCTCGCAGACGAACCGCTTGTCTTCGTCGAGGTGGCACTCACGCGGTCGGTACCAAACACCATCGCGGACGTGCTCGACGAAGGCAGAGAGCAGATCAACGCCGACGAGGCGACGACGGCTGTCTTCTATTCGATCTCCAATTGCCAGGACGGCCTCCGCGGAATCTCCTTCGGCAACTTTCTGATCAAGCAGGTCGTCGAGGACCTGCGGCGAGACCTGCCCGGATTGAAGAATTTTGTGACGCTCTCGCCCGTTCCAGGCTTTGCCCGCTGGCTTGCCAAAGCGCGTGCCTCGGCAGCCAGCCCGGTGCCGTCGGATGCCGATCGCAAAACCCTGGCGCTACTTGACGACCCGAGATGGGCAGACGACAGGGCCAAGGCGGTTGAGGTGGAGCGCGTGTTGCTGCCGCTTGCGGCGCGGTATTTTTTGATCGAACGCACGCCGCAGGGTCGCCCGCTTGATCCTGTCGCCCGTTTCCATCTGGGCAACGGGGCGCGACTGGAAAGATTGAATTTTCTGGCCGACCACTCGGCCAGGGCGATGACGCAGGCGCACGGCCTGATGGTCAACTATCTCTACAAGCTCGACGACATCGTAGCCAACCACGAGGCCCTTGCGCAGCGTGGCGAAGTTGCAGCCTCACCGGCTGTCAAAAATCTCCTCGGCCGCAACGGGGACGCCACAAAAGTCGTCAGGCTTCGCGGACTTTCGCGCGAGTCGTAAAACAGCAATTGGAGGAGGGCGACATGAGCAACCATCTTTTCGACGCCATACGGGCTGCCGCACCCGGCAATGCGCCATTCATCCGCATCAATGGCGGACGGATCTGGACCTACGACGAGGCGCTGGACCTTTCAGGCCGTATCGCCAGTGCGATCGACGCCCTCGGTATTCGTCCCGGCGATCGGGTTGCCGTGCAGGTGGAAAAGAGCGCCGAAGCCCTGATCCTCTACCTGGCCTGCCTTCGCTGTGGCGCTGTCTATCTGCCACTGAATACAGCCTACACGCTCGCCGAACTCGACTACTTCATTGGCGATGCCGAGCCGCGCCTGGTTGTGGTCTCGCCAGTTCAGCGTGAGGCGGTCGCAACAATTGCGAAGGCTCATGGCGCAATCGTCGAAACGCTCGACGCAGACGGTACGGGCTCGTTGCTCGATCTTGCGAGGGACGAACCACTTGATTTCGTGGATGCGTCATGTTCGGCAGATGATCTGGCAGCGATCCTTTACACCTCAGGAACCACGGGCCGCTCCAAGGGGGCGATGCTCACGCATGGAAATCTTCTTTCAAACGCCACGACCTTGCGCGATTGCTGGCGCGTTACATCCGGCGATCGTCTGATCCACGCATTGCCCATCTTCCACACGCACGGGCTGTTCGTTGCCACCAACGTCACTTTACTTGCCGGTGCCTCGATGTTCCTGCTGTCGAAGTTCGATGCAGACGAGGTCGTGGCGCTGATGCCGCAGGCGACCATGCTGATGGGTGTCCCGACCTTTTACGTGCGCCTCCTGCAGAGCCGCCGCCTCGACAAGCAGGCGGTCGCGAATATGCGCCTCTTCGTTTCTGGTTCGGCGCCCCTGCTTGCCGAAACGCATGTCGAGTTCGAAAAGCGCACCGGTCATGCCATCCTTGAGCGCTACGGGATGACCGAAACCAACATGAATACGTCCAATCCCTACGACGGAGCGCGGATCGCCGGAACAGTCGGCTTGCCCCTTCCTGGAGTGACGGTGCGCGTTACGGATCCGGCCACCGGCGCCGTGCTGCCGCCCGATGAAACCGGGATGATCGAAATCAAGGGGCCGAACGTCTTCAAGGGCTACTGGCGAATGCCGGAAAAGACGGCAGCCGAATTCACCTCCGACGGGTTCTTCATCAGCGGCGACCTCGGCAAGATCGACACGGACGGCTATGTCCACATTGTCGGTCGTAGCAAGGACCTGGTGATTTCCGGCGGATACAACATCTACCCCAAGGAGGTCGAAGGCGAGATCGACCAACTCGATGGCGTCGCCGAAAGTGCCGTCATCGGAGTTCCTCATCCCGATTTCGGAGAGGGCGTCACGGCCATCGTGGTGCGCAAAGCCAATACGGTGCTTGACGAAGGCGCCATTCTTCATGCGCTCCACGACCGGCTCGCACGGTACAAGCAGCCGAAGCGCATCATCTTCGCCGAGGACTTGCCGCGCAATGCCATGGGCAAGGTGCAAAAGAACGTTCTTCGGCAGAAATACGCCGACCTTTACGCAAGGACCTGATCCGCCTGTGCGCCCTCTGGGAGGACGGCGCGCAGACATTTTCAATTGTTACAAACGAAAAGCTGCCGGCGCGAGAGCGCCGGAGGGAGGGGAATCATGAGCATCGAAATACTGTCCATACTCTTGTTGATCGGCATGTTTGTCGTCGCAACGATCCAGCCAATCAACATGGGCGCACTTGCTTTCGCCTGCACGTTCCTGCTCGGCACGCTCATCATCGGTATGAAAGCCACCGATATCTTCGCAGGTTTTCCGAGCGATCTATTCCTGACTCTGGTCGCCGTGACCTATCTTTTTGCAATCGCGCAGATCAACGGCACCATCGACTGGCTTGTTGAATGCGCCGTCCGCCTGGTCCGAGGGCATGTCGCATGGATTCCCTGGGTGATGTTCCTGGTCGCTGCGGTCATCACCGGCTTTGGGGCGCTGGGGCCGGCAGCCGTGGCTATCCTTGCGCCGGTGGCGCTGAGCTTTGCCGTGCAATACAGGATCCACCCGGTGATGATGGGCCTGATGGTCATCCATGGCGCACAGGCCGGCGGCTTTTCGCCGATCAGTGTCTATGGCGGCATTACCAATCAGATCGTCGCAAAGGCAGGGCTGCCTTTGGCTCCGACATCGCTGTTCCTTTCCAGCTTCTTCTTCAATCTGGCGATTGCCGTACTGGTGTTCTTCGTTTTTGGCGGTGCGCGAGTAATGAAGCAGCAATCGGTATTGTTCGGCCCCTTGCCCGATCTGCACCCTGAAGGCGTATCGGCATCGATCAGAGGCCATGGGGGTACACCCGCAAAGCCGATCAGAGAGCATGCTTACGGCACGGCCGCCGACACAGCTGCAACATTCCGCCTCACCAGCGAGCGGATATCCACCTTGATCGGCTTGACGGCTCTCGGCATCGGTGCCCTGGTCTTCAAGTTCAATGTGGGTCTGGTCGCCATGACTGTCGCAGTCGCTCTCGCGCTGCTGTCACCGAAAACTCAAAAGGCGGCAATCGACAAGGTAAGCTGGTCGACCGTGCTGCTGATTGCAGGCATCATTACCTATGTCGGCGTCATGGAAAAGGCCGGCACGGTCGACTATGTCGCGCACGGCATTTCAAGTCTCGGCATGCCGCTCTTGGTTGCGCTGCTGCTCTGCTTCACGGGCGCCATCGTCTCGGCCTTTGCATCCTCGACAGCGCTCCTTGGCGCCATCATTCCCTTGGCGGTGCCATTCCTGCTGCAAGGTCATATCAGCGCCGTCGGCGTGGTAGCGGCAATCGCGATCTCGACAACGATCGTCGATACCAGCCCGTTTTCCACCAATGGCGCACTCGTCGTTGCCAACGCCCCGGATGACAAACGCGAGAAAGTGCTGCGTCAACTGCTGATTTATAGCGCCCTGATCGCGATCATCGGGCCGCTGGTTGCCTGGTTGGTCTTCGTCGTGCCTGGGCTCGTCTGACGCAGCATGCCGCAGCCGAACGCAACCGCCTGCCGACGATGAAATTACCGGCGCCCATCAGATCCCATGGGCGCCGGCGCAAGCAGATGGGCACCCGCTCCAGTGCAGCGATCGGCAGCCCACCCTCGATGCGCGATATCACCCGAACTGCGACCGAAGAGCCGCCTCCTTGGCAGGAATGCCGAGTACGTTCGCAACGTCTTCAAAGGCCAACATAATTCAATCCTCGCTCCAGATGAGGCTAAATGTAGCCTCAGATGACGCACCACAAGACCACTCTTGCGGATATTGGCACTCCGGCCGCGGAGCCAAAACGCCACCTTGGCCAGGTCTCAAATGCGCCCATGTGCGGTCAGATCAAGATACGATCGAGTGCGTCTTTCACTCTTGGCATGTCTGATGGCGGCAAGGGCAGTATTGGCCGTGGTGGCGCGGCGCGGCAAAGGCCAAGGGCGTCAGCTATCGCGTACATTACGCGGAAGCTGCCAAACTCCTTGAAGAGCCTCCACAAGGGTTGAAAGGCCTGATCGAGGCCCTCGACCTCGCAGGCGTCTCCTGCTTGGGCTGCTCGCGTGAGAGCAACGGCTTCGGAAGGCAACAGGCCAGCGATCACGCCGTACCAGGCGTCGCAGCCCGCCAGCAGTGCGTCGGCCGCGCCCCAATCGCCACTGTAGCCGATTGCGAAGTCGTCCGGCGTGCGCCTTCGCAAACGCGTAAGTTCAGCCTTAACATCCCCATGGGTGGGAAGTGGCATTTTCACGGCGACAATGTTCGGTGCGCTCGCCAGACGGACGATCAGATCGTCGGTGAAGGTGAAGCGGGTGGTGCTCGGGTTGTTGTAGATGCACAAGGGCAGCTCACCCGCTTCCGCAACGGCCAAAATATGCTGAAAAACCTCCTCTTCCGTCAGGGGAGTATAGGACATGGGAGCCAACAGAAGACCATTCGCTCCCGCCTTCCTCGCATCACGGGCATGCGCCTGAGCCTCGTCGGTTCTCAGCGCGCCGACACCGACGATGACAGGTATCTTCCCGCCAACGCACGCCATTGCCGCCTCGACGGCACGCTGTCGCTCGTGTCTCGAAAGAAAAGCGTAACCGCCGGTGCTTCCCAGCAGTCCGATCGAGTCGGCGCGGGCCGCAGCAATGCGTTCGAGGAGGCGCGCAAGCGCGGCCGTGTCGACACATCCGGAGGCATCCGTGGGCGTGATGGAAAAGGCCGAGAGGCCCGCGAAGAGCTTCATGATGCTTCTCCCATACCTTACGCGCGCGCCAGTAGCAGCCGGAGACCGGCAACGCCGAAAAACAGGGCCAGTACTCCTTCGATCCAGCGCCTCGCGCGACGGTACAGGCGCACCATGGGTGCGGTCGAGAAAATGACCGCATAGCCGCAAAAGATGGTCACGCTCAACACCGCGCAACCGCCAAGGATCGCCGCAAGCGTGTGCCATGACGAGTTCGGGCCAAGGCCCAGCGTCACCAAGGCGATCCACGCAAGGATCGATTTCGGATTGCTGAGGTGCATGAGTAAGCCGCGCCGGTAGAGATCTGTTCCCGACACTGCGGCGCCATTCGGCCCCGTATGCGACACAGCCTGATCGCCCGAAGCAAGTGCGGCTTTGCCCGCCTTGAAGGCGAGATAAAGAAGATAAAGACCACCGAAGATTTTGAGTACGATCAGCGCTTCCGCATAGCGGGTCAGGATTGCTGAGACACCTGTTGCAGCCATCGCACCCCAGAAGATCGAACCGCTGACCACGCCGGCAGCGAGTATGAGGGCTGCACGCCGCCCGTTATGCATCGCCACCCCCATGATCCGCATATTGCTGGGGCCGGGGCTTCCGGCTGCGATCACATAGGCGGTGTAGACAATCAGGAGATGGTGGAGTTCGGCAGACAATCTGAGGCCCAATCATGCTGTTGGTTATTACGGTAGGTCGATCGAAACGTAACGTAACGTGCAAACCGGGCGCCTGTCTCCATCTTTGGGCGCCACGATCGACTTTTTATGACGTCGCCGAAAGCGGGATAGCGGGCGGTGCTCCCGACCCATGCGGACATCCCGGCAGATCGGCGGCTACATTTCCCTCAATAGGTTAAAGGCAATCATCCACATCGTAAAAGTAATGAGCGTTTCCAGAATTCGCCACGATGCCGGCTTCGAGAAGATCGGCCGTAGCCAGGTCGCACCGTAGCCAAGCGAAAAGAAGAACAGAAACGAGCCGGTTGCGGCTCCCGCCGCGAACGATACCTCGTATCCCGGAAACCGGGTCGAGATGGTGCCAAGCAGCACGACCGTATCGAGGTAGACGTGCGGGTTGAGCCAGGTAAGAGCAAGACAGGTGGTAAGGGTCGCTCGAAAATTCGATAGACCCGCCTCCTGCACCGCCAGCGCTCCCGTCGAGCGGAAGGCGGAATAAAGGCTTTTTGCGCCGTACCAGATCAAGAACGCCGCTCCTCCATAGCGCATTGCCGGATCGAGCCAGGGCAGCAACGCGCTGATCTGCCGGAAACTGGTCACGCCCAGCGTGATGAGCACAGCGTCCGACAAACCACATGCGAGGCAGACGGCCAATACATGCTCGTTGCGCAGGCCCTGGCGCAGCACGAACGCGTTCTGCGCGCCAATCGCAACAATCAGGCTGAGCCCCATCATGAGGCCGGTCCCAAAAACCGGAAAATTCACCATAAACCGCTCCCCGAAATATCGAGACTTTCCGCTATCGCATCCCGTCGACTTAGGATAGTTAATGTTGCTAACCCTGATTAAGCAAAACTAACTCATGATCGACTATTCCGCTCTCCGCGCCGTATCGGCGGTCGTTCAAGCAGGTAGCTTCGAAAAGGCCGCCGGCATTCTCAACGTGACGCCCTCGGCTGTCTCGCAGCGGGTGAAACAGCTTGAGGAACGTCTTGGCATCGTTCTGGTCGCGCGGGGCAGTCCCTGCACTGCAACGGAGAAGGGAGAATGGCTCTGCCGGCACATGGAGAATGTCGGCATGCTCGAAGCCGATCTGTTCGAGCATCTGCCCGCCCTTGTCGATCCGGCCAAACCCGAGCCGAGGGTGACGCTGCACATTGCGACGAATGCCGACAGTCTTGGAACATGGTTCCTGACGGCCATGTCAACCTTCGCCAGACGCTCTGCGTATCTGCTCAACATTGCGATCGATGACGAGGATCATACCGCCGAATGGCTGCGGCGTGGGCAGGTGGTCGCTGCCGTCTCCAGCCTGGAAAAGCCGGTTCAGGGCTGCCGGCGCATGTTTCTCGGCGCGCTCCGCTATCATGCAACGGCGAGCCCCGATTTCGTTACCCGGCATTTCCCGCAGGGCGTAACGGCAGAGGCTATCGGCAATGCGCCCGCCTTGACCTTCAATCAAAAGGACAGGCTCCAGAGCCGGTGGATACATCAGGTGCTCGGAGAAGACCTCAGCCCTCCGACCCATTGGCTGCCTTCGACGCAGGCTTTCATCGAGGCCAGCCTTTCCGGCATGGGATGGGGCATGAACCCGGCCCCCCTCGTGCGCGAGCACTTGGACTCCGGGCGTCTGGTGGAACTGATCCCGGAAACGCCACTGGACGTTCCTCTGTACTGGCAAATGAACCGTCTAGCGGCGGAACGGCTGGTTGACCTGACGCGCGAGGTCATGGCCGTAGCCAAGCATCACCTGTTGGGCTGAAAGAAGCGCAACTG
This sequence comes from Rhizobium sp. 007, assembly GCF_015353075.1. Classification (NCBI taxonomy): domain Bacteria; kingdom Pseudomonadati; phylum Pseudomonadota; class Alphaproteobacteria; order Hyphomicrobiales; family Rhizobiaceae; genus Rhizobium; species Rhizobium sp. 007. The sequence goes on along the minus strand of NZ_CP064188.1, from coordinate 727,068 downwards.
TCATCCCTGATCGAAGACGACTATATATATTTCGTTATCTATGGGTCGACGCCTTACAGATCATCCTTGCCAGGGAAGCAAGTTGCCGACGTTCGCCGCGAAACACGCCTACCCGCTTCGTCGAGAAGGAATGACAGAAGGTATGGTGGCTCTGGTGTATGTCATGCAAATGCATTACACTTTCAACATCCAAAAGGGAGATTAGCGTATGGCTTCAAACGCGCTGGTTCAGACTCGGATTGACGCCGCCGTCAAGGAGCGCGCAACGGCGGTGCTGGAGAACATGGGACTGACGGTTTCAGATGCTGTCCGCATCCTATTGACCCGAACCGCAAACGAAGGCGCCTTGCCATTGGAGCTTGTCAGCAATAGCGACGTCCACGATGCCTGGTTCCGTGCTAAAGTACTGGAAGCGCTCGAGGATACGCGCGCCGACATCGAAGACGCCGACGCCGATAAGCATTTCAGTGCACGCCGGTCAGCAGCACTGCTTAAGGCAAGCGACTGATGAGACTAGTCTGGTCGCAATACGCTCTTGATGATCGCCACAGTATCTTCAGCTATATCGAAGCAGAAAACCCGCGCGCGGCGGTTCATGTCGATGAAGAGGTCGTTCGCGCGCCGCGCGTCGTCTCCTTGAGTTTCCTGAAAGCGGACGTCCCGGCCGGATTGCTGGAACACGCGAACTTGTTATCCCGCGCGCACCTTATATTGCGGCCTATGCGGTGATGCAGGATTCATATCCTGCGTATCTTGCATGGCGCCCAAATATCGCCTGCTGAGATAGAAGATAAGTAGGCTTTTAACCGACTGCGATCGCGCCGTTGTCATGCGAAAATATGCGGTCTTGCTCCTGTCGCAGCCTCAACAGCTCGGAACTTCCATCGATTTCGACGTCACCACATAGGATCGGATTTCCCGCCGATACCGGCCGAACCAGCCTGCGGTTGGCGGCGAGATAAAAAGGCACCGGACTTTCGGCCGACATCGCCTGCGCCGGCACCATTCTGCCCGAAACATTGGTGATCGAATGATGATGACCGCTTGCCGCAAGTAGCGTTCCCGCCGACAGGTCGGCATCGGCATGGGCGATGAGGTCAATGACCGGCTTCGGCGCCTCGGCCCCGCTCGACACGCCCTTGAGGCCGACTTCCAGGATGCTGCTTGCCGCTTCGACTCCCAGGAGGTGGCGCGGTAGATAGAGCATTGCGGTACGACCCGACCGGCTGACCACGTGGCCCTTTTCAGCAAGCATGGCCCATGTTTCCGCATCGTTGCATTCGACTGTAACGAAGACGCCACCGGCGAAGCTGACTTCGCCAGGGAGACGGAGGCAATGAAACACGTCTAGAGTTGATTTGCGAGTGAGCAGACCACCCTCCTCCACCGCAGAGAAGAAGTCTGCCACTTCGCCGATCCGTGCGATGGGGGCGTGCAGATCCAACCGATCCACCGTGAAGCCGGTCGCATTGGCAACAAGGGTCAGCTCGCAAAGATCGGGCACCGTCCTCTGAGGCAGCGCCGCTGCCGCCTGCGCCCTGCCCGCGGCGACATCCGGGGCAGCCAGGCTGCCCAGCTCGAGCCATGCGGCAAACTCCGGAGCATAGAGCGACGTGCCGTTGCAGGTCAGCATGTTTTCGGCCGGATCAAAGACGAAGTCGTATTCGCTGGATTTGCCGGCAGCGATGATATTTAGACCGAGAACCTGGGCCCAGCTGATGAGCCCCATGAGAAGGCTTGGCTGGTCGCCATCGACAGGTGTTACCAGCACATTGTTGCGGCGTGCCCGCGCAGCGAGACCAGGGCCTACCACGCTGTCGACCTCCTTTGACACGAGCGCCACATGCTTGCTGGCATCGATGGCGAGGCGCGCATGCCGCGCGCCGGCTTCGGGATGGCCAGTCGCCTCTACAACCACGGTAAACGGTAGAGCGAGCACTGTCTCAAGGTTGTCCGTTGCGATGAACCGATGCTCGACCCAGGCAGCCGCGGCCTCCTCTTTTGTCCGGCAAAGGGCGATTTCATCGGCAGGTACCCCGATCGAACGGAGTGCGGCCACTGCAGTTTTCGCGGAAAGATCGACCGCGACACGCGTGCTGACGAGCGGCGTTCTGCGGCTCTGACCGAGGAAGCTGCGCCCGAACGCACCGGTGCCGACGATGCAGCATTCAACGGGGGCGGCGCCTTTGGGGAAGTAGCTATGGTAGTTCATGATGACTCCAACCTCGTAAGAAAAAGCGGCGGCCGGCCCTAGTGGGCCGAGCCTGCCGCACCCCGCCGCCGCAACCGGGAGAGCAGTTTGACGGCCTGGGGAACGACGACGAGCGCCAGCGCCAGCGTGGTGATGGTCCCGACAAGCGGATTAGAGAAGAAGACGCCAAGGGAGCCGTCCGAGATGATCATCGATTGATGGAAGGCATTTTCAGCCTTATGGCCAAGCACCATGGCAAGCACCAGCGGGGCAATCGGGAATTCAAGCTTGTTGAAGACGAAGCCTAGGACGCCGAAGACGAGCACCAGCCAGAGGTCGAACGTCTCGCTGGAGACAGTGTAAGCGCCGACGAAGCAGATCGCGACGATGACTGGCCCGATGATCGAAAACGGAATGCGCAGGAGCGCTGCGAACATTGGCACCGTGGCAAGGACTAAAATTACGCCGACGATGTTCGACACATACATGCTGGCGATCAAGCCCCAGACGAAATCGGGCTTGGTTGTGAAGAGCATCGGTCCGGGCGTGAGGCCCCAGATCATCAGTCCTCCCATCATTACGGCAGCTGTCGCCGAACTCGGCAAGCCGAGCGCCAGCATCGGCAGCATCGCGCACGTTCCCGCCGAATGATCGGCCGTTTCTGGTGCGACGATACCTTCCGCACGCCCGCTGCCAAAGGCCTGGCCCGGCTTGGAGCATTGCCGTGCGATGCCATAGCTCATGAATGACGCCGCAGTTGGACCACCCGGAGTGATGCCCATCCAGATCCCGACCGCGCAGGAGCGGATGACTGTGGTGAGGTATCTGGGCAGTTCAGCGATCGTGCGGAGCACGTCGCGCAGATCGATCCTTGACGAGAGGCCGCGAAATTTGTGGCCGTCCTGGACCGTCGCGAGGATTTCTCCAATTCCGAAAAGTCCGATGACGACCACAAGGAAGCTGATGCCGCCAATGAGCACGTCAAGCCCGAATGTCAGACGAAGCGATCCGGTGACGGTATCCATGCCAACTGTCGAGAAGAGAAGACCAAGTCCCAACGAAACCACCGTTTTCAACGGAGCAGCGCTGCCCATCCCTACGAAAGCGCAGAAGGCAAGGAAATAGACGGCGAAATATTCCGGTGCGCCGAAACGCAAGGCGAAGCTTGCTGCCCACGAAGATAGAAGCGTAATGACAACAACCCCGGCAAGCGCACCGATGCCCGCCGACATGAAGGCAAGTGTCAGCGCGCGCGTGGGCTGGCCTGCGCGGGCCATCGGATAGCCATCAAACGTCGTGGCGACCGAACTCGGCTCACCGGGAATGTTGAAGAGGATGGAGGTAGTCGATCCCCCGAACAGGGCACCCCAGTACATCGACGCGAGCAGGATGATGGCCGACACCGGATCCATCGAGAACGTCAGCGGAATGAGCAACGACACGCCATTCGGCGCGCCAAGGCCCGGCAGTACGCCGACGATCAAGCCAAGCATCACGCCCACCACCATGAGCATGATGTGGTAGGGCGTTAAAGCGATCTGGAATCCGTCCAGCAGCAGCCCAAAATTTCCCATCGAAGCCTCCCTGTCGTTCAGTAAACGCCGAACATGTTTTCGAGCGGACCCTTGTGCAGCGGGATCTGGAAGACGATCTCGAAAATCAGATAAAGTGCCACGGCAAATCCGAGACCAAGGGAAACGGCTGCAAGGGGGTGATATTTGCCCTGTCTCCACGAGACGTAGAAGAGATAGAGCGCGCTGCCGACGTAAAGGCCAAGCTGGATGGCAACGACCACGAAAACCGCCATCGGCAAGAAAAAGGAGGCCAGACGGCTGACCTGTTCGGCCTCCAAGAAGATCTCACGGCGCTTTTCTCCGTGCCGTCGGAGTGCAAAAAGCGTCTGAGCGGCGGAGGCGACGCTCGCCAGGAGCACAATCAGCCCGACATAGAAGGGAAAATAACCAGGTTGCGGGCCAGAGCTTTCCCAACCGACTCCTAGATCGAGCGAGCCCGTCGCAGCAAGAAGTCCGATCCCTGCGGTCAGTGTCGCGGCGACCAGCTCCATGTGGATGCGTTTAATGTGCATTTGCTATCCTCCCTATGAGAAAGAACCGGTCCGGCGGCGCCCGCCGGACCGATCATCTCACTGGACGAGCCAGCCTTCGGTCTTGAAGACCTTGACGGCATTCGTCTCGCTGGTCGCGATGAATTCGCCGAGCGCCTTGCCGGTCAGGAAATCACCGGTCTGCGACGTCTTGCGTACATACTCTTTCCATTCGGAGGTTTCGCTCACCTTACGAAGAACCTCGGTGTAGTAGGCGAGTGCATCCTCCGGAACATCGGCTGCAGTCCAGACAGTGCGCGGCATCTTGTAGGATTCGATCGGAATCCCGGCCTCGATGCAGGTCGGAATATCCTGCCAGCCCTTGCCGTCATGGATCGGCTCGCTTTTTGCCATTTGCGTGGACGAGAAGACACAGAGAGGTTTCACGGCGCCAGCTTGCCACTGGCCGACATTCTCGTTCGGGTTGTTGACGTTTGCAGCCACATGACCACCGGCCAGCTGCACGCCGACTTCGCCGCCGCCGTTGAACGGCACGTACTTGAAGCTCGCGCCAGTCTGCTGTTCAATCAGGGCGACAAGCGTCTCGTCCGTATCCTTGGACTGGCTGCCGGCAAAGGCAACCGTTCCAGGCTTTGCCTTGGCGGCCTCAACAAGGTCCGTAGGCTTCCCATATGGGGAATCGGACTTTACCCAGATCAGGAATTCGTCAAACGCAAGAGCTGCAATGGGCGTCAGATCCTCGGTCGAGTAGGCCATCTTCGCCACATGGGGCAGCAGATAGGCGTTGTTCGTTCCGAAATAGAGCTTGTTCGCGTCGCCCTTGTTCTGCCTTGCATAGAGAAACGCTTCCGCGCCGCTCCCGCCACCCTTGTTCAGGACGACCATCGACTGATCCATCAACTTGTACTTCGTAATGATGGACTGGATGGTGCGAGCGAAGTTGTCGGTGCCGCCGCCGGCGCCCGAGGCGACGACGAACTCGACCGGGCGGTTCGGCTCGAATGCGAATGCCTGGGTAGCCGCGCTTAGCGCCGCCAGGATAGTGCATGCAATGGAAAAAGGCTTCTTCATCGTTACTCCTCCTTTGAACTCATCCGGCACGAACCCTCCTCCGTGCCGGGCGATCCTGCAGATTTCTGAAGTCAGGCCGCAGCAGACAGTGCTGCAGCCCTCCTGGCCATGCGCGCCGCCAGAAGCAGCGCCTCGCGGCTGGCGCCTACATCGGCGATGCCCTTTCCAGCGATGTCATAGGCCGTGCCGTGGGCCGGCGTGCACAGCGGGAACGGCAGGCCACCTATCATGGTCACGCCCTTGTCGAAACCGATCAGTTTCATCGCGATCTGACCCTGATCGTGATACATGGTCAGGACGGCGTGAAACTCTTCCTTGAGTGCGCGCAGAAAGACGGTGTCGGCAGGGAACGGGCCTGCGACGTCGAGACCGGCCTTTTGCGCGGCTGCCACGGCCGGTTCGATGATCTCAATCTCTTCCGTCCCAAAGTTGCCGCCATCACCAGCATGCGGGTTGAGGCCCGCGACGATGATCCTCGGATTTTCGTGACCGGCGCTCTTCAGGCATGCCTGCGTCAAAGCGAGCTCGGCGACAATCCCCTCCACCGACAGAGCCGACGCAACCTCCGCCAGTGGTATGTGCGAAGTCACACGTGCGTTCCAGACGCGTTCGAGAACATTGAATTCGCGCGCCTTGCCAGTGAAACCGATGACGTCGGCAACAAAACGGATTTCGTCGTCGTAGCCCGAATAAGCGTAACGCATCGCCTTCTTGTTGAAGGGGGTAAAGCACACGGCATGCGCTCGGCCACTGTCAGCAAGCTTCAGCGCAGTGCGGAAGTTCGTCGTGGCGAAAGTGCCGCCTGCAAGTGTCGCCTCGCCGCGTACCACGTCGGCAGGATTGAGATGCGCAAGGTCGATGAAGACGTGGCGATCCTTACCCGCCTGCTCGAAATTGTCGAGCGGCGCGCTGGCAAGGTTCAAGTCGAGGCCCGCTTCCTTGGCTCCGCCCTCGAGAATACGACGGTCGCCGATCACGACAAGATGCGCCGCCGCGCGGATTTCCGGAAGGGCGATGATGCGCGCGGTAAGTTCGGGACTGATGCCGGCCGGATCACCCATCGCAAGGGCGATTACTGGACGCGTTTCGGTTGCGCCATCTTTGATCATGAACCTCTCCACATGTTTCTCCTCGAAGAAGCAGATACACCGGTTTGGCATTCAATATCAAGAGTACTGCATGCTGTATGCAGAATATTTCATTGACTTGATCGCCGCGGAGTTTCATTAGGTGACCTCAGCGAGCGCCCTCATGGAGAATCAGCGTGGTCCGGATGAACTCAGTCAACGTGGGTACGGGTGATGTCAGCAGCGTTGCGCCGCTGCAACGGACAGCCTTGCACGACACGCTTGTGAACCACCTGCGCGACATGATCATCGAGGGTAATCTCGCGCCGGGAAGCCGTATCCATGAAGGCCAGCTCGGTGAGCAGCTTGGCGTTTCAAGGACCCCGTTGCGTGAGGCAATCAAGTATCTGGCGAGCGAAGGGCTCGTCGAGCTCGTCCCCAGTCGCGGAGCAGTCGTGAAGCGCTTCAGTCCGAAGGATGTGGAGGACATGCTGACGGTGTTGCAATCAATGGAGGAGCTAGCCGGACGGCTCGCATGCGAGGTCGGCTCCGCCGAGGAAATCGCCCATGTTCGCGCTCTTCACGATGAGATGCTGGACAAATACAGGTCGGGCGACCGGCTGAACTACTACAAGCTCAACCAGGCCATCCATACGGCAATCGTCCAGATGGCGCACAACGCAACGCTCTCGAACATGCATACGACGTTGCAAACGAGGCTGAAGCGCATCCGTTTCGTCGGTCATGAAGGCCCTGAGAAATGGGCTGCCGCAGTTGCCGAGCATGAAGAGATGATCGTCGCCCTGGAACAGCGCAATAAGCCGGCATTGTCGGAGGCGCTTGGACGGCATCTGAAAAATGCGTGGGAGCGCGTCAAGGACGGTGTGTGAACCACGTTATGCCGGCGCTCTAGGATCGTCATTCAATCGCCGGTATCAAGTTCGCTGCCGTGGCGCCACGCGGCATTGCGGACACATCAGTTGATCTTTCGGGCGGCCCGATGCGCTGGAAGTGTCACGACGAAGCAGGCGCCGCCGCCCGACGGGGATTCGTAACGGACTGCACCGCCATGGCGCTCGGCGATCTGGCGCACCAGCGCCAATCCCAGGCCCCAGCCGCCCGTGGCCTCGCTTCGCCCCGAGGGCCGGTAAAACGGCTCGAACACGCGGACGCTCTCGCTATCCGGTATGCCCGGGCCCTGGTCACGGATTTTGAGTTCCACCGCACTGTCTACCTGCTGAACACTGGCCGTGACGGGAGGGACGCCGTGGCGCAACGCGTTCTGCATGAGATTGCGCACGAGCCTGCCGAGCAGGCGCGCATCGCCTATGACAGTCGCGGGCGTGCCAACGACCTCGACGCCGTGGCGCGCCCCTTCTTCCGAGACAAGAGCCAAGAGGTCGATCGACTCGGGCGCATCGAGCTTTTCGACATGGTCGAGCCTACTCGCCAGCAGAATCTCCTCGACGAGCGTGTCCAGTTCGGCGAGGTTGCGCACGATCTCCTCCTTGCGGTTCTCGTCCGGCGCCTGCTCATAGAGATCGATCGCCATGCGAAGGCGCGCAAGCGGCGAGCGCAATTCGTGGCTGGCATTGGCGAGCAGAGCGCGGTTTGACTTGATCAATCGCTCGACATGATCGGCGGCCTTGTTGAAGCTCTTCGCGACCGCCGCGACCTCATCGCTGCCGTCCGCTGGTACACGCGCCACGAAGTCGCCCCTCCCCCAGGCATCCACGCCCCTGCGTAACCGCTCCAATCGGCTGGTCAGGTGGCGCACCACCGGATAGGCGGCAAGCCCAATGACGCCGGCGATCAACGCCAGATAGGTTAGCGGATTGCGTCCGGACGGACGGAAGGGCCGCGCCATGCGCGCTGCCACCGCGCGCCCGTCGGGCAACTCCGTCACCATGGTGTGAAAGCTGCCTCTGCCGTGGCGCCAGCGCCCCTCGAGAACGTCGCGCGGAAGCGGCTGGCCGGCGCTCGCGATCAGCCTACCGCGCGGATCGTAAACTGCAATGTCAGCGTCGAATGCGCGTGAAAACCGCTCCAGCGTCGCCTCGATCGACTGCAGGTCCATGTCGGGCGGAATCAGTGCGGCGACGAACCGCGCGCGTTGGCTCTGCCAGCTGGACTCCTCCTCTCCCTGCCCCAGCCACACGAAGGCCGCACTGGCGAGCGCGACCGCTGCAAGGCTCGCCAGCAGCGTCAGGTAAATTTTTAGGAACAGCCGGCTGCGCATCGCTATCTCTCTTCGTCCTGGAAACGGGCGAAGACATAGCCGGCGCCGCGCACGGTGATGATGCGCCTCGGATGCTTGGGATCGCTTTCGATGGCCGCCCTGATGCGCGATATATGGACGTCGATGGAGCGGTCGAACGCATCCAACTCCTCGCCCTTGACCGTGTCCATCAACCGTTCGCGCGACAGCGTGCGCCCGGCATTTTCGGCAAGCGCCACAAGCAGGTCGAACTGGTAGCTGGTCAGGACACATTCATCGCCGTCGATCCTGACCGAGCGGGATCCCGGATCGATCTCCAACCGTCCGAAGCGCAGGACGCGCGAGACCGCTGCGCTCCCGTTGCGGCGACGCAGGATCGCCTTCAGACGCGCCAGCAATTCGCGCGGATTGAAAGGCTTGGGCAGATAGTCGTCGGCTCCAAGCTCCAGCCCGACGATACGGTCTGTCTCTTCACCTTTGGCCGTGAGCATCAAGATCGGCACGTCCGATACCGCGCGCATGCGCCGGCAGGTCTCGAAGCCGTCAAGGTCCGGCAGCATGACATCGAGGATCACGACATCCGGCATAAGGCGGCCAAGGTCGGTAAGGCCCACCGCGGCCGTCGCCGCGGCGTGGACGGTGTAACCGTTGCCGGAGAGATAGTCAGCGAGCATGGCGGAGAGGCGCGTATCGTCGTCAACAATCAAGACCCGTTGCGCCATTACTTGCCCTCCGTTCAGTCGCTCGGCCCACTTAGCCTTACCACCGGCCGCGACCCCTGCGCTCTTTCAAATGCTCGACGAGCTTAACGCGCTGCTCCGGCGTCAAAACTGCGGCGGCGTCGAGCAGAGCAGTCGTCATCTTGCGCGAGGCCGCGTCGATGGCCGCGACGCGCTCACTGCGCAGCTTTTCGGCGGCCGCCCGGTCTATAGAAGGAGCACCGAGGAGTTCGATAACCTGCTCACGCGTCTCGCGAAAGTCCCGGAAAGTCGGCCCGATCTCATCGCGCGCCTTGTCGATGATCTCCCAAATCTTGTCTTCCTGCTCGGATGTCACATCGATTTCGTCAAGCACGGAGCCGATTCGGTGTTCCATAAAGCCGCCACCTCCCATATGTGCGTGCATCATGTGGCCGCCCATCCCGAAGCCGAAAACATCGCTCCGCGCGGCTGCAAAACCGGCCGCGCCGACTAAAGCGACGGCTACCACGCCGCCAATCGCGGCGCGCCGCCCCCATCCTTTCGAGGCTGGTTCGCCGAAAGTCGGGCTCGCCAAATTCTTGTCCTCGTTTTCCATCGTTAGTCTCCTTCACTGCGCAGCACCTGCTGCAATGAAGGTACGCTAACAGGGCAACGTTTCGAGTGTTCTGGGCAAATGTAAAGGAATGTAAAGCCAGAGCGCGCCGTCGCGGACAGTCTGGGCCGCAGCGATGTTTACGTCGGCCGTCATGCCACTCGGTAAAAAATTCCTGCGCCCAAACAGACAGTTACAGCGTCAAAACGTTAAAGTATGCCGAAGTGTATTTTCGAGAAAGAAACATTAGACTAAAGTCATACGCGCTGGGGTCAACAGCAGGTAAAAGTACTATTTTTTGGGAGGAAATAGAATGTCACACAAAGTGGCCTTGAAGAAACGCGTGCTGTCTTCAAACGATCTAGACATGCTGGACGGTTTGCTCAAGGAATGGTGCGACAGTCGCCACTACGACATTTTGAACTTGGAGTCCCAAGAGGCTGCAAGGGAGTTGGTGATGTGGTTTGAGTTCGGCGTCGATAAACCCCATCAACTTCGGGAGTTGCTTGCGACGCGTTAATCAAGATGCCCGTCTGGCATTAAGCGCCAGATGGGCACATCAATCCGGCGCATGGCGTAATTCCAGTTTCCGCCCCGCAGATACTGACTGAATGAATGTCGTCGGCGGATCCGTGAGCCGTCGGCCTGTAATGGATCCAACTGGCGTCTTCCATGCTGCTCGCCAATTGAGCGAAGGGAGCTGCGGCAGCTATCGGTTCAAACAAACGTTCGGCTTCATCGAGCCGGATGATCCTGCAAGATCAGCGGACGAGATCGTCGTCTTCCGGGAACCTACGCGTCCTCTGCGGCATTAGAAGCAGGTTGTCGCAATTTGTTTCAAGGGAGGCCGAGACGTCAGGAAAGAAGAAGAGCGTCCGCTCCAGCGCCGCTCCCGTTCGGCCACATCGCCTTCGCCCGAAGCGAGGGGCACGATTCCGCGTGTTCGAAAAAGCCAATCGCCAAGCCATGAAGATTGCCTGGCTTGTCGTTATCACTTTTGTTGCCGCCATCGCATTGCATGCCTTGTTGACATGATCAACATTGGTTGCACATGCCATCGAGCCGTTATGCTGGTTGGTAACACGTCCATCCCAGATCAAAGAAATGCCCCGATGCAGGTGGATGCGGGTGGAATAGCGTCTCACGCAAGTGCCTCGGCTAAAGTCCTAACTTTCCCAGATAAGTGATTGAGATCAGAATATTTTGTCGGATCAGGTCGATGCAAGAAGCGCGGCCAACTTCCCCAATTCCGACGGTTCGGGTCTCATTGTACAAAAGAAGGTCAGACTCCTCCCACTGGCGATTTTATGGCAGTATTAGCGATACCTTAAATGAAAGGGAGGAAACACTCGTGTCTCTGATAACAAAACTGCCAGCAGGCCAAACTGTCCTTGAGTTCGAGGGGCACAAGTTCTGGGTTGATATTACGGAGAAACCGAAATTTGAAATGAGAGTTGGGATGGTGCCAGAAGGTGATGATCCAGAACTGGTAGTGAAACTCATGGCCGCTCTGGAGGAAGGGAGTAAATGGAAGAAGAATAAAGACGGTTCTTGGAAGTGCGTCGATGAAAGTGGGTCGGCAACTGACGGCATGCACAGAACGAAGCACTGAAAAAAAGGCAACCGCCCGCCTTGGCGAGATGGGCGTCCGAAAGTACGTCCTCGGCCAGAAAATCAGCAGCATCAGGGTGATGATATCGGCGAATTATTGGCATTCCCTATTGCATCAGAACCACTGCATGGCGTCCGTTCCTTCGATTGATACCGAAGGACGAGCCCGTTGTGATCCAAGACATACGTTTTCCTTCTGGCGAACCGTCGCGAGGCATTCGAATGTCGCCTATTCGTAGCATTCTCTCCCGGGGCAGCAGGTTTAACCGACCATGGTCCCGGTGGTTGGTGCAGATTGAAGTCCGTGTCGGGGTCGGACAACCCATGTCAGGAGACAAGTCGAAGAGCTGCTGCGCGATCAGGTGCGCGACCGCCCCTTCCCTCTGGGCCGTTGCGTGGGCGCTCCACCTTGAAGTGCGCGAGGCTCCATGAATGTGGAACTTCCGGACCTTCTTCTCATTTGATCGAGATGAGCATCCGAGAACGAGATTCCATGCGAGGCGACCAGCAGCAGGAAATGGCCTCCTGGTTGCGGTCACTGGAGCCTGTCCAACCGAAGGACATGATCGGACTTTGGAAAGGCGTCGGCCTTCCGTCGGGACATCCGCTGGACGGCGTCCTCGAGAACTTGCACTGGTTCGGAAAGCGCTTCCATGCCGACATGCGGGCGGACGCTTTGCTCTTCCAACGGCGGCCCGGACGGCTTGTGTCGATTGATCCCCGCTATATCCCCATCGGGCTCGCGATCAAGGCGGCACCGTTGGGACGAACGGCTGTTGCTCGGAAGATGTTTTTGCACCTTCAGCAGGCGTTGCGCGCAAAAGGTACGACAGCTTCGATAACGCTCCAAATATTCGAACACGTCGAAAGCGCGGCAATGATCTACGACAAGCAGCCCATCGTGGACCACTTCCGGCTTGTAAGACATGATGAACTAGTCGGGATGATGTGCGTGCGCGGCGTTTCGTGCCGGTATTTCTTCAGGCTTCGGAAAGTGAACGAGGCAGGCATGTAACGCACGGCTTGGACTGCGCCGTCTGGAACATTGTCGGGCTCGGACCGTTCGCAGGAAGAGCAGCAATCGGAGGATCACATGAGCAATCTTTACAATGAAAGCGACCCCGCGGTCTCGGGCGAACCGGCAAAAAGCATGCTGACTGCGTTCTTTGACTCTCGAAGCGAAGCGGAGGATGCCGTCGAGCGCCTCAAAGAGGCAGGCGTCGCCCACGTCCGGCTGATGCCGGGATACGAAGCCGATGCCGAGAAGGCTAATGTCGAAAGCGACGATCGCGGAGGTTTCTGGCCTCAACTCGGAGACTGGCTCCTTCCGGACGAGGACCGTGTCGTCTATGCCGAAGGACTTCGACGCGGTGGCTTCCTGGTGTCCGCTTCGGTGGACGAGGCCACCTACGACACGGCCCATGACATACTCGACGATGAAGGAGCAATCGACATGGACGAGCGCGCCGACCTTTGGCGCAGCGAAGGCTGGAACGTCCTGAAGCCGAACGAGACATATGTCGAGGCGAGATATGATCGGAACCGTCTCGGGGAAGCGAATCGCGACCAGCAGGTCTCCGGCTCTCGCGACGATGTGTTCGAAGCCGACGCCGCCGCGGGGTCTGCTACGGTCGCAGGTCACTACATGAGAAGCGGCGAACCTACGCCTTCGCGCGTGCGCGCCTATGAGCTCGATGAGGAAGTTCGCGTGGACGAACATATGCGCGACGACATCCTTCCGACCGGTCATCCGCGAACGGTCGCCGAGGGACAGGATCCAGCCGACCGCGAACTTCGTCAGAGCCAGGACATGGACGGCCTGCGTCAGGAGCAAAGCTTCCCACGCAGCCGATAAGCGCGGACGAGATGATCGACGCTGGTCGGCGCAGGTCGGTGCCGTCGGAGACGCCACAGAGGCCGGACGTTTGTCCCTCCCTCCTTCATTTTATGAGCTGGTCACTGGCGTCCATACGGCGTCGACGGCTACGGGCATCGCGACCCCCTGACGCTATCACATGTGCAGCGGATAGAAGATGCTTCAGCCACTGCCGAGACCTCGACATCTTGAGGCATTGGTCACTATGCAGCTCGTTAAGGAGCGCGACGCGGAGCGTGTTCGTGACCGACATTGACGAAACCCTCATTCTTCAAAGGAGAATCCCAATGAAGAGCAAGGAACTTGACGAAAGTGATCCGTGGCGCGAGCGCAACTTCGTGCTGGTCCTGGACGACGGCGAAGAGGCGTTCGAAGCAATCACGCGCTTCGCCGAGGAGCAAAAGGTCGGCGGCGCGTCGCTAACCGCCATCGGGGCCTTCCGTAGCGCCACGCTCGGCTTCTTCGAGTTCGCGACGAAGAACTACAAGGAGATTCCGGTTGAGGAACAGACCGAGGTCCTAAGTGCTATTGGAGACATTGCTATCGGCGACGACGGCAAGGCCAGCCTCCACATGCATGTGGTCCTCGGCCGGTCAGACGGAGCCACCCGGGGCGGCCATTTTATCAAGGGCACCGTTCATCCTACCCTCGAGATCATCATCCGCGAAAGCGCAGTCGGCTTCCGCCGCCGAAAGCGCGAAGACCTCGGTATCGCGCTGATCGACCTGTAGACGGTGGTCTGGAGTAGCCGATCACGAGCAGGGGCTTTTTCTTTTGTCTCGGAACTTTATCTTCGCCTGGATGTTTATGGCGATCACGCTTTTCATATACCCACCAGTCGCTGAATCTGCGTGATCTGCAGTGCTGCGGGCATGACCCTTGGCACTCAGCTGATGGTTGGACTCGCATTCGACCTCTCATTAGACGAGCCCTTGTCGCAATATGTTTCGTGAAATGCTTGCCCCCGCTTCGGCGGGTTTTTTGTTGAGTCTCAGGGGTGTTGGAGAACCAACCATGCTGAGCTTGCTTAACCCCGCCGCAATACACCCGAAAGCCGTCGCTCAAACACCTTGATGGAACCCTCGCCATGAAGATTGTGGTTGCTCTGAAAAGATACATCTCCCTGGCATCAATAACTTGCGTGTCCGCTAAACTTGATCGCAGGTGATGGAGACCAACCAGCTGCCGCAAATGAACTCAATCAGACCAAAGTCTTGAGTGCTTCAGGCCAATGGTCTGATGGAGGGAACTGCTGCGTTGTGCTGTCGTTTGCTCACCTGTGAGGCTGCCAAGACAGCCACGGAAATGGAGAAGAAAATGTTTAGCAAGATTCTCGTCTCTACCACTGCGATCGCCCTCATGTCGGGTGCTGCCTTTGCAGGATCCTCGACGGTTAACGGCGCGGTTGGCGGTGCAGCCACAGGCGCAATCGTCGGCGGTCCCGCCGGCGCCGCAATCGGTGGCGCAGCAGGTGCGGTCGTCGGGACTCTACTCGATCCGCCGCCGAAGGTTGTGACCTATGTGCGCGAAGCGCCTCCTCCGTCAGGCACCGTCGTCATAAAGGAGAAGGTTGTCGTCGGACAGCCGCTGCCTGAGGCCGTCGTAGTCACTCCGGTGCCCGATGACCCAACATACGCCTACGCTGTGGTCAACGACCAGCGTGTGATCGTGGAGCCTTCCTCGCGCAAGGTCATCCAGATCGTCAACTGACGACAAGGTTGGACCCGGCATGCCGGGTCCAACCTGCAAACTCAAACCAAATCGACACCACAAGGACGTCGTGCTGCGACGCCCTCTGGCGCAGCACGTCCTCGGCCAGGGAGTTAAAGCTATGAACCGCAAGATCCTACCTGTCCTGATCGCCTCGCTCGCGCTCGGCGCGTCGCCAGTTGGTCTGCTTTCCGCAGCCGCGCAGGATGCAACTCCGATATTGCCCAAGAAGGGCACGACGCAAGGCGAGCAGCCGCAATCCGGCACATCGCAGCAGCCGTCAGGCGCAGAAGCGCCAAGCAACGGTTCGGGTCAAGAAGCCCCGTCCGGAGGAACGGGCGACGCCACAACCGTCCAACCCGATAGCGGAGGAACGGGAACATCCGGCTCATCTTCGCAAGGTACTGATCAGCCTACCACTCAACAGCAAGACACAACGAAACCTGCCGACGGATCCACTTCGCAGCAGGCGCCTGCATCCGGCAGCGAGAGCGGAAAGAGTTCGACGAAGAGCTCCGGTGAAACAACTTCGCCTGATGGAAAAGCCACATCCGATAAGCCGTCTGACGCCACAGGATCGGGCGACGCTGGCACGACGGGTGGGGGCACGTCGACGGGAACGTCCGGTCAATCCACTTCCACTAAGACTGAAACCGATGTCAACATCTCTGTCGAACAGAAGACTGAAATCCAGCAGGTCGTGAAGGAAGTCAATGTCGAGCCGGTTCGCGAAGTCGACTTCACGGTTGAAGTTGGCACAGCCATCCCAAAGACGATCCGACTTGAGCCGCTGCCGCCGCGGATCGTCAAGATCGTCCCGCAATATGAAGGCTATCGCTTCTTCATCCTGGCAGATGGCAGGATCATCATCGTCGAACCCTCGACGTTCAAGATCGTCTACATCATTGTCTGAATGGCCCCGACTTCCCCCGGCGGCAAGTCCGCCGGGGGCAAGAGAAGACCATCTTATGCGACGAAGCAAAGGCTAGTGATATGGGATTTCCACTCGCGGTGATCGCAGCGGCCATCGCAGCTATCGCTCTTGCACTAATGGTGCTCGGTGATCCGGCAGAGAAGGCGCCGAGCCGTGTCTTTGTGCAACAGGCTCTGCATCATCAAGTGACGCGCTCTCCGTGACGCTTAGGGGCTTGGACGCCTCAGCTTCTGCTGCTCGCCAGGCCGTCCAGAACTCGCGAGGTCGGCCATAGCCCTAAAATGGAGATCGCGTCGCTTGGTTTGAGTCCGCGTCCGCCAGCTCGGCTTCGGCATCAATGGCGAAAGGGCGAACCGTCCTCAGCGGCAACATCAGGATAAAGTTGGCGCCGGAGCGTCTCCAGTGCTCTGACCTTTGGAAGCTCGCGCTGCACAGTCTCGGCCGTAACATCGCGCCAGGCTGTGCCATCCGGCTGGTCCCATACCCTTCCGCCGGATGCCAGAAATTCGCAAAAGGCCTGCGCCGAGCGAAGGCGGCTGCTAAGTTCGACATAGTGGTTAGTGTAGGCGTCCATGAGAACTCCGTCAGCATAACGCGCGCGCCTATAAAAACGACGTCCCCGTCATTCGCTGCGCTGACACTTCGCCTTAGTGCAGCACAGTCGGCGGCAGGCGAACGATGCTCGTAATCGTCTCGAGCAGCTCAACGAACTGGTCGAGGACCATTCCAAAATTCTTGTCATCCATCCGCGCTATCTCCGGGATCGTGTCGTAAGTGCGCGCAACAAGGTAATCGAGGCCCGTGCTGCTGGCAAACGGGCTGTCGGAAAAGTCGCTCGTTCGAACCGCGTGCAGTTCATCCACAATCCGGCGAACAAGACGCTCGCGATCCTTGATTGAAAGGCTCAACAGTTCTTTCCGCGCATCGCGAATTTCGGTGATAATACCGTGGGACATGAGCCTCCCCGATCTAAACGTGGCGGCAGCGCGCCTTGCGTGTAGCCGCACTGTAGCAGCTCCTTCGCGACTAGACGTCGGACCTTGGTCTGATCGCACCCTTCGCTTAAGACCTAAGTCCTGGCTCGAGCCCCGCCTTGTCCGCAGGGCCAGCTGCTTTGGAAGCCATGTGAGCCCGAGGGACTGATCGCCGCTCTCTCGCGCTGCTATCCGCTCGTTTGAACGTCCATCCAGGGCGGCACGACACGTACAGACTAGTGCTTCATAATGGTGGCGAGACCTTCGGTCGCAGAAGAGAAACGATCGTTTCTTTCGCCTCAGCGACTGAGAGGCCCCACCCACGCGTCACGCCAGCGCCTCTTGGAGGTAAGAATTATCAAAGACACCAACGGCCGACATCCGTGTGCCTTCGTCTAGCAAGCCCGCTTGGATCATCAGGTCGATCGTGGTTTCAATTGCCCTTTCGGGAATGCCCAGGCCGTTCGGCCACATGCCCATGTCACGCATGTAGCGCAGCCCGCGACGGGCAAGATCGGCGTCATCCGGCACCGTGATGCGCTGGAAGATCGGCAACGCAATTTCTTCCTCCTGCGAGGGATCGTTGGTAATCAGATAGGCTTCGGCCAAAGCCTTCAAGAGCTTCCCGACAGTCTCGCTATTCAATTCGAGCCAACTTTTCTTCGCGATAAGCGCGGCAAACAGGATTTCCGGTATGACGTCGTTGATCTCTCCGATCAGATTGTACCCGGCGCTTTCAGCGATGAAGTTCCAGGGGGCGGGTTGCGGTGCGCAATCAATGTCGCCAGCCTGAAGCGCCGCCCAGCGCGTCGTATGAACGCCGGCAAGAACAAATTCATAGTCACCTGGGTACTTGAGTCCTTCGCGGGAAAGCAGCATCTGCGTGTAGACCGCTGTGCCCTCGGTCAGTGACGAGGTGCCGATTTTCTTTCCCTTCAGTCCCCCGATCGATTTGATCGAAGGAGCTGCCACGATCGACATCGGAAGGCGGTTGGAATTCGACGCCACAATGCGCAGTTCACCGCCTTTGGCATAATTCGAGACAGCTCCTTCCGGTGGCGTGATCGCCAACTCGGCTTCGCCTTCGGCCACTGCGATCGTCGCCTTGTCGACGCTGCCAAGGCGCAGATATTCAATTTTCAGTCCGTGTTTCTCGAACAGTCCCTCCTGTTCGGCGACGAAGACCGGCAGCCAATTGAACCCTTGGGCGCCACCCGCCAATCTAACTGTAATTGCCATGAATATTCCTCTCCCAGATTTCGGCGTCGAATTAGCGGTTCTGTGTCTTGAGCCTTTTGTCGAGCAAGGGATAGACCCGCCGCGCATTGCCTTCGAAGACCGCGTGCCTGTCTTCCGCACTGAGATCGAGCGCGTCGATGTAGCGTTTGGTATCGTCGAAGCTATGCCCGGTTTCGGGATCGACGGCCTTGACGGCGCCGAGCATTTCGGAGCCGAAAAGGATGTTTTTCTTGTCTACCACCCGGAACAGCGTATCGATTCCCGCCTGATGATAGACGCAAGTATCGAAGAACAGGTTGTTCATGAGGTGCTCGGTAATGGGCGGCTTCTCCAGCATCATCGACAGCCCTCGGTACCGTCCCCAGTGATAAGGCGCCGCACCGCCGCCATGCGGAATGATCAGCCGTAGTTTGGGATGACGTTCGAACAGGTCGCCCTGTATGAGCTGCATGAAAACGGCCGTATCGGCGTTGATGTAGTGAGCGCCGGTCGTGTGCAGGCAGCGCTCGCATGAGCCAGACACATGGATCATTGCCGGCACGTCGTATGCCGCCAAGGCCTCCCACATCGGATCCCACCAACGGTCATAGATCGGCGGCGCGCTCCACCGGCCTCCGGAAGGATCCGGATTGAGATTGCAGCCGATAAACCCGTCGTCGGCGCAACGCTCAAGTTCGGCGATCACGGGATCGAGATCTCCATCGATCGTCTGCGGCAACTGGCAAACGCCCGCGAAATTCTCCGGGAACATCTCAACGACGCGCTTGATGTTGTCGTTAGAGATGCGCGCCCACTCGGTCGCGACATCCGCGCCACCGATGTGGTGACCCATGCCGGAGGCGCGCGGGCTAATGATCGTCAGATTCGAGCCGCGCTCCTTCTGGAGCCGCAACTGGTTGGCCTTAATGATCGCAAACAATTCCTCGTCGGAAATGCCTGGATAGATCGGCCTTGCGCTCGCCTTACCTTCTGCAAAGGCGACTTGCGCCTTGCGGAAGTCGTGATGTTTCTGCGGTTCGGTGGTGAAGTGTCCGTGACAATCGATAATCAGTGTCATCACGCGTCCCACTTGGCCGGAAGCACGTTCACGCCGCGGAAGCGCCAGCCTTTGGCCTTGATCTCCTGCTCAGGATCGAGGCGCAGATTCGGCAATTGCCGGAAGGCTTCTTGAAGAGCGATCTCGCCCATGGCTCGCGACAGGAAATGTCCAGAGCAGAAATGCGGGCGGAAACCGAACGATACGTGCTGCTTCTTCTTGCGGAACATGTCGAACTGGTCCGGCCTCTCGAAGCGCGCTTCATCGCGGTTTGCAGATCCCATGACGATGGCCACGGAAGAGCCGGCGGGGATTACAGTCCCGGCGATCTCGAAATCTTCAAGGGCGACACGCGGGGTCACTCCAATCGGCGCTATCCAGCGCAGCCCCTCGTCAAAAGCCCTGAGCGCATGCGCGGACGGGTCCTCCGCCATGATTTTGGCCTGCTCGGGGCTGGAAAGCAGGCCCGCACAAGCATTTGCGGCCGCGTGTCCAGGCTCCTGCAGACCGCCCAGGATGATAACGCGCATAGTCGGCGAAATTTCCTCCAGGCTGCGCGCTGCGCCCTCCGGCATGCCGCCATACATCACATGGCTCATCAGCGTGTTGTTCGGCTTCGACAATGCAGCGTCATAAAGCGCGCCAAGCTGGTGATCGATGTCTGCGAGCGCGGCGTCGAGCCGGTCCCAGACCGCCCGGTCGTTGGAGACGTTTTGCAGCCCAAGGGCCATGGCGTGAAACCACTCCACGAGATTGTCATTCGAGGTCTCTGTCAAACCGATCACGTCGCCGATGCAGCGCACCGAGATCGGCTCGAAGAGCTCCGTCGTCAGGTTCGCCTCGCCCTTGGGCTTGAGCTCGTCAAGGAAGCGCTGCACCACTGGCCGCGTTAGACGCTCGACATAAGAGCGCACGCGCTCCTGTGTCAGATTGAGGTCGATGCCTTCGCGCAGGCATGAATGCTCTTCGCCCGACATGGTCAGGACGTTCGGCATTCCCATAACGCGTGCCTCGGGCCGGTTGGCAGCGCCAGACGGTCCGAAGGCTCGGTCGGTCGCACCAACTGTGCGACAATCGTCGTAGCGGGTAATGAAATACTCTTTGGTCCCCTCGAAAAGGGCAACCGGAGCTTGCCGGCGCAACCTCGCATAGACCGGGTAAGGGTCTCTATAAAGGTTCTCGCCCGTCAATGCTGACGCGTCATCTATCATTTTCTTCCTCCCACGAAAATCGTCGGACGACCGGCGCAAATCCGGCATCCTTCGTCCAGACCGGCTTTCACCGTCATTTGAGCTCGGCGTGGAGCTCAGGCACTCTTTTACGCATACCACATAGATTTCCGATACCAGTTAGTATCTGAATGCGACCATGGTGTCAATGATGAGCTGCAGGCGCTTGCGCTTTTGAATACTGTTTGGTATTTGAAAACTTTCCAGTATCTGGTGACATTCATTAGGGAGGAATTTTAATGACGCAGATGATGCGCGCAGCGCGGCTGCACGCCGTCGGAGAACCGATGAGAATGGATCTGGTGGCGAGCCCCGTGGCCACCGGAACCGACGTCGTTGTCGAGGTCAAGGCCTGCGGAATGGTCCCGAATCTCGCCAATGTCCTTGCGAACTGGGAGAGCTGGTATCCGCAGATGCCATTACCGCCCCGCCCCGCAATCCATGGCCTCGATCCTTCAGGTATCGTCCATCAGGTCGGCGAGCAGGTCGTGTCGCTCAAGCCGGGCGACCGGGTCTATGTCAATCCCGGCCGCTTCTGCGGAGCCTGCCACGCATGTTCATCGGGACACCCGCAAGCCTGCCAGCATTGGACACTCGGCGGTTATTTCGGCTACAAT
Organism: Rhizobium sp. 007; assembly: GCF_015353075.1. Lineage (NCBI taxonomy): Bacteria > Pseudomonadati > Pseudomonadota > Alphaproteobacteria > Hyphomicrobiales > Rhizobiaceae > Rhizobium > Rhizobium sp. 007. The sequence continues at coordinate 705,937 of NZ_CP064188.1, read as the reverse complement.
CCGAACAGCCTTGAGATGTTCAAACGCTACCCCTATGGCGGCTTTTGTGAATATATGCTGGCGCCGCAGGCGCAGGTCGTGAAAATTCCCGACAACATGTCCTTCGTCCAGGGGTCGCGCATGGGCTACCTCGGTACGTCCTACGCCGCCCTGAAAAAGTGCGGGCCGCTGATGGGGCGCAAGCTGATTATCAACGGCGCTAGCGGAACCCTCGGCATCGGCGCGACTCTTTTCGCGCTGGCCATGGGCGTCGGCAAGATCTATGCAGTCGCCCGTGGCGACGAATTGCTGGCCCGCCTGAAGGCGCTTGCGCCGGACAGGATTGAAATCTTCTCGAACCGGACCGGCTCGAGCGGCGATTTCATCAAGGCCAGAACGGGCGGCGTCGGTGCCGACCTGATGCTCGACACGCTCGGCGCCAAGGCGCCGCTCGAATCCATGCTCGATGCCATGAAGGGTGTGCGCAGAGGCGGCCGCATCGTCAATATCGGCGGTACTGCGGGTAATTTGCCCCTCGACGTAAAGTGGTGGATGGATGAGCAGATGGAGTTGATCGGCTCGGTATGGTTCACCGCCGCTGAAGGTATGGAAATCGCCTCCATGGTCGAAAACGAAGTTGTCGACATCTCCGTCATGAAGCCGATGGTTTGGCCGCTCGAGAGCATCAATGAAGCGATTTCCGGCGTTGCCTCAGGCGATGGCGGCTTCACCTACTACGCCGTCACTATCTAGATCGAGAGCCGCAGCGGCTCACTGGAGAGGAAGACGCCCTCCGCCCCGTCCGGGTGGAAGGCGTCTTCTGTTATCCCGCCAGGCGATGTTCTCAACAGTCTGGCAAAGCCGAACGCGGCTCTTGATGGCAAACGTTTATTCGGCCCGATACTCTGTACCCTCAGCAGGTGGCCTAATTCATGGATGTCCTTCCATTCGGGAAGCGGCACACATAGGCCGCTTAACTGCCGGAAAAGAATGGCAGCCTGCGCTCAAATTCTGATTACAATCGACACACATCCCTATCGGCCGCCTGTGTTCAGGCATGCGCCGAAGACGCTAACGATGTCGCTCAGAACGGCCGGGTTTCGTCCGTTCGGGCAGATGAGGGTAGCCCCTGATGTCGGCGAACAGTTGCCGTGCCGGAAGTATGCCGCTGCTTCTTGATGCGACGGAAGGCACGTCTGCAGATCGTGTAGATGTTCGGCTTCATCTTATTCTACGTGATGCCGCAGACGCGGAACGGGATCGCCAACGGACCCCGAATAGGAATTGGCATTTTCATCTGGTCCCAACAGCCACGGCAGATGCGAGTGTGGTCGCGTGCGGTTGACCCCATCTGATATGAACCGTTGGGCCGACATCCATCTCCCGGCCGCGTCGCTGAAGCTTGGGCCAAAGACCTAGACTGTCGCTTCCCACGGCTTTTGGGCAGTTGTCGGCGCTCCAGACGTGCCGGCAACAGGTGAGGCGCGTCGATGGGCAAAAAATACCGGACGAGGGATCCCGGCCGGCAGCAAACGATGCTGTTTATCCTGCTCAGTGGCCGATCGCTTTGTTGATCTCCTCGGTGACCTTCTTTGCATCGCCGAGCAGCATCATCGTGCCATCCTTGTAGAACAGCGTATTGTCGATGCCCGCATAGCCGGAGCCGAGCGAACGCTTGACGAAGAGGCAGGTCTTGGCCTTGTCGACATCGAGGATCGGCATGCCGTAGATCGGCGAGGTCTTGTCATCGCGCGCCGCTGGATTGGTGACGTCGTTGGCACCGATGACATAAGCGACATCGGCTTGGCCGAAGTCGGAGTTGATGTCTTCGAGTTCGAAGACCTCGTCATAAGGCACGTTCGCTTCGGCCAGCAGCACGTTCATGTGGCCGGGCATGCGGCCGGCGACCGGATGAATTGCGTATTTGACCTCGACGCCGGCCTTCTTGAGATTGTCGGCCAGCTCGCGAAGCGCGTGCTGCGCCTGGGCAACCGCCATGCCGTAGCCCGGCACGATAATGACCTTGGAAGCGTTCGCCATCAGATAGGCGGCATCCTCTGCCGAGCCGAGCTTGACGGTCTTGTCGGAATTGTCCGCAGCCCCTGCAGAGGTCTCGCCACCGAAGCCGCCGAGAATGACGGATATGAACGAGCGGTTCATGCCCTTGCACATGATGTAGGACAGGATCGCACCCGAAGAGCCGACCAGCGCACCGGTGATGATCAGAGCGAGATTGCCGAGCGTGAAACCGATACCGGCTGCCGCCCACCCCGAATAGGAGTTCAGCATGGAGACGACGACCGGCATGTCGGCGCCCCCGATCGGCACGATCAGCAGCACGCCGAGCGCCAGCGAAAGCGCCACGACCGCCCAGAAATCGAAATGGCTTTCGGTTGCCGCGAGCCCGATGATGAAGAAGACGATCAGCACCAAAAGCGCGATGTTGATGATATGCCGGAAGGCAAGCAGGATCGGCTTGCCGGACATGCGCCCGTCAAGCTTCAAAAAAGCGATGATCGAGCCGGTAAAGGTAAGCGCCCCGATCGCGGCGCCGATCGCCATCTCGATACGCGCCTCGCCATGGATCGAGCCGATATCGCCGATGCCGAAGGAGGCCGGTGTATAAAGCGCGGAGGCGGCAACCAGCACGGCGGCCAGGCCGACCAACGAGTGGAAGCCCGCCACCAGCTGCGGCATCGAGGTCATCGGGATGACGCGGGCGATATAGGCGCCCGCCCCGCCGCCGATCGCCAGTCCGAGCACGATCAGCACGAAGCCGGCAAAAGAAGGCGTTGCCAGCACCAGCGTCGTGAGGATCGCCATCCCCATGCCGATCATGCCGTAGAGATTGCCCTTGCGGCTGGTGGCCGGATGGGAGAGGCCGCGCAGTGCCAGGATGAAAAGCACGCCGGAGACGAGGTAGAGGAAAGCTGCGATATTGGTCATTCGTCCGGCCTCACTTGTCCTTCTTGCGGTACATCGCCAGCATGCGCTGCGTGACGAGGAAACCGCCGAAGATGTTGACCGAGACGAGAACGAGCGCGACGAAGCCGAAACCGGTCGCAAGCCCGCTTGCCGAAATGCCCACTGCAAGCAGCGCGCCGACGACGATGACTGAAGAGATGGCGTTGGTGACGGCCATCAGCGGCGTATGCAGCGCCGGCGTCACCGACCAGACGACGTAATAACCGACGAAGATCGCCAGCACGAAGATCGCGAACTGGAAAATGAAGGGATCGATCGCCCCGCCCGTTGCCGCACTTGCCGCTTCCGGTGCCTGCGCGGCCGCCGCCACGACTGCGTTGACCGCCTGGTCAAGCTGCTCCAGCGCCTTGTCCATTGCTTCACTGGCCATCAGCTATCCCCTTCTTCGTCCCGGCGAATGCCGGATGCACGACATCGCCTGCATAGGTCAGCATGGTCGCTTTGATGAGTTCGTCGTCGAGGTTGAGGACGACGCTCTTCGTCTCCTTGTTGAGCATGGTCTCGAGGAAGGTGACGAGGTTCTTGGCATAGAGCGCCGAAGCGCTGGCGGCCACCCGGCCCGGCAGGTTGGCGAAACCGATCACCTTGACGTCTTCGACATCGACGACCTCGTCTGCAACCACGCCCTCGATATTGCCGCCACGCTCGACCGCAAGATCGACGGCAACGGCGCCGGGCTTCATCGAAGCCAGCATCTGGCGCGATACGAGCTTCGGCGCAGGGCGTCCGGGGATCAGTGCCGTGGTGATGACGATGTCCTGCTTGGCGATGTGCTCGGCAACGAGGGCTGCCTGCTTCGCCTGGTATTCCTTGGACATTTCCTTGGCGTAGCCGCCCGCCGTCTCGGCTGCCTTGAACTCCTCGTCTTCAACGGCGATGAACTTGGCGCCGAGTGAGGCGACCTGTTCCTTGGCGGCGGGGCGAACGTCGGTGGCCGAGACCGCAGCGCCGAGGCGGCGCGCCGTCGCAATCGCCTGGAGGCCTGCCACACCTGCACCCATCACGAAGACCTTGGCGGCCGGAACGGTGCCGGCGGCCGTCATCATCATCGGCAGGGCGCGATCATAGACAGACGCCGCTTCAATGACGGCCTGATAGCCGGCGAGATTTGCCTGTGAGGAAAGAACATCCATGGACTGGGCGCGCGTAATGCGCGGCATCAGTTCCATCGCGAAGGCTGAAAGCCCTGCCTTCGCCATCGCGGCAATCGCCTCATCGTTTCCATAGGGATCCATGATCGCGATGACGACCGCGCCGCTCTTGTAGCCGGCAATCTCCGCCTCCGTCGGGCGGCGCACTTTCAGCACCACATCCGCGGTTGCCGCATCGCCAGCCGAGCCGATCCGCGCCCCTGCAGCCTCGAATTCGCTGTCCGGTATGCGCGATAAAACCCCAGCACCTGCCTCGACCACGATGTCGAAGCCGAGGTTCCCCATCTTCTTTACAGTTTCGGCAGACGCCGCAACGCGCCCTTCGTCGGACCTACTTTCCCTTGCTATGTACACACTCACATCCAATGCCACGTTCCTCCGGCCGGTTCTGGGCCTCTGGTTTGAGAGATACGCCTGCGATCAGTCTTCCGGTGCCAGCGTAACGATCATCCCCTGAAGCTCCGGGGTGAAGCGGATCTGGCAAGAGAGCCGGGATTGCGGCCGCCGATGATCCGAACCGTCGAGCAGATCATCTTCGTCGATGGTGAGCGCCGGTAGATGCTCATGAAAGGCGTCGTCGACATAGACGTGGCAAGTGGCGCAAGAACAGCAGCCGCCGCAGAGCGCCAGCAATTCGTCCACTCCCGCATCGCGAATATTTTCCATCACCGAGATGCCCGCTCGCCCTTCGACGGAGAAGACCTCCCCGATTCGTGAGATCACCGTAAAATTCGACATTTTCACCCTCCCATTCCTTCTGCGCACTCACACAATCAAAGATTTCAACCTGATGCTGGTGTCTGCCAGGACTTGCACGTCGATGCGCGTGCGCCTTTCGACGAGCATCCGGCCTTCGACATAGTCCCTGACGCAATTGATGCAGTCCAAGGCGATCACCGTGCCATCACGGAGATAGACGACGCTGAAGCTGCGGCTGTTGGGATCGCCTCTGACGACGGTGTCATCGAAGCCTGCGGAAAGGCCGACCGTCTGCAGGCGAAGGTCATATTGGTTCGACCAGAACCAGGGCGTTGCGCTGTAGGACGTCAGCTCACCGCAAAGCGTCTTTGCCACGGCAGTGGCTTGATCATGAGCGTTCTGCACGGACTCGATCCGCAGACCGTGCGCGCTCCTGATCCGGGCGCAGTCCCCGATGGCAAAGACCTGCGGGAGATTGGTCCGGCAAAACTCGTCGACATCGACACCGTCATTTCCCGCCGCTCCGGCCTCAATCAACGGCTCGACACAGGGCACGATTCCGATGCCGACGATTGCGATATCCGCGGGAAGCGTCGCGCCATCCTGCAACATCACGCCAGTCAGGTGCCCGTCGCTTCCAATGAAGCTCTCGACGCCGGTTTCCAGTCGAACATCGACCCCGTGGTCGCGATGCTCCCTCTCGTAGAAGCGGGAGAGCGGTTCTGCCGCGACGCGGGCAAGCACCCTGTTCATCGCTTCGACCACAGTCACCGTTTTTCCAAGGTTGGAAAGCGCCGCCGCGGCCTCGAGCCCGATGTAACCGCCGCCAACGATCACCACCTTTTCTGCTTTGACGAGGTCTTCGTTGAGTCGATCCACGTCCGACCGGGTCCGGACCGCGTGGATGCCCTGAAGATCATGGCCGGGGCAGGACATGCGGCGCGGGCGTCCTCCCGCGGACCAGACAAGATGACCATAGCTGACCGTTGCGCCGTTCGCGCAAAGGACCTGCCTTTCGCTTGCGTCAACCCTGACGACTTTGTTGCCGAGCAAGAGGTCGATATTGCGCGACGCCCAGAAGTCCGTCGGCCGGATGAGAATGCGATCGAAAGTCTTGCTGCCAAGGAGATAGTCCTTGGACAAGGGCGGACGTTCATAAGGCGCATCGGGGTCCTCGCTGAGGACTCCGATCGATCCTTGAAAATCGTGCTGACGGAGCGAAGTCGCCGCCTGGGCTCCGCCGTGTCCGCTTCCGATGATGAGGCAATCGTAATGCATCGCGCCCTCCTCCGGCCGCGTGAATTGCAAAGGCATGTTTCCCGGATGAATCTTCCGCGCGCCTGAACGGCGCTCAGGAGCGCGCCGCTCCGATCAGAACGAAGGCCATCGTGGCCGGCGACGATCCCCTGTTTCGCCAGGCATGGCGCGTGCCGCACTGGATCGCGACGTCGCCCTGGCGGAGATGCACCTCCGCCCCATCATCGAGCTCAAGCCAGATCTCGCCCTTAAGCACGATGTCGTAGTCGATCGAGTCCGTCATGTGCATACCCGGATTTTCGTGCTCGAAGAGTTCTGCCAGCCCCGGCAGATGCAGGCGCTGCTCCGCATCCGCCGCTTCCGGGTCGAAGGACGGATCCGCCATCACCGAGTCCGGTGGAAAGCGAACGATCATCAGGCGTGTCTCGCCGACCGAAGGGGTAATGCGGATCCCGGGCAAGGCGGGCTCCGAACCATTCAGCTGCAACTTTGGGCGTGCCTGCGTTGCCCAGCAGACCGACGTCATGAAACCCGGGATCGATTCATGCAGATGCGCATTTGGCACGAGGCCATCGCTGATGAAGACGGATCGGCCATTTCGGATGCCCGTCACGACCCGCCGCGGCAAGGCTGATTTGCTCTCAGTCGACATAGACAAGGCCCTTCTGCACGAGTTTCGGGCGCATGTCGTTCACGTCGAGACTGAGTTCGCCCGCCGCATACCGCAACCGCTTCTCCTCCTCCATCCGCTCCCGCGCACGCCCCTTCTCGAGCACCATCGCTGCGTTCTCGCCCGGAACGACACAAACACCGTCGTCGTCGGCGACAATGACATCCCCCGGGTTGACCAGACAGCCGGCACAGACGATCGGCACCTGGACATTGGCCAGGGTCTCCTTCACGGTTCCCTGCGCTGAGATGGCTTTCGACCAGACCGGGAATTGCACCTCCGTAAGCGTGGCAATGTCACGAACGCCGGCATCGATGATGAGGCCGCGGATGCCGATCGCCTTGGCGGACGTCGCCAGGAGATCGCCGAAATAACCGTCGTCGCAGGGCGATGTCGGTGTGACGACAAGAATATCTCCCGGGCGCGCCTCACCCAGCGCTACGTGGATCATCCAGTTGTCGCCCGGAGCCACCTCGCAAGTGAGCGCGTTGCCTGCGATACGGGCGGGCCGGTAGATCGGCCGCAGATGAGGCGCTAGAAGACCTCGCCTGTCTTGCGCTTCGTGCACGGTTGCGACACCGAGCGCGCCCAGCCCACGGACAACCGCGTCATCCGTTCGTTTTATATTTCGCATCACCTTCGCCATGACGCCCTCCCGCGGCGGCCCTTCCCGGCGACACCCACAAGCCTTGCTGCCTTGGTCTTCGCCGTCTTAGGATACCCGTTAGTATCCAAATTCCTATTAGAATGTCAATACTAAATCTGCACGCCGCTGAACCTGGTTCTGCGAGCAAGGCAGAAAAAAGGGGCGCCTGAGCGCCCCTCGGCAAAGCTGTCGGTCACAGTCAATGCGACGGCGTCTTTCCTTCAAAAGAGATCATCGAACCGACGGGCTGGTAGGCCGCACCGTCGAACTGGAAGAGCTGCAGCGACTCGATCGGATAGACGTCCTCCCCGCTTTTCGTGTTCAGTGTGATGCCGGGCAAAAGAAGATCCAATTGAACGCCCCCGAGATTTCGAGCGGTCTCCATCATCGCCGCACGGGTCGGGTCCTTCATCGATTCGAGTACCTTCACGAGCGCCTCGCCGGTCGCATATCCGACCTGACCGAGCGCATCATCGATGGCGAAGCTGGCCCTCGCGGCTTCATGGTCGGCAATGTAACGCTTCACGCCCGCGTCCTCGCCGGGCGCCGCTGCATTCACCTGCTTCAGGTACTGGCTCGTGATCACGCCTTTCGCATTTTCGAGGCCCGCCGGTTTCAGTGAAGCGACGGAGGCCGCGATGTTCGACACGAGCGTCGTTGGCTTCCAGCCGCTTTCCGTGGCGAAGCGCACCGCTTCGGCGCCCTGCTTCGGACCTGTGATCACAACCAACGTATCAGCACCCGACGCCTTCAGCGTCGAAAGCTGGGTTTCGACGGTTGGGTCGGCCGATGTTACGGGCTGGGAGGCGATGATCTTGATGTTGGACGTGCTCACTGCATCCTCCAGTGCCTTCTGGAAGGTTTGCCCCGTCTCGGTGTTCAGATAGAGAAGGGCGATCTTCGCTTCGGGCTTGGTGTCCAGCAGATAGCGCGCGAATGCCGCAGCTTCCGTGGTGAAGGACGGAACAAGCCCGATCTCCCACTCGGGCCCGGCGAGCTCGTGGACGCCCGAATACATGAAGAGATTCGGCACCTCGCGTTGCGTCACATACCGGCCGATCGCCTGGTTGTTCGGCGTTCCCGCAGTTGCCAGGACGGCGAACACCTCCTCGCGCTCGACGAGCTTGCGTACGTTGGTGAGCGTGCGTTGCGGATCAAGTCCGTCATCCTCCACGATCAGTTCGATCTTTCGCGTCTTGTCATCACCCATCTTGACGCCGCCCGCTGCATTGATCGCATCGACCTTTGTCTTGATCCCTTCGGCAATCGCCCCGATCGCAGCGACAGGGCCGGTCAGCGGACCTGAGATGCCAATCCTCACCGCATCATCCGTGATGCCTGGTGATGCAGTCTCCTGCGCCCTCGGCGTTGCGGCTATAAGCCCCGTGAAGGCGAGCGCCCCCAGCATCATGGAAACTCCTCGTAGTACGCGTCTCGGCATTTCATTCTCCTCCCAATTGACCGGGAACAGGCCCCGGAATCCGCGACAGAACCTTGAACTTGAATATGCGCAAGACTGCCTTCTTGAGCTCCTCGACCCGGAACCCGGCGATGCCGCGGCGCGCGACCATCATCATGGCGATCAGGCAGAGGCCGTAGATCAGCCCACCGAGCGCAGGATTGATGTCGGTCGTGAAGCCCGGCACGAAGACGACGAAGATGGCCCCGATGAAGGCACCGGGAATGCTGATGATCCCGCCGACGATACCGCCTATCAGGATGTCGATCGATTTCATCGGCAGGAAAGACTGCGGGCTGATGAAGCCATTCAGGACGCAAAAGAGCCCTCCGCCGAGACCCGCGAGCGCGGAACTCACGGCAAAGGCTGCCAGTCGGCCCATCGTCAGGTTGACGCCCAGTGCCTCGGCGATCACCGGATTGTCACGCAGGGCGCGCAACATGCGACCGGTATCGCCGCGGAGGAGCCGGGTGACCACGATGATTGAAATGGCAGCACAGATCAGCGACAACCCGTAAAGCCAAATCTCCTGGCTTCCCGGGAACCATATCGGCGCCATCGGCTGATCTGTCGCAAGCCCGGTGACGCCGCCGGTGAGCGTGTCCATTTTCAACAGGAGCTGCGGAAATGCCGACGCGACACCGAAGGTGATGATTGCGAGCTGCAGCCCTTGCAGCCTCAAGCCAGGGAGCCCGACGACGACGCCAATCAGGCCAGCGACGATGGCCGCAAATGGCAGTGTCGCTAAGGGATCCCAGCCGAAGCTGACATTGAGAATGGCAGTCGTGTAGGCCCCCACCCCGAACAGCGCACCTTGGGCCAGGCAGATCTGTCCCGTGAAGCCGAGGAGAAGATTCAAGCCGAGAATCGCAATTCCATATGAGACGGCGATGCTGAATTCGAACAGCAGGAAGTTCGGAACGACGAGAGGCAGACTGAGCGCAGCAATCGAGCCAAGAGCCGCGGGGGCAAATCGAAGACGTAGCATGTTCATAGCTTGATCACCGTGCGAGTACCAAAAAGACCGACCGGCCGAACGAGCAGGACCACGAGAGTGACGATGATTGGGATCACCACGCGCAGGTCCGCACCGATGAAGGGCAGGAATGTTGCGCCAAGGCTTTCGGCGACGCCGACGATCAGGCCGCCGATCATAGCCCCGAGCGGACTATCCCAGCCGCCAAGGGTGGCCGACGCCAAGGCGTAGAGCAGGATCGGCATCATCATCGTCGGGCTCAGGAACAACCGTGGCCCGACCAGCAAGGCCGCGACGAACCCAATCAGCGCCGCAAGACCCCAGCCGAGCATCAGCATTCGCTCGACCGGGATGCCGACGAGAAGGCTCTTCTCGCCGTCATAGGCGGAAGCTCGCATGCCAAGGCCAAGCCTTGTGAACCGAAAGATCGCCCCCGCGGCCACGGCGAGACAGAGCAGAGCGGCAACGATGCCGACCGCGCTGGTCGTCACGCGCACGCCAAGGAGATCCCAGCCGACATTCGGGAACATCGAAGGAAAGGCGCGCTGATCGGAGCCCCAGAGCCACAAGGACAGCGCCTGGAAGACGACGAAGAGCCCGAGGGTCACGACGACGGCAGCTTCGACCGGAGCCCTGGAAACCGGCCTGATGACGAAACGGAAAACGCCGATGCCGAGCAAAAACGCCAAGGCACCGACGACAAGAAAGGAAAGCAACATCGGCATGCCCCATTCGCAGAGCTGCCAAGCACAGTAGGCGGAGAAGGTGGCCATCTCGCCCTGACCGAAATTGACGATCCGCGTTGCTCGAAAGATCAGAACCAGTGCCAGCGCCAGCGAAGCGTAGATAGCGCCGGAAGCCAGGCCATCGACAACAAGTTGGAAGAACAATTCCATCTTACACCCCCAGATAGGATTGCTGGACGGCTTCGTTGCCCAAAAGATCCCGCGCCGCTCCGCTCACCGTGAAGGATCCGGACTCTAGGACGTGAGCCATGTCCGCGAATTGGAGGGTGAGGTCGGCGTTCTGCTCGACGATGAGAAGTGTCATGCCGTGCTCCCGATTGAGTGACTTGAATATCTCGAAGATTTCTTCGGTAATCGCTGGCGCAAGGCCGAGCGAAGGCTCGTCGCACATCAGGAGCTTCGGGCGCGACATGAGAGCCCGGGCAATTGCCAGCATCTGCTGCTCGCCGCCGCTGAGGCTACCGGCCTGCTGCCGCCGGCGTTCAGCGAGCCTTGGAAAGGCCGAGTACCACCGCTGCATGTCGGCAGCGATCTGCTGCCTGTCGCCGATCGTGTACGCGCCAGCCGCAAGGTTCTCTTCGACGGTGAAGTCACCGAAGGTTCCGCGGCCCTGCGGTATGTGCGCAAGACCAAGCGCCACCCTTTGTGCCGCATTGCAGCGGTTAAGATTCGCGCCGCAAAAATCGATCGTCCCCCGCGCCGATATGAGCCCGGACAGCGCTCTGAGGATCGTCGTCTTTCCGGCGCCGTTCGATCCAAGTAGCGCCACGATGGTGCCTTGCTCGACGGAAAAGTCGATGCCATGCAGAACATCGGCTGCGCCATATCCGGCAGATAGCCCCTTCACCTGCAGCATCGTCATTGTGTCCTCCCCAGATAGGCATCGATGACCGCCGGATTGGCCTTCACCTGCGCGGGCGTGCCGCTCGCCAAATTGCGACCGAGATGGAAAACCTCGATACGGTCGCAGAGGGTCATGACCAGCCCCATATGATGCTCGATCAGGATGACCGTGACGCCATGATCGTCGCGGACGCGCGATACGAGCTCACCGAATTCGGCGACCTCGCCGTGGGTAAGGCCGCCCGCCGGCTCGTCGAGGAGGAGTACGGTGGGACACGAGGCAAGCGCTCGGGCGATCTCCATGCGCTTTTGGGTCGCGTAGGGCAGCGAGCCCGCCGCCTTGTCGGCAACGCCGGAGAGGTTTAGTTCATCAAGGATCGCCCGGCAACGCTGTCTGGTCTCGCTTTCCCTGTGATGGGCGCGCCCGGGTCGAAGCATCGCTTCGACAATGCGACCGCCCATCAAATGGTGAGCGCCGAGCATGACGTTTTCCAGAACCGTCATTCCGCCGTAGATGCCGAGGTTCTGAAACGTGCGCGCTATACCCAGACGGATGATCTGGCGCGCGGGCACGGCTTCAATCGTTCGACCGCAGAGGCGAACGGAACCGGCAGTCACCGCGCTGAGCCGGGTAATGGAGTTGAACAGCGTCGTTTTTCCGGCGCCGTTCGGGCCAATCAGCCCGCATATCTCGCCTGCATTCACGCTGAGCGAGACGCCCTTAAGCGCGTGTATGCCGCCAAAGCGAACGTCGATATTTTCGACGGAAAGCACGGGGCAGCCGCTGCCGGTAGCTTGCAGATCCACAGCCATCCTATCCTCCCTGGGGCTGTTCACTCACTCCCGAGTTGCCCGCGCCGTATCTCCTCAGTGGCGCCGCTTGACAATCCTCAAGATACCATAAAGTATCTGAAGTCCGGCTGGTATGTCAATGCACAGTTTGAAGTGTAATGAAAACCGTCGGATGCAGTGATGTGAGGCGGCCGTTGGCGGGTGCTCCGGGCATCTGCAAACCCGGGGCGAGCGGTTGGGGGACCAAATGGAAGAGCGATCATTTGTACGCCGGCCGGTCGCCGGTCCGAGCGAGACCCTCGCCTTCCCGGTCAACGGCGACACCGTTGCAAACATCGAAGATCGCCAGAAGCCTTGCCGGGCTCAGGACCGGACGGATGCTGCGCCAATCCACCAGACCAACAGGAGACACATAAATGATAGATACACGCACCGCCCCTTACGCCATCCTCATGCTGCGGGTGACACTCGGGCTTCTTTTTCTCGCCCATGCCGGCTTGAAGGTTTTCGTTTTCACGCCGTCCGGAACTGCGCAGTTCTTTGTAAGCCTCGGCCTGCCCCCTGCCCTCGCATACCTGACGATAGCACTCGAGACTTTGGGGGGCCTTGCCCTAGTCGCAGGCTTCTTTGCCCGCGTGGCAGCGCTAGTGCTGATTCCGGTGTTGCTCGGCGCAATCATCACAGTCCATGCCGCGGCCGGATTCTTCTTCACCAACCCGAATGGCGGATGGGAGTTCTTGGCACTGTGGATCGTCGGTTTGGCCGCGGTTGTTCTCGCAGGCGACGGGGCGCTTGCAGTGCGCCCGACCTTCGGCAGAAAGGCAGGCGGCTGATCAGTACCCGCCCGCGGCCAACATGTGTCGCGGGCTCTGCTTGTTCGAAAATCGTCGCCCCGACGATCCTATATCGGCCGGAAAAACGTAGCCCCCAAGCAACCAATCGAATCGTCATTGCAGCGCCGCCACTCCCGGAGATCGTGCGAGGCCGGAGAGGTTGTGTTTGAATGCTGATGCGGAGGCTCAGCTCACCATTGCTTTGATACCATAGGCCTCGTGCATCGACATTAGGGTGACTTTCACAAGCTCGCCAACCGTCGGGCCGTTGGTGAAGCTCGAGGCAGCGCCATAGGTGAGTTCGAAGACGATGCCGCCGAGCGCTGTCGGTCCGGCGGGCGCCTTGCCTTCCGGGAACAGTCGGAGCAGGATCTTGCCGAGTCCTTCCCATTGCGCGCGGAACAGATTCGAATGACGCTCTCCGAAGGTCGCGTTGCGCCTTGCGTGGCGAAAGAGCTCCAATGCCAGCATCCCCCAGCTCGGGTCGCTGGAGCGTTCCTGCGCCCAGTTGCTCAACCTGTCGATCAACTCTCGCGCGTCTTCTATCGGCCCAAGAAGTTTCTGCAGCTCGATCACGTCTTCGCCTGCATGCGTTTCGAGCAGATAAAGGAAGATATCTTCCTTGCCATTGAAGTTGGAGTAGAAGGCCCCTTTGCTGAAGCCCGCTTCCTCTGCAATGCGTTCAATGGTTGCGCCCTCGTAGCCTTCGCGGGCGACGACCTCGCGCGCCGACGCCAGCAGCTTTGCTTTCGTCCGCGCCTGGCTCTGTTCTCGTGTCAATCGCGCCAAGATTGCTCTCCCTGATTGCTATTGCACTCGGATACCCCCCAGTATCTCTAAAACATTCGAGCGTCAATCAAGCACGGCCAGGACGCAAGCGACCGACCAGAAGATCATGAATTCCGGCCCCTGCTTCTGCCAGCGCCAGTTCCATCCGTTTATCCGCAGGACGGCATAGCTGGCGCCGAGCAGAACGACGACAGCCAGGCCGGCGGAGAGCCTCGGAAGGATATTGAGAACCAGTCCTGCGCCGGCAATCAGTTCCACGATGATGGTAGTGATCACGAATGCGGCGGCTGGATGGAATCCCGCCTTCGCGAATGTTGCCGAGGCCGGCCCGATATTGCGCATCTTGCCTATGCAGTGGGGAACGAACCAAAGGCCACATAGCACCCGGAGAATTGACGTCGGTTCAACGAAGAGTTCCATTGCCAGTCCTCCTAAGCTGCGTTCGGCGCTTCGACAAGGCGCTGGCCTCTGGCCGCCGCTGCGGAACCACGCGATTGATCGCCGGCTTCTTTTGGGTCCTTGGCGGCGCCGACCGCAAGTCCGCATGTTTTCATTTTATTCCACCCGCTGCTCGGCAGCTGCACTGCGGCCATGTCAAACATTCAGACCTCCCGATCTCTTCTCGATTAGAGCGTGATCCGCGCTGTTGCCCGCCAGCCTGCGCCACCGGACAGATCATGTGAACACAACTCGAAACTGCGTCTTGCAATTTCAGATACTCGATAGTATCTACAAACCAATACGAACGTCAATGCCGGGAAACGGCTTGCCCCGAGGGAGGATCTCCTTAATGAAATCGCGTGCTGCAGTCGCCTGGGCGGCCAACAAACCATTGTCGATCGAGACCATCGATATCGGCGGCCCAAAGGCCGGGGAAGTCCTCATCGAAATCATGGCGACGGGGGTCTGCCATACAGACGCCTATACGCTTTCCGGGCTCGATTCCGAAGGCAAGTTCCCGGCAATCCTTGGTCATGAGGGCGCCGGCATTGTTCGTGAGGTGGGCCTGGGCGTGACATCGCTGCGCGTTGGGGATCATGTTATTCCGCTCTACACGCCGGAATGCCGGGAGTGCAAAACCTGTCTTTCCCGGCGCTCCAACCTCTGCACGTCAATCCGCGGGACGCAGGGGCTGGGACTGATGCCGGACAAGACCACACGCTTCTCCTGCGACGGTGGAGAAATCTTCCACTATATGGGCTGCTCGACCTTCTCGAATTTCACGGTGTTGCCGGAGATCGCTGTCGCCAAGATCCGCGAAGACGCGCCTTTCGACAAGATTTGCTACATCGGCTGCGGCGTGACGACCGGCATCGGCGCTGTCATCTACACGGCGAAAGTCTGGCCTGGTGCGAATGTCGCAGTCTTCGGTCTCGGCGGTATCGGCCTCAACGTGATCCAGGGCGCCCGCATGGTCGGCGCGGACCGGATCATCGGTGTCGATCTCAACCCCGCCAAGGCGGAGATGGCGCGCCGTTTCGGCATGACCGACTTCATCAATCCGAACGAAGTAGGCAACGACAAGGTCATCGGGGCCATCCAGGATCTGACCGGCGGGGGTGTGGATTTCTCTTTCGATGCCACTGGCAACACAGCGGTCATGCGCCAGGCACTTGAATGCTGCCATCGCGGCTGGGGCGAATCGATCGTCATCGGCGTTGCTGAGGCTGGCAAGGAGATCTCGACAAGGCCGTTCCAGCTGGTGACCGGGCGTGTGTGGAAGGGTACGGCCTTCGGTGGCGCCCGTGGCCGGACCGACGTCCCGAAGATCGTCGACTGGTACATGGAAGGGAAAATCAACATCGACGATCTGATCACCCACACCATGCCGCTCGACGAGATCAACACGGCCTTCGACCTGATGCATGAGGGCAAGTCGATCCGTTCCGTCGTCATCTTTTGAGTAAGGCAGTAAAGGGAAAATCATGGCATCTTCAAGCTACACCTACGAAGTATCCCTGAGATTGGTGCGAGGACGTGACGACAGCGCTCCCGTGGAGCCCTCCTCACTGGTATTCGAACATGTCAACCATGATGACATCATCGACATAGTGGAGCGCATGCGCCGCACCACCGGCCTCGATCCGAATGCTGCAGCCGCTGCCGCTATCGGACTAAAACTGCTTGGAGAGGTGATGTTGCGGGAAAAGGGCAATGAGCTGTTCGATCCGCTTCGAACCGGTTTTCGAGAATTCATCACATCGCTGAAGAGTCGTGCTGCGATCGAGCGATCCTGATATCTCGCCTCGTTGCCCTGCAGGTGCATCAGCCATGAAGCTCCTGGGGGCCACAGCCGCCGTTAACGTAGTGGTCGTGAATCCAGATTGGCTCGAATTCTTGAACCTATATGACCGGCCGGGTACGTTGTGCTATCTCGACCCGGTTATTTTCGGCGGTGAGGGAGACTACCCCTCGTCACGTACCAGAACCTGGAAGCGGCATTTGGGGTAATCGGAGGACGACCGCGGGTCCCCTTATGGCATATCGCTATATCACCCCGTCGTGTTGAGCCCCCGTGCGGGTAATGCGAGCGGATTTCTCTCTCTCTCTCTCTCTCTCTCTCTCTCTCTCCTTGTCATGCGCTTTTCCCCTTCGCCTCGCCCTTGAAATCAGTGTATATTATGGCAATATACATTGATGATTGATTGGGAGCGGATAACGGGCTTCGACTGGGACGCGGGAAACGCCCGCAAGAGCGCTGAAAAGCACAGCGTGGGCCAGGCAGAAGCGGAGCAGGTGTTTTTCAACGAGCCACTGCTGATGGTTCCTGACGCAAGGCATAGCGCCGAAGAGCAACGCATCCACGCTCTTGGGCGCACCGACGACGGAAGGCTGCTTCATGTCACCTTCACGCTTCGGCAGAACGCGACGAAGATACGGGTGATCTCGGCCCGGGATATGAGCCGCAAGGAGCGGAGCTATTATGAGCAAGACGCTTAAGCCAGTACCGGAATTCAAGACGGAGGCGGAAGAACGGGCCTTCTGGGAAAGCCAGGATTCCGATGATCATATCGACTGGAGCAAGGCGGAGCGCGTGCGCTTGCCGAACCTGAAGCCGTCCTCGACATCGATCTCGCTGCGGCTACCGAACGCGCTTCTTGAGCGCATAAAGGTCGCGGCCGGCAAACGCGACGTACCCTATCAGTCGCTCATCAAGATCTGGCTCGCAGAGAAGGTCGACACTTCGGGTGGGCAACGCTGACGTCCGCGGATCGACGCAAGCGCTGCACCGTGGGGCGCCCCTTCGTCATGATCAATCGGGCAGTAGCAGCCTCGCCACGGTATAATCCACACTGTGGCAGTTCTTACGCGACCATAGGTCGGACCTCGCTCTGATCGCACCGAGGCTCAGGGCCGTGCCATAGTTTGCGAGGGCCGGGAAAATCCAACCAAGCGCCTCGAGGTATTCGAGAATGACATGTTTTATCTGTGCCGCCTGCGGCACGCAGTTCAACGATGGTTCAGAGCCATCGCGAACTTGCCCTGTCTGCGAAGACGACCGCCAGTTCGTGCCTCAGTCGGGGCAAGAGTGGACAGAAATGACGGCGCTCGGCCGGACGCATAATGTGGTCTGGAACAAGGAAGCTTTAGGCATACACAGTCTGCAGATCTCGCCCGACTTCGCGATTGGCCATCGCGCTTTCCTCATCGAAGGACCGGACGGCAACATTCTGTGGGACTGCCTCAGCCTTGTTGACAAGACCAGTATTGCCCGAATTGCCGCGATGGGTGGTCTCTTAGCAATCGCCATTTCGCACCCGCACTTTTACTCTTCGATGATTGAATGGAGCGCGGCGTGCGGAGGCGTGCCAATTCATGTCCACGCCGATGACGGCGAGTGGATTCAAAGATTTGGCCCGGCGCTGCGCCCATGGAAGGATGAAACTCTCCAGCTGGGTCAGGCCACTTTGATCCGGTGCGGTGGTCATTTCGCAGGCAGCTCCGTGCTCCACTGTCCCTGGCTGGAGAATGGTCGGGGCGCTCTGTTTGTGGGCGACACGATGCAAGTCACCCTCGATCGTCAATATGTGAGCTTCATGCGGAGCTATCCGAACCTTATCCCGCTCGACGCCGGCACGGTAAGAGGAATATCCGAGGCGGTCCGGCCATATCGATTTGAGGCGATTTACGGTGCGTTCACCGGCAGAACAATCAAAAGAGACGGCTCTCGCGTCGTCGAACGGTCTATCGAACGATATCTAAAAGCCATCGAAAGCTGACATACGACGGATCGCGTATCGTTGGCCAATATCATGCGTAAACAGATCTCAAAGACGGCCAAACATTCATTGAAGACGGCTGCTCGCTCACGTGACGTCGCTCGTGAGAATTCTTCAGCCCAAAGTATTGGCGAGTGCCAAAAAGGCTTCATTGAAGTGGTGGGCGGCCATCCGTCCGATCAGACCAATCATTCACATGGTCAGTTGCTTCGATGATGGTGCCTACCAGACGAGGCCGCGCGCAGCGACCTCTTCGACCCGTGAGACGGCGCCGTTTCGATGAAAGACCATGGTGTCGAAAAGGTTCGAAACGACGCAGGTGTGATTGGGAATGATGAAGAGCTTCTCGCCGATCTTCGGCCGATCACCGGTGCAGTTCGAAAGATCGATAACGCCGTGCTCTTCGGAAAGATTGGTTATGCGGGCTTGCGGGTAACCGACGATGGCGCCGAAATCGGCAAATCCGTGAAGATCCGAAGTCAGCGCTTTGGAACCTGCATCGATGACGGCGCGATCGGCTGTCGGCCTCGACTGGACCGTCGAAAGCACATGCATGGCGCAATCGTCTTCGGTGCAATGGCCCATCCGCACCATGGAGCGATCGTTGTAAATATAGGTGCCGGCGCGGTGTTCCGTTGCAGACGTGACGAGGTGTGCTTCAAAGAGGCTCGGCGTGCCGCCATTGCTGACGATCGGGCAAGCAATGCCCTCGGCCTGAAGAAGCGCCAGCGTCTGCGAGATGAAAGCCTCGACGTCCGAAGCCGATTGTGGTTTCGGATAGGTGACCAGTCCCCCGAACACGAGCCCCTTGGCTTCGACGATGCGCTTTGCAAGCAAAGAGGCGGCCTCAGGCATCTGCACGCCGCAGCGTCCGCCGCCGGTATCGCATTCGACCAGGACCGCAAGTGGCTTGCGGTCGGCGAAATGCGCTGAAAGGCCGTCAACGGTCACCGTGCTGTCTGCGACGACCTTCAGGCCGGCGATATTCTCATGGAGTTCCGACAATCGTTCGAGCTTTTGCGGACCGAGAATATTGAAGGTGATGAGGATGTCTTCGAAGCTCGCTGCTGCAAAAACCTCGGCTTCGGAGATCTTCTGGCAATTGATGCCTTTGGCCCCGGCGGTGACCTGCGCTGCGGCAAGCGCCGGGATCTTGTGGGCCTTGATATGCGGACGGAAACGCAGGCCGTTTGCATCCATGTAGGATTGCACCCGACTGATGTTTGCCGCCATCCGGTCTTCATCGACGATCGGTCGCGGCGTCGAAAGATCCGCGATTCTGTCGCCTACCTCGGCGACAACGGCAAACCGGTTTTCCTGCATCTACGCAGCTCCACGTTCATTTCCATGAGGGTGGGCGACCATCGGCCAGATATTTCTCGGTGCCCGGCGATAGGGCGTCTTGGCCGGATTGTTCGGATAAGGCGTCCCCGCGGAACAATAGAGGATCTCGGCGGCGATCTTCGAAAACGACGCGAAGAAGTGGTTCGTAGATTTGATGACCAGGATCCTCTTCTTCGTCGGATCAATGCCCATGACCGTAAAGAGGCTGGCATCAAAGCTCTGGGCACGCGTTGAGTTCAAGATGATGTCGATGCCGTTGAGAACCACATGAGCGGCATCGCCGAAGGGTGCCAGGCTCTCGCCGAACTGCATCTCGGCATCCTTCACAAGCTTGACGACCGTCACGGTACCATCGATTGGATTTCCGGTGCCGGGCGCCGATTTCGCGCCGAAGCGAAGCGGAATTTCAGCGCCCTCGCCTGCCGCAAAACAGATCTGCACCGCCATCGGGTCCCAGATCGTGCCGATCGCCGTATCCGTCGCCCCATGGCTCATCAGTTCTTCGAGGATGACCGTGGCATCGCCTGCGGTACCGCCGCCCGGATTGTCCCAGACATCGGCGATGACAACCGGCCAGGCGGTGGCGGCCAGAGCACGCGCGACCGCCTCCTTCTCGTTTATCTGAGGTGCCATGAAGGTTCCGCGCTTGGAGAACAGCTCAAGCCCCAGGTCGCGGGCAAGTGCTGCCCCCTTTTCCGGCTTGCCATCCGTCACCACCAGCATTTTCGTTCCCATTTCGGGAACGTCGCCGACCATGAAGCCATGGATCACGGAAATCGACAGGACATCCGGGTCGTCCCTTTCGATATCGATGATCTTGTCGACGAAGGAGCGCATGGGTTCGCGCGACGTGGGGAAGACGTCGATCATGCGGCAATCGAAGACGGAAACGGCAGGCTTTACCCTGCCTTCAAGCGTATCGACGGCGATGCGCCACAGATCTTCGGCGCGGTCGACGAAATCCGTGTGCGGGAATTCCTTGAAGTAGACGGCGAAGTCGAGGGCCGCCACGCGCTTGGCGGTCAGATGGCTGTGCGGGTCGAGTTCGGCGCAGACGAGAATATCGGGTCCCACGATCTCGCGGACGCGCGCAAGGATGTCGCCTTCGGTATCTTCGTAGCCCGCCGCCACCATGGCTCCGTGCAGCCCGAGGACCACCGCGTCAACTGGCATTGCAGCGTTAAGCTGAGCCAGTATCTCGTCGCGCAAATCTTCATAGGTGGAACGGTTGACGAGCCCGGCCGGATCCGCCCAGGTTGCCGTCCCTTCAATCAGCTCCCAGCCCTTTGCAGCAGTGACCCGCCTGCCGACGGTGATCGGCGCGGTGCAAAGTGTGGGCGTTTCTGGATGCTGTCCCGGCGGTGCGTAAAGCGAAGCCTCGAAAGCCCGCCGGTCGACACAAATCGGTGAGAAGGTGTTGGTCTCGGTCGCCAGAGCCGCCGTGAAAATGCGCAAATGATTGGCCTTTTATGTTGTCGACACCGCTTCAACCCATCGGATTCGGCAGATAGCCGGTGAACCCGCAGATCTTCCAGCGCCCCTCGTGAAGCCGGCAGTAATAGAGCGTCTGCCACTGCATGACATCGCGGCTGCCGTCGGTCTTGGCGATGCCGCCATCGAATTTCTTGCGCACCAGGGCCGTGTCGCCTTCGATCTCGATATCTTCCAGCGTGGTCGTCGAAAAGATCGCGGTGCGCGCGTCCTCCGCCAGGCTTTCCTTGCCAAATTCCTTGGCCTGCCGCAGCCATTCGTCGCGATAGGCGGCAAGCGTCGGAAAGGCAAGACGCCATTTGTCCGGGCTCACCTGCTTGCGACCATCGATTCCGATGAAACCATCTTCCACGAAGTCGTTTTCAACCATGGACCAATCGGCAGCCAAAAACGCGTCGATATCGCGCGGAACGAGCATCTCCCAGATGGAATGCCGGGCTGTGTCGGACGAAGGGAAGGGATTCTTGAAAGGATCGCGCATGTTCGCCCTTATTTAAATTCTTTTCATAAATTGCGTTTTTCGCTGGCCAAATTCTGCTTTCTATGGTCACTTGTCAACTTATCAAGAAAATAATTTGCAAGGATCCGGAATGTCCATCAAGCGCTATGGCACTGTTCAAACCGGCGCCGGCGGCAAGTCTCTGCCGTTTGCGCGCGCCGTCGAAGCCGATGGCTGGCTTTATGTTTCCGGTCAGGTTGCAATGGAAAGCGGCGAGATCGTCGAGGGCAACATCATCGCCCAGACGCATAAGACAATTGCCAATGTGCTGGCGATCCTCAAAGAGTCCGGTTACGGCGTCGAGGATGTCGTGCGCGTCGGCGTCTGGCTCGACGACCCACGCGATTTCTGGACGTTCAACAAGATCTATCAGGAATATTTCGGCGAGCACCCCCCGGCACGCGCCTGCGTGCAATCTTCAATGATGGTGGATTGCAAGGTGGAGATCGACTGCGTCGCCTATAAGAAAAAAGACCAGTAAGGACGCCATCACCGGGAGGATCGGTTGGATATCTTTTCCACATTGCAGGAAGACAAGGGCCGCCTCTCTCCCTCGGAGAACCGGATTGCCGAAATCATCGTCAACGATTTCGAATTTGCCGTGAACGCCTCCATCATCGAGCTTGCGGAGAAGGCCGAGGTCTCGCCGCCGACCGTCACGCGTTTCTGCCGCCGTCTCGGCTGCGAAAGCTTCTCTGACTTCAAGGTCCAACTCGCCCGCACGGCGCATATCGGCGTCCGTTATCTGAAGCCCGAGTCCAAAAGCAGCGATCCCGCCGACGTTGCGCAGGACATCATCACCAAGGCCCAGAACGCGCTGTTCCTCCTGCACCGTTCGCTTGACATCGCCGCAATCGAACGCGCCGCCGACCGGATCGCCAAGGCGGATATGATCTATGCCTTCGGTTCGGGTGGCAACTCCTCGATGATCGCCGACGAATTCCAGAACCGCCTCTTTCGCCTAGGACTGCGCATCACGGCAAGTTCGGACCACAGCATGCAGCTGATGATGGCGGCGGCAGCGCGCGCGGGCGACGTGCTGATCGGCTCGTCCTTTTCGGGGCGCAATGCCGAGCTCGTTCGCGCTTTCGGGCTGGCGCGCGAAGCCAAAGTCACGACGATTGCACTGACGCAGACCGGAAGCCCGGTGGCAGCGGCGGCCGAGATCTTGGTGCCGATCGACCTGCCGGAAGGAAACAATATATTCCGCCCCACCTCGACCCGCATCGCCTATATCGCAACCGTCGACATCATCGCGAGCCTTGTCGCCTATGCCATCCAGCCGAAGGCGGCGGTAACGCTAAGACGTATCAAGCAACAATTGGTCGCGCACCGCGACGGCGACGACCGTCAGCTCCTCGGAGACTGAGGACGTGCAAAAGGAAGGATGAAGCATGACGCAATCGGTTGCTATCGTGACGGGAGCTGCTGGAGACATCGGCGCTGCAATCGCCGCGAGGCTCGCCGATGACCATGACATCGTCCTGCTTGCCGACATCGACCTGGAGGCGGCCGTAGCCGTTGCCGCCGCGCTTGGTCCGCAAAGCCGCTTCGTTGCCGCCGGATGCGACGTCACCAGCGAGGAGAACGTTTCTCGTCTTGCAAGGCGCTGCGCCGAACTCGGACAGTTGCAGACGCTCGTCAACAATGCCGGCGCGGCACGTGCTGTCAGCCTTCATGATACCACGCCTGCCATCTGGCGCATGGACAATGCCCTCAACCTCGAAGCTGCATTCTTATGCTTTCGCGCCGTCGAGGACATGCTGAAGGCCTCGAAAGGCTCGGTCATCAACATCGCCTCCGTCAACGGCATGAACGTTTTCGGGCATCCGGCCTATAGCGCGGCGAAGGCGGGGCTTCTCCACTTCACGCGGTTGGTGGCCGTCGAATACGGCAAGTTCGGCATCCGCTCCAATGCGGTCGCCCCCGGCACGGTCAGAACCCGGGCCTGGGAAGCGCGCGCGGCTGCCAATCCCAACGTCTTCGAGGAGGCACGGCGATGGTATCCGCTCCAGCGGATCGTCGACCCGAAGGATGTGGCCAATGCCGTTGCCTTTTTAGCCGGACCGCAGGCGGCAGCCATCAGCGGGGTTTGTTTGCCTGTGGATTGCGGCCTGACCGCGGGCCAGGCGGAGCTCGCCCGCACCTTCTCGCAATCCGACCATTACTGAAATCCATAATCAAAAGAGAGGAACAGGACATGAAACCGGTTTACTATCGCTTGGAAAACAGCTGGACCCCAAAGGGCGGGCCAAACGGCCAGTTCACCTTCACGCTCTTAAACCTCTCCGAAAGCCCGCTTTCCGGCTTCAAGCTCGTCTATACGTCCTTGACGCGGGTGAGCGACCCTGAAGCCTGCGAGAACGCCCAGTTCCTGCGCCGGAACGCGAACTTCCACGAATTCTCGCCGCCCCCGGGGTTCTTTCTTGCGCCCGGCCAGAGCTGGATCTTCACGGTTGCCGGCCTTCATCGCAAGGCGCAGCATTGCACGGATGGGGCAAAATCCGCCTATCTGACACTGGCCGACGGCACGCATGCCGAGGTGGCCGTCTCCGATCTGCTTCTTGAAGGCAGCCTGAGCGAGCCGCCGCCGGCGCTGCTGCCGGAGGGCCGCCTTGATCTTCCCTTCGCGCTCCAGCCCTGGCCGGCAGAGATCGATGCCAAGCCGGGCGACAGCTTTCCGGTCGTGCTTTATCCGCAGGGCGCAAGCTCCGACGAGCTTCTTTCGATCTCGACGGTGATTTCCCTTTCGCGCCGGCTCTTTGAGAGCGACCATTCCGTCTTCAGCCTGGCGCCAACGCCGCAGGGCCGGGCACTAGCCTTCGACCGCCAGGCCTCGCTCGATGCGGAGAGTTACCGGCTAACCTTTGCCTCTGACAAGGTCACGCTTTCCTATTGCGATGCGGCAGGGCGCCAGTATGGCCTGACCTCGCTTGCGCAATTGCTCAACGGGGCGCGCACGACAAAGGGCAGGTTCCGCTTTCCGGTCTCCGGCAGCATCTCCGACAAGCCGCGTTACGGCTGGCGCGGCTGCCATCTCGACGTGTCGCGTCAGTTTTATCCGGTTGCCGACGTCAAGCGGCTGATCGATATCCTTGCCTGGTTCAAGCTCAATATCTTTCATTGGCATCTGACCGACGACGAGGCATGGCGGTTGGAGATCAGGGCCTATCCGCAGCTGACCACCACCGGCGTCCTGCGCGGTCCGAACGAGCCGCTGCTGCCGCAGCTCGGCAATGGCGCTGAGCCCGTCGGCGGCTTCTATTCGCAGGACGATATCCGCGACATCGTCGCCCATGCCCAGGTATTGAATGTAGAAGTCGTGCCGGAGATCGATATTCCGGGTCACAATGCCGCAACGCTGGCCGCTCTGCCGGAACTCACCGATGGCCAGGAGGCACCGGACAGCTATCATTCCGTTCAGGGCTATCCGAACAACGCCTTGAACCCGGCCGTGCCCCTCACCTACGAATTCCTGGAAAAGGTCTTCGACGAGATGGTCGAGCTCTTCCCCTCCTCCTACATTCATGTGGGCGGTGATGAAGTGGCGAACGGTTCATGGCTTGCCTCTCCGCTGGCAAAGAAGCTGATGGCCGAGGAA
Source organism: Rhizobium sp. 007 (assembly GCF_015353075.1). Classification (NCBI taxonomy): domain Bacteria; kingdom Pseudomonadati; phylum Pseudomonadota; class Alphaproteobacteria; order Hyphomicrobiales; family Rhizobiaceae; genus Rhizobium; species Rhizobium sp. 007. Next base: position 680,957 of record NZ_CP064188.1, on the reverse strand, counting down.
GGCATTTCCGGCACGTTCGGCCTGCAGTCCTATTTCCTGAAACGGATCAAGGACATGCTGACGGCGCGCGGACGCAAGCTTGCCGGCTGGAACGAGGTGGCGCATGGCGGCGGGGTCGCGGCGAAAGACACGCTGCTGATGGCCTGGGAAAATCCGCAGGTCGGCATCGATCTCGCAAGGGAGGGCTACGACGTCGTCATGACGCCGGGACAGGCCTATTATCTGGACATGGTGCAGGCAGAAGCCTTCCAGGAGCCGGGGGCGAGCTGGGCAGGCACAGTGCCGCCGGCACATACCTATGCCTATGAAGCGGAAGGAGAGTTCCCCGAGGATCTCAAGGACAAGATGAAGGGCGTACAGGCCTGCATCTGGTCCGAACACTTCCTGTCGCGCGGCTACTTCAACCGCCTGGTCTTTCCGCGCCTTCCGGCGATCGCCGAAGCGGCATGGACCCCGAAGGCCAAGAAGGACTGGAACCGCTTTGCGGCCATCGTCCCCCTGAGCCCGGCACTCTAGGCGCGAAACTCCAGGACGGTAGCGATGCGGATTGCGGTCGGCGGAATTCACACGGAATGCAGCACATACTCGCCGGTGCTGATGGCGATCGAGGATTTTCGCGTCATGCGCGGGGCAGATCTCCTCGGTTCCGACTATTTCAACTTTCTGAACGCGGAAGGGGTCGACCACCTCCCGCTTCTCCATGCGCGTGCCATTCCCGGCGGACCGGTGTCGCGTGCCGCCTACGAGGAGTTCAAGACGGAGTTCCTCGACCGGCTGCAGGCGTCCACGCCGCTTGATGGTCTCTATCTCGCCATGCACGGCGCAATGAACGTCGAGGGCATGGATGACGCCGAAGGCGACTGGATATCGGCGGCCCGGGCTGTCGTCGGTCCGGACTGCATCGTCGCTGCGAGCTACGATCTGCATGGCAATGTCAGCCAGAAGATTGTCGACCAGCTCGATATTTTCGCGGCCTACCGCACGGCGCCGCATATCGATGTGCGCGAGACCATGGTGCGAGCCTGGTCGATGCTCGTCGACGCGCTTACGAGCGGGAACCGGCCGGGCGTGGCCTGGGCGCAGGTGCCTGTCCTGTGGCCAGGCGAGCGGACTTCGACTGAGGATGAGCCGGCAAAGAGCCTCTACCTACGGCTTGCGGACTTCGACCGCCGCGACGGCGTTCTCGATGCCAATCTGATGATCGGTTATGTCTGGGCCGACGAGCCGCGGGCGACGGCCTGCGCCGTGGTGACGGCCTCGGACAAAGCTGCTGCCGCAAAAGCCGCGGAGGAGATCGCACTTTCCTATTGGAATGCCCGAAAGGATTTTCGTTTCGGACCGGTCACCGGTCCGCTCGACGACATGCTCGATATCGCAGCAGATACGAAGACTTTGCCGGTCGTGCTTGCGGATTCGGCGGACAATCCGACCGGCGGCGGTGTGGGCGACCGGGCCGATGTCCTAAGCGCGGTTCTTTCCCGCAAGCTCGAAAACACGCTCTTTGCCGGCATCACCGACCGGCCGGCCGTCGAGGCCTGCTTTGCCGCCGGCAGGGGAGCGGTCGTGCCTCTATCAATCGGCGGTAGTCTCGATCCGGCGAGCTTTCCCGTTCGCATCGAGGCCGAGGTGATCCTACTCGACGATCCAGGCTCCGAGGCCGAACGCCAGGCGGTGATCCGGACCAGCGGCGTGACGGTGGTTCTTGCCGCCCGCAGGCGCCCCTATCACAACATCGCGGATTTCGCGCGCCTTGGGCTCGATCCCAGATCGGTTCGGCTGCTTGTCGTAAAATCGGGCTATCTTTCGCCCGAGCTTGCGCCGATTGCCAATCCGAATCTCATGGCACTGACAGAGGGCGTCGTGAACCAGGACATCGAAAGTCTGGCGAGCCATCGCCGAACCCGGCCGATCTTCCCGTTCGACCGCAAATTCGTATACCAACCGCAGGCGCGTCTTTCGGCGCGCTGGCAGGACTGATTATGCCCGGGACGAAGGCCACCATCCGGTAGGGATCTGCACCTTGCGGAACGAGGATATGAGGTTCCTGGCGGGTCGGGCAATCGCCGAGCGTGCGTCAAATGAGATCGCAAACGCGTGCGTTTCGCTGACAACCATCCAGAGCGGCGCACACTGAATCATGCGAGCATAACTGGACAATGCAGCGCAAGGCGAACTGTTCGGAGGAGCTCATGTGCGATGATTATCCTCTGATCGTGGGGACCGCGTCCATCGCCGAGAATTTCGCGGAATTCAGATCAAGGCTCGCTTTGTCGATGTTTGCCGGGCGCGGGCGATCCTCCCGTTCGACCGCAATCTCGATTGCCAGCCGCAGGCGCACTTTTCGGCGCGCCGGCGGGATTGACATTTTGCATCATCAAATCGCGTGGCGGGCGGCGCATTGCCAGAACGCGCGCCGTGTGACCACCACATCGTTCCTTTCGTTGATATCCGCATGAACCGCCTTCTTCCCGATGTCTTTCGCAATCCGGCAATCCGCGTCAGCATGATTGCCATCTTTTTGTTCGGGTTTGCGGGGGCGACAACATCGCCCTATCAATCCGTCGTCGGCATTCGCGAGCTGGGATTGAGCAACGGTCTTTATTCAGCCCTGATCTTTGTGGCCGCGGCCGTCAATGTCCTCGTGAGCATCCTCCTCGGCAACCTTGCCGACCGTCTCGGCGAATATCGTTCGATGATGCTGGTGGCTGCCAGTTTCGGCATTTTCGGCTATGGCGCGATATATATCGTTCCGACCCAAACGAGCTTCATCGCCTGCTCGCTTCTGTTGCTACCGATCTATGGTTCGCTCAACTCCCTGCTTTTTGCCAATGTCCGGGCCGCCACCGCGAAAATGCCCAAAAACGAGGTCAACACCGTCAACTCAGGCGTCCGGGCAATGATCTCGCTGTCGTGGGTGCTGGTACCTGGCATGACAGGTGTGCTGCTTTCCGCGTCGACGAGCATGCTGCCCACCTATCTTTTCGCCTGTCTCTCTTGCATGTTCTGTTTTGCCCTGATCAGCGCATTCCTGCCGCGCCAGAAGGGCACGGACAAAGCAGCAACGCATCATCTCTCTCATCTTGCAGCTCTCGCCGAAGTGGTTTCGCCGAGAATCTTCACGCCCTTGATTGCCGTTGCGCTCATTACGAGCACGCTCCATGTCAACGGGGCGATCCTGCCCTTGATCGTCACCGGAGCGGTTCACGGGACGGTGGCCGATGTCGGCATTCTCGTCGGCATCGTTGCTTTCTTCGAGATCATCTTCATCATCGTCTGGGCGCGACTTCTCAGGCAGATGGGTCAGGTCGCAGCACTGGTGACCGGCACCATCATTTATGCCGCCTACCTGTTGCTGCTCGGCCTTGCTTCAGAGCCCTGGCACGCTTACGCCCTGACAGTCATCAGCGGCATTGGCGCTGCAGCGTTGATCAGCATCCCCATCACCTACCTCCAGGACCTCATTGCAGAGCGGCCAGGTCTCGGCAGCGCCCTGATATCCGTCAACATTTTTCTCAGCGCAGGCGTGAGCGCACTCGTCTTCGCCATCGGCAGTTGCATCACAACCTATTCGGGGACCTCAATTATTGGCGCGCTGTTCGGGCTCGGCGGCATTGGGCTCCTGATATACTGCAGCACCAGACGTCGAGCTGTTTGATGGAGGACTACCGGCCGGATGAAGACGGCAGGCGGCTAAGCCCAAGGATGAGGCGACGGCCGATCTCCCACCAATCTTTCAAAGCCCACAGGTGCGTAGGGATAGCGCTTCATCGAAACGCTCCGCAGGTCAGGAAATCCCAACTCATATACATACCGCAATGATCCGGCCTCCGGATGGCTGGCGATCAGATCATAAGCAGCTTGAAGAGCGTCGATAAAGCCGAGAGCAACCGTTCCAGCTTCGTGTGCAACCGCGACCACGGGCCATGTCGGGCTCCTCCAGCCGGGTATAGGATATCGGGGTTTTGGTGCTGGCTCCTACTGAATTGCGGAACTGTCCGCCTTTTCAAGAGCAATGTAAGCCGCTGCCGTCCATGAGAATCCGAGCCCACCGCATCCTTCGCCGGATTTCGGATCGAAATATTCGGCAAAGCCTTCGGTCTCGATCGCGCTCATCGTCGATTGGCGCAGTTCCTCTGCAAATCCTGCGTGGCCGTTGCGGTGTAATCCGTTGATCAGGAGCCAGTTGATGATCGCCCAGGCCGGACCGCGCCAATAGCGCTTGGCCTCAAAACTCGCGGAAGTAGGCTCGGTCGTCGGGAAGACGACTTTCATGCCCTTGCACCATCTTCGCATTTCGCCGGCTGCAGCGTCGGCTGTCGCCTCATCAAGGTCGAGCGCAAGAAGAGGAATGAAGCCGGCCTGCGTGGCTGCGGCGACATCCTCGCCGGCCAGCAGATCCCGCGAGACGAAACGCGAAAGATGAGAACGCCATTGCGCCTTCAGGGCCTGCCGCGTGCGCTCATTCAGCGCTGCAATCTCATCGGCTTCGCCTCCGCGCCCGAAGACACCTGCAAGATAATGCAGATCTTCGCCGGCCTTCAGCAGGATCGCGCTGGTCTGGATATCCGCGATCTTGAACTCGGCCTTTTGCCATTGCTCGACGGGGTCCCAGCCGCATGCCGCATAGGTATCCAGGAGATGGATGAAGCGGCCATAGTCCTCGTCACGCGGGCGCATTTCCGGGTTCACATGCCCTATGTCTTTTCGCACGACCGGCGTTTCGGTCGTCGTCGGAACACGCGCAAGGGCGATGTCCCAGGCAGGCGAGTTGTCGCTGCCGCTTTCCCAAGGATGCAGCAAGGCGACGAGACCGGTGCCTTCCGGATCACGCGCGCGGTACCACCACCGGTGCCACTTCAAGGCGGCTTCGTAGAGCGTAAGGGTTCGCTCGTTTGCGACAGAGCCGGTGGCGACCGCCGTTTCGTAAATCTTGCGAAGAGCCATCGCGAAGACCGGCGGCTGCGTGATACCGGAGGTCGGAATGACATGGTTCGTGCGCCAGACGTCGGGGCCGGGGAAATAGCTGTCGCTCGGCTGATGGAACACGATATGGGGGATCATGCCATCGGCCCATTGTCCCTCGGCCAGGCGTTCGAGTTCACGATAGGCGCGATCGATGTCGTAGGCGGCAAACCCCATGGCGACGAAGGCCGAATCCCAGTTCCACTGAAAGGGATAAAGCCTGTCGGTCGGTACCGTGTAGCCGCCGCGGTCATTCGCCGCCAAGATCGCCTTGGCTTCATCGATGTATTTCGTCATGCCATTTACTCCAGATATTCGTCAGGCAGCGGCCGCCAGGTAGGCCTTGCCGCTATCGGGTGCGAGCCAAGAAATGCGCGCGGGATCAGGTTTCAGGCCGATGACGTCGCCGCTTGCGACCTTTTCGGCGGCCGGCAGGATGACGCGAACGGGCTGGTTTTCGATCGATCCCGTCAAAAGAAGATGCGAACCCATCGGCTCGGCGACGCGAACGCGCATTTGAAATCCCTCTGACGGCGGCGCAAGCACCACGGCTTCGCCGCGCAGCCCGAGGATGATCTCGGGCCCGGATTCCGGCGGCACCGAAAAGCGCTCGCTGCCCGCGATCACGTGCCCGTCGGTCACGGGCATGCGGATGAAATTCATCGGCGGATTGCCGATGAAGCCGCCGACGAACCGCGTGGCGGGATGATTGTAGATGTCGACGGGATGGCCAACCTGCTCGATCTGGCCGTCGTGCATGACGGCGATCCTGTCCGAAAGGCCCATCGCCTCGGTCTGGTCGTGCGTCACATAGATCGTCGTCGTGCCGGAAGATTGCAGGACCGTCTTCAGTTCCGTGCGCATTTCCAGGCGCAGCAGCGCATCGAGATTGGAAAGCGGCTCATCCATCAACAGGACCTTCGGCTCGACGGCGAGCGCCCGAGCAACGGCTACGCGCTGGCGCTGGCCGCCCGACAGCTTGTTCGGATAGCGGTCGAGATAGGGCTCGATATGCAGAAGAGCTGCCGCTTTTTCCACCTGCTGCCTGACGCGCGCCTCATCGGCCTTTTGCATCCTGAGGCCGAAGGCGACATTTTCAAAGACGGTCATATGCGGGAAGACGGCGTAGTTCTGGAAGACCATGGCAAGGCCGCGGTCCTTCGGCTGAAGCCCGACGACCGAGCGGTCTCCGATCCGAATGTCGCCGGCACTTTCGGATTCAAGACCGGCGATGATGCGCAGCAGCGTCGTCTTTCCGCAGCCAGAGGGGCCGAGAAGTGAAACGAATTCCCCGTCGTTGACTGTCAGCGAGACCTCCTTCAGCGCCTGGAAGGTCCCGAAGTTCTTCCGGATGCGGTCGATGACGATGTTGGCCATGAAACTGTTCCCGTTACTTGGATGACCCGTTACTTGGATGACCCGTTACTTGGATGAAATGCCCCAGATCGCGAAAAGGTAACGCCTGACCGCGAAGATGAAGACCACGGATGGCAGGATGAGCATGAGGCCGCCCGCAAAGCGGTAATGCATCGGGCTTTCCGCCAGCACGGTCAGTAGATAGGCCGTCAGCGTCCGATTTCTGACGGTGAGCACGGACGCGGCGAAAACCTCGTTCCAGGAGATGACGAAGGCAAAGACGGCGGTCGCGGCGATACCTGGAAGGGCGAGCGGAGCGACGATCTTGAAGAATGCCTGGATACGCGAGCACCCGAAGACCCATGCCGCTTCCTCGAGTTCTCTCGGAACGCCAAGAAAGATGCCTTGCGTCACCAGCACGGCGAAAGGCAGAGCAAGGACGGTATGGACGAGCCCGACGCCCGTTACCGTATCGTAGAGGCCGAGACGGATGAAGGAAACGGTGAGCGGCAGAGCAAGGATTGCCAAAGGAAAGGCGCGGGTCAAAAGGACCATGAGCCGGAAGGAATCCTTGCCGTGAAAATTATAGCGTGCCAGCGCATAGCCGGCGGGCGCTCCGAGAAGCAGGGACAGGGCAACCGTGATGGCTGCGGCTCCGAGTGAGTTCAGGAAGGAGCCGAGAACGCCTTCCGTTCTCAGGAAAAGCAGGAAGGGCTCGAAGGAAAGGCCCGTCGGCAGACCGGTCTTCGGCCAGAGGTAGACGGCGCTGCGTCCGCCGAAGGCGCCGAGCGCGATCAGATAGATCGGCACCAGGACCCAGGCGCAAAGGACGGCGATCCCGCTCCAGAGCAGAATGCGGCGGGACGAGACGAAGTTTGCGGCGCGGGTCGTGCTCATGGAAGACGCTCCGGATCGACCTTGATGGCCTTCAGATAGAACATTGTGGCCGCAAGCGAGATGAGCATGATGAGAACCGCGTAGGCTGCGGCAACGCCATAGTTCTGGTTCTGGTTCTGCCAAGTGTAGGCCTCGCCGACGAGCACCGGGAAATTGCGGCCGCCGAGGGCATATACGACGGCAAAAACCTCGAAGGCCAAAACGGTGCGCAGGATGAGCGCCGACTGCAGCGCCGGCCGGATGAGCGGCAAGGTGATGCGGAAGAAGCGCGTCCACGGACCTGCGCCGAAGATTTCTGCCGCTTCCCGGTATTCCTTCGGCACCTGGTTGAGGCCGGCAACGATGACGACCATGACGATCGCCGTTCCCCGCCATATCTCGGCGGCAGCTATGCCGAGAAAAAGTGCGAACGGCGTCTGGTAGGAAAGCCAGCTCGCCTGCCGTTCGATGATGCCGAGGCCGTAAAGGAAGGAATTGAGATAACCGCTGTTCTGCAGGATCGACAACCAGACGAGACCGGCTGCGAGATCCGAAATGCCGAGCGGAATGGTCCAGATCCACAGGATCGTTTCCCGGCCGGCTGCCACTTTCGCGACCATCGTTCCCATGGCGAGCGCAATGACGATCTGCACCGGCACAACGGCAAGCGTCAGAAGAAACGTGTTTTGTACCGAGCGCGTAAAATTGAGATCACCCACCATACGCTGGACATTGGCAAGCGAGGGCGTGCCATTGTCGGAGACGGCAAGCCAGATCGTCTGCACAAGCGGCACGACGAAGAGCAACGCCAGGAACGCCACCGAGGGCAAGATCAGCAGATAGGGGATCCAGGTGCGGTTGTTGGGCATTGGCTTTCGCTTCGTGGCATTTCGAAAAGCGGCCCGGACGCTAGGCGCCCGGGCCGAAAGGCTTATTCGACAGGGCAGGCTCCGTCGCTCTTGGCGTCCGGCGCCCAGCACGGGGCCTTGGTATCGGCCATCAGCTTTGCAAGCGTTGCGCCTTGCGCCTTCAGGACGTCGCCGACGGCTTCGTTCTGCAGGATGATCCGCTGGAAGCTGTCCATATAGACCTTGTTGAACTCGCCGCCCTTGTCGCCGAGGCCGACGGGAAGCAGCGAAATCAGCGCGTCCGGCGCGGTCTGGGTTGCGTTGACGGCAGCCGCGAGCAAGCCTACTCCAGGATCGATATCGGAAGGCAGCTTGGCGTCAAGCGTCGGAAAGAACCCCACCTTCTGCGCTGTCAGCAATTGCGTGTCGAGCATCGTCAGGTGTTCGATGACGGCGATCGCGCCTGCCTTGTCAGGTGCCCCCTTCGGAACGGCGAGGCCGGCGACAACGGGCATGTAACCGCGGCCTTTCGGCCCGGCGGGAGCCGGGAAGACGACATATTGATCAGGCTCGGAGGAGATCGCCTCCTTGAGGCGGGCGACGTGATCCCAGGCGACCATGACTTCGCCGGCAAGCAGCGGCTCCTGCATGAAGTCGTAGTTGGTGGAGTTCGGATTGACGACCGCCCAGAGCTCCTTCAGCTTCTCCCATCCGGCTGCAGCATCAGCACTTTGGAACGGCCGCACGACGCCGCCTGTGAAGGAGGGATAGAAGTAGCCCTGGAAGAAGCGGGACATCAGCCCCTTCGGCCCGGCCGGAAAGCCGATCTGCGGCTGGCCGGTCGCTTCCTGCATCTTCTTTCCCCATTCGATCAGCTGATCGTAGGTGAGCTTGTTCACATCCGCGCCCTGGGGAAGATATTGCAGGGCGTCCTTCCTGGCGGCCATGACATAGGTCGCCTGCATCCAGGGGATATATTGCTGGCTGGACTTGCCGAGCTTGCCGAGATCAAGCAGAGGCTGCGGCATGCCTTTCGAAGCGAGCGTCTTGGCGACGTCGTCGAGCGGCTCAAGGCCGTCCTTGTCGGCAAGCGGCGACAGTTCGCCGTGCAAAGCGCCGACAAGGCTGATCGTGTGCGTTCCGGCCTGGCGCTCGGCCTCCATGCGGACCGCAAATTGCGGCGGCTCTTCGACCACGTAGTCGACCGGGTTCTGGACGCCCTTGAGCAGTTCTTCGCGAACCACGGTCGCTTCTGCGATCGGACGAAGTTGCGTGGACAGGAACACCGTGTCGGCAAGCACCGGCGTTGCGGCCAAAAGGACGGTCGATGCCAGAATTCCGAGTGACGCTAGATGTTTCATTTTCTCCTCCTCTTTGGTTCTTCTCTATGCATTTGGCGGCGCACGCCGATGGCTCTCGCGGTCGACGAATTCGATCGGGTGCAGTTCCTGAAGTTCTTCCGAAGGCTCGCCGGCAATGGCGCGAAGCAGCAGCGAGGCAAAGCTGCGACCCAGGTTCTCGCCCGCCATGCGCATGGTCGAAAGCGGTGGGCTGGTATAGGCACCGGTTGGAAGATCGTCATGGCCGACGATGCTGATCGTCTCGCCGCCCTCAATTTCACGGAGCGCCCGCAAGGCACCGATCGCCATTTCGTCCGTCGCGCAGACGATCGCAGTTGGCCGACGTGGATGGCGCAGCAATTCCAGCGCCGCCAGGTATCCACCCTGCTCGGTCGGTGCGCCTTCGGCGCAAAGTTCGCTCGAAAGGCCGCTTTCTTCCATGGCTGCCTGCCAGCCCATGCAGCGGACATGGGCAAAATAATAGTTCTGGGGGCCGGCAATATGAGCGATCCGGCGATGACCGTCGGCATGAAAGCGAAGGCTTGCCGCTTGAAACCCGGCAAAGCCGTCGCCGTCGAGATAGGGATGCGGCAACACCGACTCGGTCCGGCCGTTGGTGACGAACGGAATGCCCCGCGCCTGCAGGAATTCCACGCGCTCGTCCCTGCGTTTCGTGCGAACGAGCAGCATGGCGTCGACCCTTTGCCCGTCGACGAAACGGCGGCACATGTCGAGTTCGCTCTCGCCGCGCGGCACAGGGGCAATCACGAGATTGAGGCCGGCGGTCGCAAGATGTTCGGCGCAGCCGGAGAGCATATCGAGAAAGTGCGGCGGGCCGATATGGCCCGGATCGCTCGGGAGTGTCACGGCGACAAGTTCGGCACGCTGTTTGCGAAGGCGTCGTGCAGAAGCATTGGGGCGATAACCGGTGAGCGCTGCCGCTTCCCGTACGCGTTCGCGGGTTGCCGGCGAGACGTCCGGATAGCCGTCGAGGGCGCGCGATACCGTGGTGATCGACAGGCCGAGCGACTGGGCCAATTGTTTCAGATTGGACACTGCGTACCCTCCCAGATACAGCGCCAGTATGAACAAAAACGTTTTGGAGATCAAGCCAAAACGTTTTGGAAATGGACAGCTATAAGGACCGCTGGGAGGGCTCGTCGACCGTCAAGCGATGCGGCGCAGTAACGGGTGTCGACATCGCTGCATTCGCAACAGACATGAAGACCAGCTGGCTGCCGGAAGGCGTCGATGAAGAGGTTGATGTCGAAGCAAACGCTCTCTTTCTCAGTCCGCAAGTGGCTTGCTACCCTTTTGCAAATTGCTAGCTCGCACCTTTAGGAAGTGGCGGGGGAAGCGACGTATCCGGTCGGTCACTCAGAAATTTGCAACAAACGCTCCGGGTCGGCGTTAGGTGTATTAAAGGCAACCCCCAGGCGACCCATGGTCTACAAGCGGTACGGTTTAGAGGAGAATTCTGACGGCACGTGGCATGTCATCGACTACCACGAAGGTAGTACCGCAGAGATGCACGGAACGGTTCTCAATCGGTTGCCCCACGATGTCGCGACTGACCTCATGATCATCCTTAATGCCGAAGAAAAGAGAAGGGCCGAGACCGAGCCTCAGCACCCAAAGATTCACCTAATGGCAACTGGGCGTTATAGCCGTCGCAAGAACCTGAACAACTACTGGGCGGTGGTCGATGCAGTGACCGGACAGGCGGTCGTTATCGATGGGGTGGTCATGGATATGCTCACTGAAGAGGATGCCGAGGAGTTGGTCGAGCGTCTGAACCTTAAGGATGAGGAAGGGAAACCGTTTAGTCGTCCCTGACATTGCAGCTGAATAGCCAATCATGAGACGCTCAGATGGGGACTCCTAATCCCGCTAGCTCAATGACACAAACGTGTAGGTCTTGTCGCCGTTGTTGCGCACGTGACCGAGGCCAGGAAACGGGAGGTGTGCGCCTCCGATCAGGTATCGATCCTTCGCAGCATCATCGAAGACACGCCAATGCTCTTGTTCGGCCTCGGCACTGTCGACGTCATATCCGATTGTGACGGCAGGATCGACAAATTGCACTGCGGCGACATGGACGATATCGCCCCAAAGGAGCAGCTTTTCGCCTTTGCTCTCCACTTCATACATCGTATGACCAGGAGTATGCCCGTAGGCCGGCTGGGCTCGAATTCCTGGGATCAGATCGGCACCCCCCTCGAACGTCTTGATCTTGCCCGCTGTCATGTAAGGAGACAATGACGCGATGGCCGCCTCAAAGAAGCGCTTCGCCGCAGCGGGAGCAGCACGCATGTTTTCCTCGCTCAGCCAGTAATCCACGTCGCGCGTGTCGGCGCGAACGACAGCGTTTGGAAAGGCCCGTTGGTTTCCAGACATTAAACCGCCGATGTGATCTGTATGCATATGCGTGAGATAGACCTCGTCCACCTGCTCCGGCCGATAGCCCGCGGCTACAAGATTGCCAAGCAATTTGCCTGTGTGCGGCCCCAGTAGTGTCCCTGCACCCGCATCGACCAGTACCAGCTTGTCGCCCGTGTTCACCAGAAAGGAATTGTGGGAGGTTTCAACCTGCTCTCCAAGAAAGTTGCTTTTCAGGGCATCGGCGATCCGCGCGGTGTCTCCTTGCAACAACTTCGTAGCCGCAAGCAGATTCTTGCCGTCGGAAAGTACTGTGACCTCACAGTCACCAACCATCAAACGAAAGAAGCCCGGGCTGTCACTCTTGATCATTGGAGCATCAGCAAGGAGTGGGCCGGGCACAGCGCATCCAACGCAAATGCACGACGCTATAAGAAGGGAGCGGCGAGTAAGACTGTTCGGTTTGTTCGTCGTCATCTTTTCGTCCTTAGACCGGGGATTGCGAAGAGGCAGGGGAGCATCATTACGCGGGTGCACGACCAAATCCCGAGCCGCGATCATGTTTGCGCAGTCGTAGCGCTCTAGCGAGCGTGAAGGCTCGCACGGCCCATCATCTCCGTCCAATTCACAGTTCAAAGGACCGTTATCATCCCTATCAATAATGCGCTGGATCATTGGCAGCGGAGCGCGGAGCGAAAGGCTTGGCGATCGCCTCGCATGTCTTCTTGGCGTCGCTGAGAGCATGAACGTAGTCCTGGCGTTAGACGTGATGACGACGCCGGCATCGACGAGGGCTCTGTTAGCGGATTGAGTGCAGGCCCTGCCCCTGCTCGACCATGACGTCAAGTCCAGAGCCTCTTTTCAGGCGAGTTTGTGCGACTGGCTTGCCAGCGAGGCAAAAGGCGATCAGAACCGCCATCAATCCGGCTCTTCGATCACGGCCATGAAATCGCATTGAACCAGCGAAGGGCCCTCCACCAGCAGCGGCTGTGAGTGTCGGGCCGGTCGAGTTTCGGGGTCCGGAAACATGCGCACCCATTCCGCATTCAGCGGTTCCCGGTTGTCGCGGTCGCGCAGATAGACGGTCATCTTGATGATGTCTTTGGTGCTGCCTCCGGCAGCCTCGACGATCGTCTTCATATTTGCAAATACGTGGGCGCATTGAGCCGTCAGGTCCTTCGGCATGGTGTGAGTGGCAGGATCCACGCCGTGGATCGCACCGGAGACGATCAGGTTGCCGATGCGACAGGCATTGGGAACGGGATACTTGTGAGCGAGGGATTCGACGGTGACGCTCGTTCTGCGGTTCATGGTTTTGCTTGCTCGTGAGCTATGCTGCACCGCCATGTCGGACGTATTCACTACTGTCGATTGTGTCATCTGCTTTTCCTTTTCTTCTCACTGCTTTGAACACCTGCGTTAGCGAAGAGCGCGCCGTTTTGTCGGGGCTTCCTTTCCAAAAGCCTGCGCGTCGCACGTTGACAGGATCGGGCCTGGCCACGTTGTTCATCTATGCAGGACCGCTGCCTCATTCGATCTCGGGCGCCCGATCGAGGCCGCCTGCGCCTGAATGCGGGAGCGGTTATGGCCTGCCAGGTGCGGGTTGCTCCGTCGGAGTGGCCGCCGCTTCAATCGACCGATCATCCCCGTCGACAGTCTGGCCAAAGCCCGGCTTGAGGCTGATGCCTTTCGTCTCTGGAAGCAGCAGCGTTGCGACGATCCCGATGCTGTAGCCGAGCAGCGCGATCAACCCGATAGCCTCGGCCAAGGTGATCCACTGCGCAAGGACGCCGATGCAGGACACCGCGACGGCACCGGCCGCCTTGCCGAAGTTGTAGGCGAAGCTCTGGCCGCTGCCACGGATGGCAGTGGGGAACAACTCCGTGAAGAAGGGGCCAAGCGCTGCGTAGTTGCCGATCGTGAAGAAGCCGAACGGTATCCCCATCAATATCAGCCCCCAACCTGATAGCGGCAGGAACATATAGGCTATGGTCACCAGCCATGAGCAGACCAGAAACAATTGGAACGTCCGCCGCCGGCCGAGCATGTCGGACAAATAAGCGCTTGCCAGAAAGCCGAAGAACGAACCTCCGGTGACCAGGAAGACATAATATCCCGAGGCACTGGGCGACAGATGCCGGACCGTCTTCATGAACGTCGGCAGCCAGTTTACGATCGCCCCGCCGACACCGATCACGCCGAATGCCAGCAGCGACGCCAGGATGGTGACCGGCAGCATGTTCGGCTGGAAGATCGCCCCAAGCCCCGGGCCGCGGCCAGCAGCATTTATCGCAGCACGAGTCTGCTGGTAGAGCTCCGGCTCCTCGAGCCGGCGACGCAAGTAGAGCACCAAGAACCCAGGCAGCACCCCGATCATCAGCAGCGTCCGCCAGGCGTAGTCCGCGGGGACATGGGCCAGGATCACGCCGGCCAGGATCGCCGCCACGCTCCAGCCGATGCCGAAGCCGCTCTGGACGCAACCGACCGCCTTGCCGCGGTGTTCGGGCCGGATGATTTCACCCATCAGCACCGCGCCTGCGGCCCATTCGCCGCCAAAGCCCAGCCCTTGCAGCACGCGCACGATGATGAGCTGCTCGAAATTCTGGGAGAAGCCCGCCAGGAAGGTAAACAGTGAGAACCATACAATGGTGAACTGCATGACGCGGACGCGGCCGAAGCGGTCCGCCAGGTAGCCACATGCCCAGCCACCCACGGCAGCGGAGAAGAGTGTCGCTGTGGCAAGGTAGCCTGCCTGTGCCGTTGTCATCGCCCAGGCTGCGATGAGCACGGGCAGCACGAAGCTGAAGAGCTGTGCGTCCATTGCGTCGATCGCCCATCCAGCAAAGCATCCCCAGAACGTATTTCGCTCCCGCTTTGTTAACTCACGATACCACTTAAACATTTGGCTCCTCCCAATGTTCGAATTTTCGCCTCCGGCTCGGCCGGTCACACGACGAGCGGCGTCAACCCTCCGTCCATGGTGAGCGAGGCAGCAGTCACGTAGGACGCTCTGGCGCTCGCCAGATAGAGCGCCGCATCCGCCACCTCCTCTGCAGTGGCGTAGCGTCCAAGAGGTATGCGCTGCTGGTTTTGTCGCAGCAGTTCCTCCGGCGGCTTTCCAGTGGCACGCGATTCCGCCTCCAGTGACATTTGCAGCCGGTCGGTCATAGTCGCTCCAGGATTGATGACGTTGACGCGAATGCCCGCGTGTCCCCAAGCCGCAGCGAGACCCGCGGAAGCCAGCATCAGTGCCGCGTTCGCAGCGCCGCCAGGGAGGTGGATCGGCGAGGCGATCTTGCCGCCGGTGCCGATAATGTTGACGATCGCACCCCCTTGCCGCGACACCATCCTCGGCAGGACGTAGTCCATGACGTTCATGTAGGTGAAGAACTTCGCATTCATTGCCACCCGCCACTTGTCCGGCGTCAGTTCACTGGGAGGCACACGAATGGCGCCTCCAGCGGAATTGACCAGCACCGCAATCGGCCCGACCTGCTCTTCGGCCGCTATGACCGCCCGTTCCGCTGCCGACCCGTCGGACAGGTCCGCCGCAAACGGCGTAACGTCGAGACCCTCCTTTGCAAGGGCCGCCTGGGCCGCGGCCAGATTGACCGGATTGCGCGATACGATGACCACGCGGGCGCCTTCCCTGCCGAATGCCCGGGCGCAGGCAAGGCCGATGCCCTTGCTGCCGCCGGTGACCAAAACAACTTTCCCGTCGAGCTCGAGGTTCATTGTGCATGCTCCTGTTTCAGCACATCCGGATTATGGATGTTGATCGCGGAACCATTGGCGAAAGCCACGATCTGATCGAATGCGTTGCCGTAGGCGAATTCAAAATTGTCGCGCTCGACATAGCCGAGATGCGGTGTGCACAACGCGTTCGGCAGATGCAGCAGCGGGTGGG
The DNA here is from genome assembly GCF_015353075.1 of Rhizobium sp. 007. Classification (NCBI taxonomy): domain Bacteria; kingdom Pseudomonadati; phylum Pseudomonadota; class Alphaproteobacteria; order Hyphomicrobiales; family Rhizobiaceae; genus Rhizobium; species Rhizobium sp. 007. Next base: position 665,289 of record NZ_CP064188.1, on the reverse strand, counting down.
TCGGATCCGTCAGCGGTTCTTGCTCGAACACGTCCACCGCCGCCTTTCCAGGCCGACCGTTGCGCAGCGCTGCGACGAGCGCCCCGGATTTAATCAGCTCCGCGCGGCTGGTATTCACGAGCAGTGCCGTAGGTTTCATCAGAGCAAGCTCCTTGGGACCGATCAGTCCGGTGGTCTCGGCATTCAGGCGCAGATGCAGGCTGAGCACATCCGACTGCTCGAAGAGGGCCTGCGTGCTTTCGGCAACGGGAAACCCTTCTGCCCGCGCCCGGTCCAATGAGCCCTGCCGTCCCCAGATCAGCAACTCCATACCGAACGCTGCGCCGATCCGCGCAACCATCGAGCCGAGCCGGCCGAAGCCATAGATCCCGAGTGTCCGACCGCGCAGCCCGAGCCCGACCGTGCTCTGCCAGGAGCCCTTGCGCAGCGCGGCGCTTTCGAGAGGGATGTTGCGCATTGCCGCGAGGATTAGACCCCAAGTGAACTCCACGGTCGGGTACGAAGGGCGTGGCGTCAAGGCTGAGGAGACGAGGACGCCGCGACGCGTGCATGCGGCGAGATCGATGTGCGGCACGTGACCATTCTGGCTGATCAGCTTGAGGTTAGGAAGTCGGCTGACCAGCGCCTCGTCCACCTTGGTCCGCTCGCGCAGCAGCACCAGCACGTCGGCGGTGGCGAGCCGCTCCGCGAGCGTGTCCACGTCGGCCATGGCGTCGTTCCAGATCGTGACCTCATGACCCTGCAGCTTGCTGAAACAGTCAAGCGTACGAACGACGTCCTGGTAGTCGTCGAGGACGGCGATACGCAGTCTTCTCGTGAAATCAGTCATTGCATCACTCTCTGCTCGGGAGGTCGGCAACCGCCGTGCCGGCGTCGATCGCCGTGCATTTATCCTGTTCAAAGGCAGCCTTCGCCAGCGCCCGTTCCAGCACTTCGGCGGCGCGCGCGATCGGAACGAAGCAAACGCCGGTTTCATCGGCAACGACGATGTCTCCGGGCGAGACGCGAACGCCAGCAATCTGAATGTCGCCATTGATCTCCACGGTTTCTATGCGCCACTTGCCCGTGACCGGAGTGATCTCGGTGGCCCAGAGCGGATAGTCGACGCGACGGGAATGGCCGACGTCACGGATGCCGCCGAAGACGATGGCGCCAGCTTCGCCTTGGCGCTTGCCTGTCTGCGCCGAGATGCCGCCCATGTTGGAGACGCCCGCAACACCGTCAATCACGACGACGTCGCCAGGTAGCGCCAGATTGTGCGCTTCGAATTCGGCCATGCGGTTCACGTGGCCGCGGGCGGTTTCATAGACGTGCTCGCGCTGCATGATGTTGCGCACGGTAAGCGCCGGCCCGACGATGCTTGCGTTTGGCAGGGTCGGCTTGAGAGCCGTGGCTCCGATAGCGCCGGTGATGCCCAACTCGTCCATGACGTCAGCGATGACGCTGGTTGCGTCGGCGATGCGCTTGAACTTCTCGATCAGACCCTGGGGCGGGCGCGGAGTGCGCAGGAGACGAATACGATCGGGGCTGATCTTTCCGGTCAGCTTCGGCAGCAGGTCTCCTGCAGCAGCATCATTCATGAAGAAAATCCTTACAGCATCTGGGCGCAGTCTTCGATTGCAAGCGCGTATTGATACAAAGCTTAGGCGGAACTCTCTTTGCACAGAGTTGCCCAAAAGAACTGGATGGTCCAATTTAGATTCCCAAGGTACCATTATCACCGAGGTGAATAACATGCGGCTCGACCTCAACTTGCTCGTGGTAATCGAAGCCATTATGTTGGAACGAAACGTCACGCGCGCAGCAGCCAGCCTGGCAATGAGCCAACCGGCCGTCAGCAACGCGCTTCGCCGCGCTCGAAAGCTGACGCGCGACCAGTTGTTCCTCAAGGTCGCCGACGGCGTCCAGCCTACATCACGGATGCTGGCGATCTGGCCCGAGCTTCATCATTCGCTGGCGGTGATCCGAGCATCGATCGCACCCGAGAATTTTGATCCGCGCTCGGACCCGACCAGCTTCCGGATTGCGGTTACGGACAGCCTGGCGTCGGAAGCAGTCACCGGCATCGCGTTGAAACTGAGGGCCATGGCCCCTTATGCCCGGGTCGCGTTTACTTTCCACACCAATACCACCTCCCTCGACGGCATCGAGCGCGGTACGCTTGACTGTGCAGTCGGCATGTTTCCAGCGCTTCCACGTGGTATCCATGTGCAGGGTCTTCGTACGGATCACTACGTGTGTGTCATGCGGCGCGAACACGCATTGGAGCGAGGGATGACGCTTGATCAGTTTGTGGCGGCTTCTCACATGCTGGTGACACCGTCGGGAATGGATCTTGGCGCGGTGGATGGCTGGCTGAGCCTTCATGGTCGTACGCGGATGATCGTCACCGTCGTCAACCATTTTGCTGATGCCTTGCGGATCGTCGCGCAAAGCGACCTCCTGACCTGCGTGCCAAGCGGCTTCATCAACGGACCCGACCACAGGTTTGCCGCGCAGCATGAGTTGGTGGTCCGCTCCTTGCCCTTCGAAACCGAGAAGCTGGTCTACAAACTTGTCTGGCATGAACGGTTGCACACTCACCCCGCCCACCAATGGTTTCGGTCGCTCGTTGCCGGGGTTTGCGGAATTCCCGGCGAAACGACGCAGCCAAGCGCCACAACGTCTCCGTCGTGATGCTCAGGAGCGATTCTGGTCGATGGACCCGCCCCTGCCCCGATCCTAGCGCGCTTTAAGCAAAATAGTCAGGCCCAACCATGGGATGCTGCTCCTATCGGTCACGCCGCAAGCACTCGCCGAAGCCGTCCTTTATTAAACTGAGCGCTTTACGCTTCTCAGAAAGCTTTCGAAAATGGGGCCAGAAATCCGCGAAGGCCAATTCCTTGCGATGTTTCAAAACAACCTGTCCAAGAAGCTTCATCCCCACCGCAAGAACGCTTGCTTCGTCGTCAGGAACGATGGCCTTTGTTCTGACAATGTCTGCGATGTCGATGATATCGTCATGACTCACAATGCCGAACTGCAATGTACGGCCTTGTCTCGATCCTTCGCCACTGTCTGCAATGTGCTGAAGTATTACACGGTATTTGTTCGACATCGATTTCGCTTTCGTCCAGAGTTGATTGCACCGACGCGCCGACCTTCGACCTAGATTTCCTTGAGGAGGTCGTTTTTCGAGGCGACGCCTTTTGTCCGACGATGCTGGCTTCAGCGCTGGCAGTACCAGTCGAAAGCAAGCGTCTGATCATCGGACAGATGGTCGTTGAGCTGGCGCTCGATGACCACCATGATCTCGTCGAGCTGCGACACATCGACGGCTTCGATCCAACAGTTTAAGCCCTGAGCGTCTGCTATAAGCGTGACGCGCGCCGGCGCGCTCCATGCTCGTGTCCCGATCTGCGGAGGGAAGACGACAGTGCAGCTGTGTTCGTAAACCAATACCCGGTACCAGCCTTCCCATCGTAACGCGGCATCCTTAAGCAGGCGGCAAGCATTGTCGGTCGAGACGCGGGCCATGGTTAGAATCGCGCAATCCGGCGAAGGCGACGGCTCGGAACCGATCATAGGGTCGATTCTTTCACTTCTTGTGGGAAGTTCGCTCGATCCATCCTTCGAAATCCCTGACCCAGTTCTGCAAGAAGGATCTGGTGCTCTCGTTAGTGATGCTGCCGTCCTCGTCGAACAGCTCGGCCTTCCAAGTCAGATAGATCTCTGGCTGACCCATCACAATCACGTGCGCCGCGTTCAGTACACTCTTCAGCTGACTTTGCCCGACTGCAGTTCCAATGGCGCCAGGAGAGGTCCCCACGACGGCACCTGGCATTCCGGCAAAGGAGTTTTGGCCATAGGGCCGCGTTCCCCAGTCGATGGAGTTCTTCAAAACGGCTGTGAAGGACCGGTTGTACTCTTGTGAAACGAAAAGTACGCCGTCGGCCTGCTCGATCTGTCGTTTCATCCTCGTAATCGAGGTAGGGATATCGTCCCAGAGATCCTCGTTGTACATCGGAACCTCACTGAGCTCGATGAAATCGAATTCGAGCCGATCTTCGGCAAGGCGCGCGAGTGCCTTGGCAAGTCTTCTGTTGATCGAGTCACGCCGGAGTGATCCGACCAGCACGGCGATTTTTTTCATGTTATTTCTCTGCGTTGAATTGGGATGACGGTATGCCGCCGTCCCAACGACGATAATTCATCTTAAGCCTATGTCAAGATATGTCTTAGACAGTCTTTAAAAGAGTGTGATATGCCGAGAACGACAAATAACGACGACTCCCAAGCCGCGAGCAGTCCTCGAAGGATGCTCGATGGCGATGAGCTGGGATTCCTTTTTCTGCTGCTTCTCGACGATGGCGACGCGCGGCACGGCTATGATCTCATCCGAGAAATCAAAACACGGTCTGGGGGCAACTACGCGCCAAGCTCCGGCATCGTCTACCCGCGCCTGGCGCTGATGTCAGACCTTGGCCAGATTGAATCGAGGCAAGCCCAGGAAAAAAGGCGTGCCTATTCGTTGACCCAGACAGGGCGCAGTTTCCTTCATGAGCATCTTGACGAAGCCCAGGGTGTCCTTGCTCGCATCGAGGCGCTGCGCTTCCGAGGCAGCTCCGTCGCCGCAGGACCTGTCGGACGCGCAATGCAGAATCTCAAGACAGCACTCGGCCAGAGGCTAGCGGGGACATCGGATAAGGAATTGCTTCTCAGCGTTGCGGAGATCATTGACGAGGCGGTGCACAAAATTGAAAGGCTGTGACGCCGATGAACAAGTCGCTCGCTCATCTAGCGATGCTGCCCGCGCAAGGCCTCTGCTTAACATCCGCCATCGCGGTCCGCGAGCTCAGTGCGGTGCTGTGTCCCGCGCGAATGAGTTCGCGCAAATTCTTCGACCGTATAGCCGAACAGGTCACCGCGCTGCTTGCTCGTTTGAACTGCCGAGGAAGACGTCCTGCTCCAGCGTGATTAAAAACTGCTTATGACGATCGTGTGGAACAAGTTGATCGGTCGGATGTTCGTCATTTTCAACCATCAGGATTCTGCGTCATGCGAGTATTACCCGCCATCGCCCTAACTTGCGCCACCTGTCTGACTTCGAACGCGTCCGCTTCCGAAGAAGACTTCTTGAAGTCGATCGAAGGGCAGTGGACGGGCGGCGGAGCGGTCCTGACAAAGCTCGGCGGAAGCAAGGTTGATGTCTCGTGCAAAATGCAATCCGATGCCAAATCGTCCAGCTTTTCGATGAACGGCTCATGCCGAGCGTTTGCCGTTGTCACGCGCAGCTTTACCGCGAACGTCAAGGCGTCTGGAGAAGCATATTCCGGCATTTATGTGGGAATATCCGGTAAGCCGTCGAAACTCGAGGGCAGCCGAGACGGGAATACGATTAAATTCGATGTTACCTGGGCCAATACAATCTATGGGGATCGCCAAGCGAAAATGACGATCGAGAAGGTCGGCGAGGACGGTCTTCGAATTCGAACGATCGATCAAGATCCGGCATCTGGGAAGTTGATTGTCACCACTCAATTAGATTTGCGGCGACGTTGAACGGTTATCGTCCGTCTTTTCCGAGAGGCCCTGTGACGAGAGGCCCTGTGACGGCGGCGTCGCTCCTTGGGCCGTCTACGGTGAGCAAACGCCGGCCATTGGTTCAAAGCTCCGCACTGCCTGGCCGGAGTGTTGATCGAGAGCAGCCGGGTAGGCGCGCCGCATGGTCTCAGGCGGCAGGCTCGTAATATGACGTTAAAGGTCAGCGCTGGTCCGCCGATGCCTTGATGAAATCGATGAATGCGCGCAGCGGCGCCGGCACGAGGCGCCGTCCGGGATAATAGAGAAACGGCCCGGAGAAGGCCTGCCACCAGGGTTCAAGGACGGGTTCGAGGGCGCCGCTATTGAAAAAGGGCCGCAGCCAGTCCTCGAACAGTCCCACGATGCCGACGCCGGCAATCGCGGCATCAACGGCAAGATCGACGGCGCCGCCAATCCCCACGGTCAACGGACCTTCCGGATCGACCCGCACGACTTCGCCTTCGCGCTCGAACTCCCACGGCGTCATCATCGCACCGCTCGGAAAGCGACCGCGTATACAGGCATGGTTGAGCAGATCGCGAGGATGATCGGGCCGCCCATGGCGATCAAGGTAAGCCGGAGAAGCAGCGGTGGCGAACCGCTGGACACGAGGCCCGATCGGCACCGCGATCATATCCTGCTCCAGCCGCTCCTCGTAGCGAATACCGGCATCGCATCCGGCCGCCAATACGTCGACGAAGCTCTCCTCGGCGATCACCTCCAGGCGGATGCCAGGATAGGCTGCGAGGAATGGCGGAACGATGCTGGGTAGCACCAGCCGCGCCGCGCTGACCGGCACGTTCAGGCGCAACGAACCCGCCGGCCGATCGCGAAAGCCGTTCACCACGTCGAGGGCCGACTCCACCTCGCTCAACGCCGGGCCGAGCCGCTCCAGCAGGCCGTGACCAGCTTCGGTCAAGACGACGCTGCGTGTCGTACGGTTGAGCAGCCTGACGCCGAGCTGCGCCTCAAGGCGGCGCACCGCCTCGCTCAAGCCCGACGCGCTTGCGCCGCTTGCGCGCGCTGCGTCGCGAAAGCCCTTGGCGCGCGCCACCGCCACGAAAGCACTGAGATCACCTAGATCGACACTCACTGTTCGCCTCTCCGCACAGCCTGTGCAGATTGTATCCGGTTATCGCGCGGATGGCCAACACCTATCTACGCCTTGATCAGATAAGGGGAAAGATCATGACCAGCACCGAAAACCAATCCGAAACCTTCGTCCTCGGCGACCGCACCGTGAAGCGGCTCGGCTACGGCGCCATGCAACTTGCAGGGCCTGGCGTGTTCGGTCCGCCCAAAGACCGTGATGCAGCATTGGCCGTATTGCGCGAAGCAGTGGGGCGCGGGGTCGATCACATCGACACCAGCGACTTTTACGGCCCGCATGTGACCAACCAGCTGATCCGCGAGGCACTCGCGCCCTACGGTGACGATCTCGTCATCGTCACCAAGATCGGGGCCCGACGCGGCGAGAATGGATCCTGGCTCCCGGCCTTATCGCCGGAAGAACTGTCCCAGGCCGTGCATGACAATTTGCGAAATCTCGGTCTCGACGTGTTGGATGTGGTCAACCTTCGGATCATGTTCGACGCCCATGGCCCGGCCGAGGGATCAATCGAGGCGCCGCTCACCGCCCTGGCCGAGCTCCAGCGGCGGGGTCTGGTGCGACATATCGGATTGAGCAACGTCACCCCCACCAAGTCGCAGAAGGACGCCGGATCGCCAAGATCGTTTGCGTGCAGAACCAGTACAATTTAGCGCATCGGAGGGACGATGCCCTGATTGACGATCTTGCCCGCGACGGCATCGCCTATGTGCCGTTCTTTCCGCTCGGCGGGTTCAATCCGCTGCAGTCGTCTATCTTGTCCGACGCCGCTCAACGCCTCGGCGCCACGCCATTGCAGGTCGCTCTCGCCTGGCTGCTTCGTCGGGCGCCGAACATCCTACTGATCCCCGGCACGTCCTCGGTCGCGCATCTGCGCGAGAACCTCGCCGCGGCGGAACTTGATCTGCCGAATGATACGCTTGATGCATTGGACGGCATTGCAGCGAGCGTCAGTTCCCCCTGAAGAGCCGGCGATTCCCTTGCTTCGGGGCGCAGCCGGCCGTCGGCAATCGGGTGGAAAGCTGGCAGCGCGATCGTGGTCGGTAAAGTCCGCTTTTCACTATGAACTCGGTTCAGCCGCACTGCGCTGCAGCAAGTACTTGCTTTGAACGCCACAGCTCCCGCCGTCCCGTTATCGACATGGGACGGTATTGGGGTATCCACACCTTGGATCAGAACAGGAAAAGGCCGCTTATCTCAGGGAGGGAGATCGGAGCGCGTCAGTCCGGCTCCACTGGTCGGATCGTATCGACCGAGACGTCGCCATCAAGGATCCCGCGCGAAACGTCGGTACGATCACGGTCGATCTCGATTACGGTGTAAAGCTTGTCGTCCCGGAAAGCGCTCGCATTAGCTGTCGTCACGTCTTCGGCAGGCGCTGCATCGACCTCCATGAAGTCCAGCTCGCGGCTCGCCGCCATGATCCGTGCGTCGCCTGGCGTCCTCGCCGCCACTACGACAACTCCATGTCCTGGAGAATTGGCCCATCTTGGATCGTTCGGTGCGGCGATCGGTTCGAGACGATAGATGCTGAGTGGTTCCCCAGCGCTGCCGGGCGCGCCCTGCGCGGCCGCGTCAGCGATCTGCGCCTGGCTTTCGACCGAACGCCCGAACGTAGTCGGGCTGCTTGCATTGTTGATCGTGTCGGTACCTGTCTTCGAAACGTTCGACATAACGTCCTCCATAACAAACAATAACGATAGCGGCACCCATCTGTTCCTAACTCCAGAACTCGCAGGGACCTGGGCCGGGACGGCGCTCAAGGCGAAGCTGATCCTTAAGTCCCAGGCGCAGACCAAGTTCGCAGGGCAACAGGAGTGTTAAGGGTCCCGGCCCGCCATGACCGTTTTATTGACCCACGTAAGAGCGCGCTTTCAAATGGGCCGCCCGGTTGAGCGGTCTGTCTACGTGGGGCTGGAATGTTCAGCGCGTCACGTAGACGTCTTCGTCCCGCACGACGTGTGTCGTGCCGACGGCGCCGCCGATCCAAGCCGCGATAGCACCTACGGCTAGAGCGATGAATGCCAGGATCGCTCCCGCCGAGAACGCTGTCGCTGCGGTTTCGGCGGCCTCGGTCGCCTGCTGCTTCGCCTGGGCAACGGCGTCCTTGTACTGCTCCTCGTACTGGGCCACCTGCTGCTTGGCCTGATCGACAGGAATGTTCTGAGCTCGGGCGATGGCGTCGGCAGCGCGATTGCGTGCCTCTTCTGCCTTGGTTTGGTCGCCTGTCAGAACTGCGCGCACGGAGGCGACTGCGGCATCGCGCAGCGCTGCTGGATCGTTGCCGCCACTTGCGTCGCGGATGCTCTGCTCGACGCCGGCCATTGGATCGGTGGCCGTCGCAAGTGCCGGAGCTGCAGTCGTGGCGGCTGTGGCCACCGTGGATCCGGCGCTGGAGACGATGCCGCCCAAACCAGAGAAGACGCCACCGACGAGCGCGCCGACGGATGTGGTCAGAAGATAGACGACAACCAGCGTGGTGACAGCCCACGACGTGACGCCATGAAGAGATCCCGTTGAACGAAGGGGGCGTCCGGACAACCGGCTGGCAATGTAGCCGCCGGCAAAGGATGCGATGAGGCCGCTGACGACGAACCAGATTGCCGTGCTGACCGAGAGCGTTGTCGCACTCGGATTATCACTCGAAGCGGGATCGATGACGGCGGCGCCGAGGCCGGCACCCAGGAGGTTGAGCAAGAGCTGGACCACAAGTGCCACTGCGACGCCGGCGAACACGGCGCCCCAGGAGACCTTGTTGAAGGCTGCGGTGAGGTAGGGGTTATCGTCGCGCGTATGAATGTGCGCCACGGATGAAACGGGTTCGGTCATGAGAGTTTCCTTTTTTCACGCGTTCGTGAAGTGGCAATCAAACTCGCAGACGTGCCCATTGTTCCAGGTGGCTGAACTTCATTGGAGCGTACCTTAGGTCGTCAAGGGACCGAGCGCGCTGGTGCCGCGTTCGATGACGAGGACGCGCGTGCGGGCGTCAGACCCAGCGCGCCCGCGAAGTGCTTGTCGACCTTTCTTATTTCACGATCGTTTTTATCTTCGCCATAGCTTCGAGCGTGCGATGGACCGGGCATTTGTCGGCAATTTCAGCAATCTTGCTGCGAAGCTCCCCGGAGACCTCGCCATCGATGGAAATGACGCGCTCGAAACGATCAATCCTGCCGCTACCGCGGCGTTCCGCTTCGGTGCAGTCCTCGCAGTCCTTGACATGAATTTTGGCATGCGAGACGTCAACGCCGATACGCCCCAGCGTCAGCTTCTTGTGATCGGCATAGATACGCAGCGTCATCGAGGTGCAGGCGCCAAGTGCGATCGACAGGAAATCATAGGGCGATGGCCCGGTATCGAGCCCGCCCAGGTTTCCGGGTTCATCTGCGAAAAGCCGATGGCTGCCCGCCTGAACCGAATTCTGGAACTTGCCTTCGCCCGTTTCCGTCACGCGGACATGTTCGATCACCCCCGTGCCCTGCGGCGTGTCGGCGGCGAGATAACGGGTCAGCCATCCCGATATGACCCGTCCGGCGAAGGCTGCGTCCTCGATGTCAGTGAGCAGGTGATCGGCCTTGTCCAGCGAGATGAAGCTCTTGGGATGTCTGGCCGCGAGGAAGATTTCGTTGGCGTTTTCTATTCCGACCGTCTCATCCAGCGGCGCGTGAAGGATGAGGAGCGGCTTTTTTAGGCTCGCAACCGCATCCTTGATACGGTGTGCACGCGCGTCCTCGACAAATTGCTTTCTGAGAAGGAACGTACGCCCGGCGAGATCGACTTCGGCCGCACCACTTTTTTCGATTTCCTCGAGGCTCGTCCCGAAATTCTTCAACACGTGGCCGACATCGGCTGGCGCACCGATCGTGGCAACGGCGCGCACTTCAGGTATGTTCCTGGCGACGGCCAGCACCGCTGCGCCGCCGAGCGAGTGGCCGATCAGCACTGACGGTGCCCGATAGTGCTGACGAAGATAGTCGGCCGCCGAAAGCAGGTCGGCAACATTGGAGGAGAAATTTGTCGAAGCAAACTCGCCTTCGCTCGATCCCAAACCCGTGAAATCAAAACGCATGACAGCGATACCTTCGCGCGCAAGCTCTGCTGCAATGCGGCGAGCTGCGGCCAAATCCTTGGAGCAGGTGAAGCAATGGGCAAAAAGTGCGTAGGCGCGTAAAGGCCCGTTCGGCATGTCGAGGCGGGCAGCCAGGGTTGCGCCGGAATGGCCGGCAAATTGAAGCCGTTGCGTGTTGAAGGCCATGGGAATGCTCCGTCGCTGTGAGGAAATAAGCATTCTACATCAGCGACGGAGACCGACTACCTAGATGTTCGGTCAGAGCCCAATCTTTGCCTGGATGTTTGTGACAGCGGAGCCCCGGCACTGCCGGCGCTCCTTGGTGGCGGCGTCCAAACTGCACGACGTGCTCCTGTTATGGCCCGGCGTATCCGCCGCACTTTTCAGGATTGGTTCGAAGGGGCTCCGCCAATCTGCCTGGCAGGAGAAAGGCGGCCGGTTACTCGGCCGCCGACCGCCGTGGCAGCACCCAGTTGGCGCGCGGGAAGTGGCAGGTGTAGCCGTTTGGATAGTGCTCCAGGTAATCCTGATGCTCGGGCTCCGCCTGCCAGAAATCTCCCGCCGGCTCGACCTCGGTCACCGCCTTGCCGGGCCAAAGACCCGAAGCGTCGACGTCTGCGATGGTGTCCTCGGCTATTTTCTTCTGCTCGTCGTCAACGTAATAGATCGCCGACCGGTAGGAGGCGCCGACATCGTTGCCCTGCCGGTTTCTTGTCGTCGGATCATGGATCTGGAAGAAAAACTCCAGAATCCGCCTGTAGCTGATCGTCTCGGGATCGAAGATGATCTCGATGCCTTCGGCGTGGGTACCGTGATTTCGGTAGGTCGCGTTCGGCACATCGCCGCCGGTGTAGCCGACGCGGGTCTGAATGACCCCGGGCAGCTTGCGGATCAAGTCCTGCATTCCCCAGAAGCAACCACCAGCCAGAACAGCTTTCTCGGTCATTTAGATATCCTCCACCTGGTTGAGATACGCACCGTAGCCCTCGGCGTCCATTTCGTCGCGCGGAATGAAGCGCAGGGCTGCGGAATTGATGCAGTAACGTAGGCCGCCCTGGTCTTGAGGACCGTCGGGAAAAACGTGTCCGAGGTGGCTGTCGCCATGCGCGGAGCGCACCTCGGTACGGGTCATGCCGTGGGAGCCATCCCGCAGTTCCTTGACGTTTGCCGACACGATCGGCTTGGTGAAGCTCGGCCAGCCGCAGCCGGAATCGAACTTGTCGGCCGAGGCAAACAGCGGCTCGCCGGAAACGATGTCGACATAGATCCCCGACCTCTTGTTGTCATGATAATCCCCTGTAAAGGGGCGTTCGGTGCCGTTTTGCTGGGTCACCCGATATTGCTCGGACGTGAGTTTGCTAACCGCTTCGTCGGTCTTTGCGTAGGTCATTGCCTATCTCCGTTCTCGGATTTGTTGCCTGAATATGGCGAAGGCCCACGGGGATTCCCAATATCAGCTGTGTATAGATTCAATAGCCGTACGATCAGGACAGTTCTGCCCGCTTACGCCCAGTTGTGCCGAGCTGCCATCTGCGCGATCTTGCGGATCTCGAGCGGCGTACCGGAACCGGAGACCGTCACGAATACCAGTTCGCGTTCCAATGATATCCCTTCAACCGGGCGTGTCGCTATGCCCTGCACGACGACGGACCGCTCGGGCATGATGCAGATCGCGCGGCCTTCGGCTACCATTTGCTGGACCCAGTCCTCGCGCTCGGCACTGAAGCGCGGTTGCATGACCGCATCATGGTCCATCAGGTGCTCGGTGATCTCGGTGTGGAACTCGCAGGCCAGCCGGTCGACGTAAGGATAGGCGGCAATTGCCTCGGTACTGACGACATCTTTGCCCGCCAGCGGATGGCTCTGCGCGCAGGCAAGGAGGAATCGCTCGGAAAACAGCGGCACGACGTTGAGCTTGGGGTTGGGACGCGGCGCCCGCGGCAGGATGCAGGCGTGGTACTTGCCCGAGAGCACTTCGTCCGCACTTTCTCCAGCCAACAGCTGATGCATGTTGATCTTTATAGAAGGAAGCTTTCCAAGCGCGTCGTCGAAGAATGCGGCAAAGGCAGCGGGGCCAATGGTTGGGGCAACAGCGATGTCGAGAATACGGCGTCGGCCGAGCACCGTGCTCTCGGAATGCTCGAGCACGTTTCGAAGCGCGAGTTCAATCCGCATGAACTCGGCCTGGACGTCGCGGCCAAGCGCGGTAAGGCGGCTGTCCTTGCCATCGCGATAGATCAGTGGACTGCCCAATTCCTCCTCTAGACGCTGGATTGCTCGAGTGAGACTTGGCTGCGAGACACCACTTCGACGTGCGGCTTCGGTGAAATTCAAGGTTTCCGCCAAATTGAGAAAGTACCTGACCTGATTGATGTCCATGGATCACTTCTTGCGTGGGTTTGACGGGGATTGCCATCAAGGTGGAAGCGAGATGCGCGGGTTTCGAGCTTGCCTAGGAGTGAATACAGATCAGCAATGGTTTGTGCCACTCCTGGAGAGCGCCTGCCCCCGATGAGGTACCCGGTGCAGGCGATTATTTTCCGCGGGGGCAGTGCGATCAGAGCTCTCTTCTATCGGACCAAGAAAGCCATTGCGATGGTCATAGTCGGCCCGCGCTTAGGTGCAACGGCGCAAAGCGCAGTCCGAATTCGTCGACCTCCATGGGCGGAAATGCATCAAGCACCCTTGGAGCGGCCGCGGCGCGAAGCCGAGTTGCGCCTTCGCACGGCTGTTGGAGGTTGCAGTCAGGCGGGTGTGGTAGTAGACCGCTTCCTCGCCCGCCGATTTCAGCGCGCCCTCGACGCTCACGTGCGGAGGCTCCGCCGCACAGACCCACCGGGCGAGGGCGGCAGGCATTCGGTCGGCCACGGACAGGGGATCGTGATCGACGACATTGTAGCCCCGGCTCGGCCGTAAGCGAGGCGATCGCGTCATCGATGTGGACGAACGACCAGACGGCATTTCCTTCGCCGATGGTCGCCGCTTGGCCCGTGCGCACCTGATCCGCGATGGGCTCCGTCCGATCGGTACAGTAACCAGGAATGCACGCACCGGTAGCTCTAGGATTCATCGGTGGTGAATTTGTGCACCGTAGTCGACTTTAGCGTCTCCTGCGGTTTCAGCACCGTCGTCGGAAAGGACGGCTTGTTCGGCGAATCCGGGAAGTGCTGCGTCTCGAGGCAGAAGCCGTCAGTCTGGCGGTATTGCTGACCGGCCGCGCCGACGAGCGTCGAATCGAGGAAGTTGCCGCTGTAGAACTGGATGCCGGGCTCGGTGGTCGATATCTCCATGATCCGGCCCGAACGAGGCTCGTAGACTCGCGCGGCAAGCGAAAGCCCGCTTTCTGACTTGTTCAGCACGAAGTTGTGATCGTATCCGCGGCCATAGACCATCTGTGGGTCGTTTGCGCGGATGCGTGCGCCGATCGGCATCCCTTGGCGGAAGTCGAACGGCGTGCCGGTCACAAGAAGCGAGCTCCCCGGTCGGGATCAAGGTCGCATCGACCGGCGTGTAGCGATCGGCGTTGATCGTGAGGATGTGATCGCCGATCCCGCCCACACCGTCGCCGGCGAGATTGAAGTAGGAGTGACTCGTGAGATTAACCACGGTTGGTTTATCCGTTGTCGCCTCGTAATCGATGCGCAGCTCGTTGTCGTCGGTGAGAGTATAGACGACCTCGACCGCAAGCGTGCCGGGATAGCCTTCCTCGCCATCTTTGCTCGTATAGCTGAGCCGTGCCGCGGTGCCGCTCTCGCTGGTCAACGGCTCGACCGCCCAGACGACCTTGTCGAAGCCTTTCATGCCGCCATGCAGGCTGTTCGGCCCGTTATTGGCGGCGAGCTGGTACTGCGTGCCGTCGAGCGTGAACTTCGCGGCGCCGATGCGATTGCCATAGCGCCCGATCAAGGCGCCGAAAT